>NZ_OZ034983.1:2151881-2459292 GCF_964030845.1 Candidatus Fukatsuia endosymbiont of Tuberolachnus salignus
GCAGTAACAACATGGCTTTCTGACCAATTTGATAGCAAGGCTGTGCCACTGTGGTTAATGGGGGATCGCAATATTGTGATAATTCCAGGTTATCGAATCCTAACTAGTGAAACGTCTTGTGGGATCTGTAATCCCAGTTTTTTTGCCTGCCAAATTGCGCCAATGGCCATAATATCGTTGTAACAAAATATTGCTGTAGGTGAATGAGGTAATGCCATCAGCGTGGCGAATGCTTTGGCTCCTGCCTCGTAGCTGCGATCAGCACGAACGATGTACTCATTTCTTATTGTAATACTGTTACGGTGAAGTGCTTGAATATAACCTTGCAGACGGTAACAACTAAGTGGAATACACTCTTGCGCGGCAATACAGGCAATACGATGATGGTCCAACTGGCTATGTAAGTAGTCAACGGTTTGAAAGGCAGCACTGAGATTATCGATATGTACCGTGGACAATTCCAGTTCCGGAACAAACTCATTCACCATGATCATTGGCGGAAAATTCCGTTGCTGCTCTTTACCAATGTTAAAAGGCAAATTGGAGCCCAAAAGTAACATGCCATCAATCTGCTTGGTAACAATCAGATCGATAAACGTTTGTTCCTGCTGAATTTGTTGTGCGCAATCTACGATGATCACTAAATAAGCATGATCGACGGCCGTTTTCTTTATGCCCTGAATAATATCAGCAAAAAATGGATCGCTGATATCTGGTACGATAACCAAAATATTATGGGATTCATGATGGTTAACATTACGGCATAAGGTATGAGGATAATAACCCACGGTGACAACTGCCTCCTCCACTTTGCGCCGGGTAAAAATGGAAACTTTTTCTGGGTATGTCAATGTCCGCGACACGGTTGCAGTTGAAACGCCTGCTATTTCGGCAACTTTTTTCATAGTAAGATCTTTCTTATGTTCCAACGGCTTTCTCCTTGCTCTGGCCACAAGTCAGCACATTCCTGCCTGTATACCGGGAATAAAGTCAATTTGTTATCTAATATGCATAAAATAGATGACATAAATGATTTTTTTCGATACAGCTCGCAAAAATCTTATCCCTGTTTGTTACCTATTTTATGCTATTCCATTTATCATGGAACAAATGCAATCTTAGAGCCTGTTCCAAATTTTTTTCGCGTTGCTCAGAAGAGGGAAAACTGAGCGAAAGGCCAAGTTTACTTTTTGTACAATAAAAGGGCGTCAAGGAGCATTTTGAGCGTGTTTTCGACGAATTACGTGACTAAAACACGGCGAGCACAAGAAATTTCGAATAGGTTCTCAATAGATATTTGTAGGTACGGTGGTCAGTGATAATCAAAACCCAGCTACGTCGTCGTGAAATGACACCTCAATATAAACTGCCGTTGCAATTGCACCCGCTACTGCGCCGCCTGTATGCGGCGCGGGGGGTTAAAGATGCACAAGAGTTAGAACGGGGTGTAAAAAGCCTACTGGTATGGCAACAACTAGCAGGTATTGACACAGCGGTTAATCTGCTGCAGCAGGCAATGACTGAACAGCGGCAGATAATGGTCGTTGGAGATTTTGATGCCGATGGCGCTACCAGCACTGCGCTGGCGGTACTGGCGCTGCGCAGCATGGGTGCGAATAACGTGCAATATTTGGTGCCTAACCGTTTCGACGATGGTTATGGTCTTAGCCCTGAGGTGGTCGAGCAAGTTGCTGTCCGAGGTGCAGAATTGATTATCACGGTAGACAATGGTATTTCCTCTCACGCCGGTGTCGATCTCGCTCATCAAAAAGGAATACAGGTTCTGGTGACCGATCACCATCTACCTGGGGATGTTTTGCCCGCTGCCGACGCCATCATTAATCCTAATCTTGCCGATTGTGCTTTCCCTTCTAAATCCCTCGCTGGAGTCGGGGTAACGTTTTACCTCATGCTAGCATTGCGCGCTCGTTTGCAAGATAGCGGTTGGTTTGCGCAACAGGCATTGCTGAAACCGAATCTGGCCGAGCTGCTGGATCTTGTCGCTTTAGGCACCGTCGCTGATGTGGTGCCGCTGGATAGCAATAACCGTATTTTGGTACATCAGGGTTTGAACCGTATCAAGGCAGGGAAATGTCGCCCCGGTATCTGTGCCTTATTGGACGTTGCTAAACGTGATGCACAACAATTGGTTGCCAGTGACCTGGGATTCTTCATTGCTCCTCGGCTCAATGCAGCGGGACGCCTGGATGATATGTCGATTGGTGTGGCATTGTTACTGAGTGACGACCAAGAAGAAGCACGAACACTGGCTCAGGATCTTGATGCGCTTAATCAAACCAGACGTGAGATTGAACGAGGTATGCAGGCAGAAGCGTTGCAACTCTGTGATCAACTGGAATACAACAGCAACGTGTTGCCCTATGGCATTGCTATGTATCACCAAGAATGGCATCAGGGGGTGGTAGGTATTCTCGCATCACGCATTAAAGAACGTTTTCATCGGCCAGTCATCGCTTTTGCCCCCGCAGGAGAGGGGATATTGAAAGGCTCGGGGCGATCTATTGCCGGTTTACATCTACGCGATGTATTGGAGCGCCTGGATGCAAAAAATCCAGGGCTCATATTAAAATTTGGCGGCCACGCGATGGCGGCAGGGTTGTCGTTACAGCAAGATAAATTTGAGCAATTTCGACAATGCTTTGCCGATCTCGTCGGCGAAACATTGGATGCCTCACAGCTTGAAGGGATTATTTGGTCCGATGGGGAGCTGAGCGCAGGCGAATTATCACTGGAAATAGCGGAATTATTGCAAGCAGGGGGGCCTTGGGGACAAGCTTTTCCGGAACCCACTTTTGATGGTAAATTTCGCATTCTACAACAGCGGCTAGTAGGTGAATGCCATTTAAAGTTAAATTTGCAACCGCTAACCGGTGGCCCCTTACTGGATGGCATCGCTTTTAATATTGATCCTAAGATATGGCCCAATAATACTGTGCTTGACGTTCATTTGGCTTACAAACTCGACGTTAATGAATTTCGTGGCAAACGTAAGGTTCAATTATTGGTGCAACACCTTTGGCCGAGCTAATACAAGCTCTTATCTCTACATCAGTAAAAAATACCTTTCCTCCTCTATTACGAAAAAATTGCTAATTTCGGCACTTTTACAAGTGCTATACATTTTTTTACCAAGAATAGATTAATATGACCGCCATTGTTTGTACCTATCTTATTAAAGATAAATTATAGTCATATTGAGATAGTTTTGTTTATATAAAACGATTATTTTGTCCTAGCCGTTATTTAATCGTAGAAACTGCGTTTCTTTTTATAAACACAGTGATCTATTAAACAAACGTATCTACTTGCATTAACCACCTTATTAATGGAAGTAACACAGAAAATTTAGGCTAATTAAACTAAGAGATTAGTATCTAATGAATAAAATATTATCTGACGTTGAACAATATATTTTTGGTGAATTTACTTTAAGAATGGATGGAATTCTTTATTACCAGGATAAAGAAACCAGTCTGCCACCTAAAGAACTTGGGGTGTTAATACTCTTGCTTAACTCCGCCGGTGTACTTATTTCTAAAGATGAAATATTAGAAAAAGTGTGGGGAGGTGATGCTGTTGCTGAAGAATCATTGACACGTTGTGTCTATGTATTACGACGCTTACTGAAGGAAAATAAAAACAATCGCTATATTGATACTATTTATGGTAAAGGCTACCGTTTTACATGCCCAGTCACCCACGTCTCGCCAGTGAATGAACGTGAATCAAAAAGTGTGCTCGCCGTATTGCTTTTCAAAATGGATAACCCTACTCATTCATCAGTGATGCACGACTTTTTAATACAGGCGTTATCAAAATATGCGGCACGAGGGCTAAATATTTTGCCTTCAACATTGACCAGCAGTTGTAAAGATTATGATGATATTGTCACTTTATTGGATAAAACCCAGCCTGATTATTATCTCGCGGGTATGATGATAACCCATAGTATTAAACCTTCGCTACGTATTGAATTAGTACGTACTCGAGATCATTATATCGTTCACCGAGAAAGTTTCACGCTTGATGAGAACATTAATTTTAGTTGTCTTAGTTTGCAATGCCTGATCGACGATTTTCTACCGCGTTATATCCCTTGTTTAATTAACGGAAAAAATGCGGTTCCACTCATGAAAGAATCAGATACTGCCATTGCTTACCTTAATGGACGCCATCAACTTGATTGTTATACGCCTTCGAGTGTGAAAAAAGCTTTATCACAATTTTTGCAATGTTTGGATAAAGATCCAAACCATCCACTTTTATTAACCAGTATCGCTGAATGTTATTTGGCAATGGCAAATTTAGGTTTATTCGCTAAAAAACATGCGCAAATGGAAGCAAAAAGGACGGTAATAAAAGCCTTGTCGAAAGAGCCAGATAATGCTCTAGCCTTATCCCTATTAGCGATACTAAATAGTATAAATAAAGAACATTGTGTTGCTGATATTTTATTTCAACAGGCGACATCACTCGCACCATCGAATGCGGCAATTCATTATTATCATGCCTGGCATTTACTGCTTGTGGGGCGTATAAAAGAAGCGCTTGATGCGGTACATATCAGTTTGAAATTATTACCGACAAGGGTAGCTTCTGGCATTCTTAAAATGCTATTAAACTTTATCAATGGTGATGCTACTGCTGCTATTCGCATAGGCAAAAGAAAATTGATTGAACAGGCACCACAACATGCCACATTACAAAGTTTTTTGGCGGTTATTCTGGCAAAAGAAGAGCATTATATCGAAGCCATTGAATTAGCCGAAAAAACGAAAGCATCCGCTGAAAACCAAGGTATTTTATTAGATAATTATCACTATGTGAATTCGCCGAGAGAACATAATCATGGTACGCAAAAAACCGTGCACGATTATTTTATGCAGAATTATTTCATGAGTGATATTTCAACAGCAGCAAAAAATGCGTCACTTTCTTTGAAATATAAAAAATTATCAACTCCAGTTAAAGAAAAATGTTTTTATAGTCCATTACGACACAACAACACTGTTACTCAATTAAATATAGCTAGCTAAAGGAAATATCAATATGAAAATATTTGTCTATTTAAATACACTCATCCTGCTTATATTCAGTCCATTGGCACAAGCAAGTTGTTGGCAGCAAGCAGAAAAAAGTTTTGGTATTGAAGCAAAATTGCTTAAGGCCATTGCACAAGTAGAGTCAGGAATGAAACCCAATGCAGTTGGTCGCAATAATAATGGCAGTTATGACGTTGGATTGATGCAAATTAACAGTAGCCACTTTCCACGGTTACGTAAACTTGGCATTGATGCAAAAAAGATGAAAGCAGACCCCTGTTTGTCGGTGCTTGTCGGTGCCTCAATACTCTCTGATATGATGAAAATCTACGGATATTCTTGGGAAGCGGTCGGTGCTTATAACGCGGGATTACATAAATCTCGTCGTGATCTGAGAATGCGTTATGCTCGTCGTGTATGGACACATTATAACAAATAAAATAAAACATGATGGTCATCAGGATAATTGATGAGATTCTTATCAGGATGTGACAAGCGCCATTTGTTAATCTCTCATTATTATATTGACACGGCTAGACTTCACATTGGATTGCTAAAAAAAGTAATAAGCGATTATGCATAGAGAAATAAAAAAAGAAACCACAGCAGCACAGATCGTTATTCGTTTGCTCAATGGTATGTTAAAGGGCTGTGAATTCGATCTAGCGAGCGGTAAAACATTATTTATTGTGGCTAAAGAAAATTAAGTGTTAACACAACAGCATTTACCCATTTTTCCTGAAAATACTATTTTTATTCCGGTTACTTCAGCAGGCAGTAATTTTGAAATTAACATTGATGACCAAACGCCAGCCAACGTATTATTACGTGAACTAAATAATGAAGACGATAGCGAAAAAAATAAGGCAGCGTCGATACTCTTTAACCAAATAATCACCGTTGGCGAAGTCGTTTTTGCGGTCAAAGAAATAAACAGTGAATGGGCAGAAGAAATTCTGCTTTATCCGGGAAAAGAAAAAGAAAAAACAACGCCCTTGCCATTAGCAAAAAAATCCCGAGCCGCTCTTTGGTGCTCTTTAAGCGCAGTAACATTAATTTCGGCAATCATTGTGGCTAATTTTGACTATCGAGACAGTAAGCAAAAACAAAGCGGTGAACTTTCATCCTTGCTCGGTGATAACGAAGGAAAATATCATATCTTTCACGGTCATGATGGTTGGATTTATATTCTGGCAAATAATGAAAAAGAAGTGGCATGGGCACGGCAATCTTTGATACGTCTTCATTTTTCTAAGCCAGTCAGAGTGCTAAGTTTACAAAGTGAAGAACAACGCATTGGATTATGGTTAACTGAAAATTGGCCGACGGTAAAATACCATCGCATCAGAATAGAAACACCTCAATCACCCGTAATATTAATCAGTGAAGAGCGCAGTCAGCTTAATGATCAACAGCGGGCACAGCTTATAAAGAATTTGAATCAACAAATTCCCTATGCCGAGCAAAGTCAATTGCTAGTGATAAGTGATACAGAAGTCGCTTATCAGGCCGAAGCGGGGATTAAAAAAATGGCCATTCCTTATACCCGCAATGATAACAGCGGCAGTGTCACCTTTATTATTCAAGGGTCACTGGATGATGGTCAATTACAACAACTGCGTAGTTTTGTCACCGATTATATGCAAACCTGGGGCGAACACTATGTGCAATTTTCCGTTGAATTAAAAGATGATTGGCTCAAAGGCAAATCATTTAAATACGGTGATCAGGGTTATATAAAGGTTGCTCCTGGTTACTGGTACTTTCCTAAACCTTTATAAATTTGAGGAAAAATAAAATGTCAACTACTGCACCCACACCAGTTAAAAATGAATATATTAAGGATGTCAATGAAATTGTAGAACATTTCAATAACGGAGGCAAAAGTTATTTAGCAGACGTATCTACAGATTTTAATGCTAGTGTAATTTCTGCTCAAGCTAAATATAAAGAAGCTTTAAATGAATTAAAAAAACCGGGAAACATAGATTCACCATCACATCTGGCTGACTATCAACAAAAACTCAGTACCTATACCATCATCAGAAATGCGCAATCTAATACGATAAAAGCACTGAAAGATATTGATATGAGTATTGTGGGTAACTTCCGTTAACAGAAAGGCAGGGGACTGCCCTGCTTTCTTTTTTTATCTTTCAATCCATAGAGGTAATCATGCATTCACTAGAAAATATTAAAGGTATGGCGGCTGTTGCTAATGATATTACGCCAGATAACAACCCAATAGTCTCGCTGGAAGATCGTATGGTTCAGTCTTATGCTACCAATGCGGTAG
The DNA here is from genome assembly GCF_964030845.1 of Candidatus Fukatsuia endosymbiont of Tuberolachnus salignus. Classification (NCBI taxonomy): domain Bacteria; kingdom Pseudomonadati; phylum Pseudomonadota; class Gammaproteobacteria; order Enterobacterales; family Yersiniaceae; genus Candidatus Fukatsuia; species Candidatus Fukatsuia endosymbiont of Tuberolachnus salignus. The sequence continues at coordinate 2,159,241 of NZ_OZ034983.1, forward strand.
ATTTTTCTGATAGAAGAAATGAAATTTTAGCAAAAATAGCCAATCCTAGGATAAGCACCGATGAGCTTGCTCAATTGCAAAAAGAACTTGGTGAATATAATTTTGACGTTTCACTGATATCCGCCCTGACCAAAAAAGTGACCGGTGCAGTAGAAACCTGTTTACGTGCATGATTTCGAATAGTCTCTAAGACAAAATATGAATAAAAATATTAACCAAATTTATTACTGTGGCTATTCACTATGTTAAAAAATATTCCCTTACTTTCTCCTTCAGCGGTACATGAAGGCGTATTACTGACACGGGCACAAGTAACTGGGCAAAAACGGGCAAAAAATATCTTGTCTGAAGCCTTTTGGCGTGCAAAAAAAATCCTTAAGCAGGCGACAGTAGACGCGGAAAAAATACAAAAGAATGCCTACGCTGAAGGTTATCAACAAGGTGTGATTACTGCGGCACAGCATATTACGCAATATATTGATGCGAGTCATAATTTAAGTGATAAATTAAACGCGACTTTACAAGTACGGGCCAAAGAAATGTTGTCCAACGCACTGGACCACCCTGATTTACTGATTATTCTGGTAGATGAATGGTTGCATAAATTAGATAAAGAACAGGTTGATAATGCGCCTGTATTACATTTAATCCTGCCAACCTATGCCAAAAAAAGACATGCTCAATTGTTGCAATTTCTTCATGAAACTTGGAGTAAACCGATAAACATTGAATACCATGAAGAAACCAGGTTTGTCATTAAATACGCTGATCACATTGCTGAATTTGTTCCCGATGAATTTCTTGAACAAGCCGTTACCGGTTTATCACTGGCCAATGAGGCGATGACAGAATGCCGCCAACTCTCACAAAATGCTTTACAACAACTGAGAGAGGTTTTTCAAACAAAATTTGACGCTGCTCAATTAAACAATGACACAGATGTAAAGACTGAGAAGGAAAAGCTATGATAGAGTCTATTGGTGGGGTATTTTATGATTCAGGCTCGGTTTCATCGAATGAAAGCAAGCCTCCTCTGCGACTGAGGGATAGAATTAAAACGTTAATGGATGATCTTGATAAAAATGCCACCCGTCCTGATGATTTTGATGCTAGATCCCAGGGATTAAAAGAAGCTTTCTATCGGTTTGAGTCTGATTATAAAAAATCCGCTATAGATTCTGCTAAAGAGTCTTACCGAGAACCCCAAAGGATAAGAATATTGAGGCAATCTTTTAAAGAAAAGGTTATCTCTGAGGCAAAACTTGACGATAGACTCAAGGCACAAGATGCCGCTAAAGATGATGATAAAATCATGGAAAGCTTCGGCTTTAAGACCTTGTATAAACCTTGGATGTCGGAGATTATGACGTCGAGTACTGCGCCTAGTAATGAAGAAGATTGGGGATCGAAGGATGAAGAAGAGTGGTAAAACTGAGTACGAGGCCGTCATCCGCCAAATCCTGGTTGCTTGTCTAGGATGTGACGAGCAGGATATCAGTGGTGAAAAGCACCTGGTTGATGAATTATACGCAGATTCCATCGCACTGATCGATATGGTGATCATGATCAGTGAGCAACTGAAGCTTGATATGAATGAAGAAGATATCATTGATATTAATACCGTGAACGATCTTTATCTCTGGGTAGAAAATAAGAAAAGCCTCTGTGATAAATAAAAATATGGCTAACATAGTGTTAGCATTGCAACGTGAAGAAGTGATTGCCTATCCGACAGAAGCCGTATTCGGCCTGGGCTGTGATCCTGATAGCGAAAAGGCCGTTGATGCCTTATTAGCCTTAAAACGACGTCCTCGGGAAAAAGGATTGATTTTGGTGGCAGCGAATTATGATCAGTTAAGGCCTTATGTGGATGATACACAACTGAATAGGGTACAGCGGCAAAATGTCTTTGCCAGCTGGCCAGGCGCCGTCACCTGGGTGATCCCTGCTCGTTCAGAGACGCCTTGTTGGTTGACCGGACGCTTCAACTCGCTCGCCGTCAGGGTGATTGATCATCCGCTAGTGCAACAGCTTTGTACTTATTATGGTAAGCCGGTGGTTTCAACCAGTGCGAATTTAAGTGGTTGCCAACCTTGCCGCAGTGAGAGCGAAGTTAAAATGCAATTTGGCACAGTTTTACCTGTGTTATCCGGACAGATTGGCGGTCGTGAAAAGCCTTCTGAAATCAGAGATAGCTTAACCGGCAAACAAGTGCGTCAGGGCTAAGCTAACAGTAGACTTCTTGCAAAACCTACTACCTGCTGCAAATTCTGTGTTACCGGGTGCTCGCGATCCTCATGGACTCACAAAAAGGTTTCATAGAGAAAAAATATGCCGCAATTTGCAGTTTTTGGTAATCCTATCGAACACAGTAAATCACCTAAAATTCATGCGCTTTTTGCCGCACAAACCGGTATTTCGCAGCAGTACAGTGCGATACTGGCGACCCATGCTGATTTTGAAGCAACGTTGACCGCTTTTTTTGCTGCTGGTGCACAAGGGGCTAATATTACCATGCCGTTTAAGGAACGCGCCTACGCGCTATTTCGTCACCATAAACAGGGCTGTCACTATGAGCTATGCCACCAGCTTACTGAAAGAGCAGCACTGGCGGGTGCAGTGAATACTTTAAAGCGTTTAGACGACGAACGATGGCTTGGCGATAATACCGACGGCATGGGCTTATTGAGTGATCTTGTGAGGCTGAATTTAATCCAGACACAAGATCGTATCCTATTGATCGGAGCTGGCGGCGCAGCTCGTGGGATCATCCCGCCTTTACTCTCGTATGGTTGCCATATCGTTATCACCAATCGCACTTTTAGTCGTGCACAACAGCTCAGAGAACATTTTAAACAGCATGTTGATGCATGGGACATGATGGCATTAGCCGGAGAAAAATTTAATTTAATTATCAATGCCACTGGTTCGGCGATGAATAATGACATGCCCAGATTGCCTGCCTCTATTATATCCAATGATACAGGTTGCTATGATTTGTGCTATCAATCAGGTTTGACCCCCTTTCTCACTTGGGTCGCGAAGCATGGCGCAATACACTATACCGATGGTTTAGGTATGCTAGTTAGCCAAGCGGCACATGCATTTAAACTTTGGCATGGTGTGATGCCCGATGTCACGCCAGTATTAAAGCTGCTACGTAGTGATTAATGTTAACCAACAGGTGATAAAATGGCCACAATTTATAATTTCAGCGCGGGACCCGCGATGCTACCTGCCGAGGTGTTGCACCGTGCGGCAAAAGAATTATCTAACTGGCAGGATCTAGGCACTTCTGTGATGGAAATCAGCCATCGTAGTAAAGAATTTCTTGCTTTAGCTCAGGAGTCTGAAAAAGATCTGTGCGAGCTATTAAATATTCCCAGTAATTATCAGGTGCTGTTTTGTCAAGGTGGAGCCAGGGGACAATTTGCGGCAGTTCCACTTAATCTGTTGGGTACCAACACAACTGCCGATTATGTTAATGGCGGTTTTTGGGCGAACAGCGCGATCAAAGAAGCAGTTCGTTATTGCAAACCCAAGGTAGTTAACATTACTACCACATGTACCGATGGACGAAGTGGTGTTAAACCTATGAGTCAATGGTCATTACATGATGATGCCGCTTATGTGCACTATTGCCCGAATGAAACCATCGACGGTATCACCATCGATGAACAACCGAATTTTCCGGGTAAAATTGTGGTTGCCGATTTTTCTTCATCGTTGCTTTCTCGCCCGATAGACGTGAGTCGCTATGGCGTGATCTATGCCGGGGCGCAAAAAAATATTGGACCCGCAGGATTAACGCTCGTGATTGTACGTAAGGATTTACTGGGCACAGCACACCCGCTAACCCCTTCTATTCTTAATTATAAAACGTTGACCGATTACAACTCTATGTTTAATACCCCCCCTACTTTTGCCTGGTACCTCGCCAGTTTGGTATTTAAATGGCTAAAAGAACAAGGCGGCCTTGCCGAGATGGAAAAACGCAATAAGGTTAAGGCTAACTTGTTGTATTCATTCATTGATAACAGCAAGCTTTATCGTAACAAGGTTGCCGGGAATAACCGTTCAGTGATGAATGTGCCTTTCCAATTGACTGATCCTATGTTGGATGAAATTTTCCTAAAAAAAGCCAAAAAGCGAGGCTTACAGGCATTAAAAGGCCATTCTGCAGTTGGCGGGATGAGAGCTTCTATTTATAACGCTATGCCACTTGATGGTGTAAAAGCATTGGTCAATTTTATGTCTGAGTTTGAGCAATGTCCTCATGAATGAGTCCTTAACGCTACGACCTATCCCTTTGGTTAACGGTACTCTTAATTTACCCGGTTCGAAAAGCATCTCTAACCGGGTGTTGCTATTGGCGGCATTGGCGACGGGGACGACCCGGATCCACAATTTGTTAAACAGCGATGATATTCACCACATGCTTAAAGCATTAAAAACGCTGGGTGTCACTTATCAGCTTGCTATTAACAAGACTCACTGCGAAATTAATGGATTAGGCAGAGCGCTGTTTGCCAACCATGCACCTTTTGCCAACGACACTCCGCAACTCTTTTTGGGTAATGCAGGTACTGCGATGCGCCCTCTCACCGCTGTTCTGTGCCTAGGTAATAATGAGATTATTTTGACCGGTGAAACACGCATGAAACAGAGACCCATTGGACATTTGGTTGACGCATTGCGTCAGGGGGGGGCACAAATCGGCTATCTAGAACAGAACAATTATCCACCACTGCGCTTAACGGGCGGTTTTTGTGGCGGTAATTTGACGCTTGATGGCAGTATTTCCAGCCAGTTCCTCAGTGCATTATTGATAGCAGCTCCCATGGCAGCTCAAGATACCCATATTCAGATTCAGGGTGATATGGTATCTAAGCCCTATATCGATATCACGCTGCATTTAATGAAAATTTTCGGCGTTGACGTTTACCAACAAAATTATCAACAATTTTATATCAAGGGTAGGCAGCACTATCATTCGCCCGGGGAATATCATGTGGAAGGGGATGCTTCTTCAGCTTCATATTTTTTAGCAGCCGCAGCGATTAAGGGTGGCATGGTCCGGGTGACGGGTGTTGGCAAAAAAAGCATACAGGGTGACATCAAATTTGCCGAGGTGCTGGAAAAAATGGGGGCAACGATAAAGTGGGGCGAAAATTATATTGAATGCTGCCGCGGCCAATTACACGGTATCGATATGGATATGAACCCAATACCTGATGCCGCTATGACTATCGCGACTACCGCATTGTTTGCTACGGGATCCACTACCCTACGTAATATTTATAACTGGCGAATGAAAGAAACGGATCGTTTATCCGCGATGGCGACAGAACTACGGAAAATAGGTGCCAAAGTAGAAGAAAACACAGACTACATCCGTATTACTCCGCCAGAAAAGTTCATTTCTACTGAAATAAACACCTATAACGACCATCGTATAGCAATGTGCTTTTCACTGGTGGCACTATCGGATATCCCGATAACTCTGCTAAATCCTCATTGTGTTAACAAAACTTTCCCTGATTATTTTCAGTATTTCAGCCGTTTGCATCAATAGATCTCTTGCAAAACCGTTGTTCGTTATGTGAAGTCAGAGCTTACAGTAGCCGCTGTGTACATGCGAATACATGAAGCTTTAGTACCGTGTAATACCGAATTCACACCACTTAGCAGGTTATGCAAAAGGTCTAATTAAGAAACGTAATAGATTTTTAATAGGTTCCTACATTTTTTTTAAACAGCTATAGAGTTAACGTTTAGTAACGATAAAGCGTATAATGCCGCGCCGGTGTTAGCCCTATCGGGCTAACATGAGGTTCAGTGATAGGAGAGAAAAAATGACGGTGATAGTCCCGGTGATAACCGTTGATGGACCTAGTGGAGTGGGTAAGGGCACATTATGCAACGCATTAGCTGAATTGCTAAAGTGGCATTTACTGGATTCTGGTACTATTTATCGTGTTTTAGCACTGGCAGCTTCACATCATCAACTTGATATCAATACCGAAGAAGCGTTGGTTCCCATTGCCGCAAATCTCGATGTTTGCTTTGTCTCAAACAACAAGCAATTGCAAGTTATTCTAGAAGGTGAGGATGTCAGCAATGAAATCCGCACTGAAGCCATAGGTAACAGAGCGTCTCAAATAGCAACATTTCCACGGATCCGTGAGGCACTATTGCGTCGCCAACGGGAATTCCGCAAAAAACCCGGCTTGATTGCTGACGGTCGTGATATGGGTACGGTAGTGTTTCCGGATGCTCCTGTTAAAATATTTCTCTCTGCTAGCGTAGAAGAATGTGCACGGCGGCGTACTCTACAGTTGCAGGAAAAGGGGTTTAATGTTAACTTTGAGCGTCTTTTAGTCGATATACAAGAGCGTGATAATCGTGATCGCAATCGGTCTGTTGCGCCCTTGGTCCCCGCAGCGGACGCCTTGGTACTGGATGCAACCAAGATGTCTATTGAGCAGGTGTTCACAGAGTCATTGGCCTATATTCGAAAAAAAATTTAGCCATCCCTGTGGGGGTATTAAGACGGGAGGCGTCGATAAGCCTGTACTAGCAGGCAAAAAGCGTTAATTAACCTTGCTACCAAGGATCGGTGGTGAGACATATGAAACAACCCCATTCGGCGGGAGGCTAGATGGAAGTTATACGATAACCCTTGAAGATCATTAAAATGACAGAATCTTTTGCTCAACTCTTTGCAGAATCCCTAAAAGAAATTCAAACACGTCCTGGTTCTATCGTCCGTGGTGTTGTTGTCTCTATCGGTAAAGGTGTCGTACTGGTTGATGCCGGTCTAAAATCTGAATCAGCGATTCCCATGGAACAGTTCAGGGATGGACGAGGTGAACTGGAAATCCAGGTTGGTGACGAAATTGACGTTGCACTAGATGCAATCGAAGACGGCTTTGGTGAAACATTGTTATCCCGTGAGAAAGCTAAACGCCACGAAGCATGGGTGAGTCTGGGCAAAGCTTATCAAAATGCAGAAACCGTTAGCGGTATCATTAACGGCAAAGTGAAAGGTGGTTTTACTGTTGAGATCGACAGCATCCGCGCGTTTTTACCTGGTTCATTGGTTGATGTCCGTCCTGTTCGTGATACGTTGCATCTAGAAGGCAAAAATCTTGAATTCAAAGTTATCAAGCTGGATCAAAAACGCAACAACGTTGTGGTTTCGCGTCGTGCCGTTATCGAATCGGAAAACAGCGCCGAACGTGATCAATTGCTGGAAAACCTGCAAGAAGGCGCGGTAGTTCAGGGTATCGTTAAAAACCTGACTGATTACGGTGCATTTGTTGATTTGGGTGGCGTCGATGGCTTGTTACACATTACTGACATGGCTTGGAAACGCGTTAAGCACCCCGGTGAGATTGTCAACGTAGGCGACGAAATAAAAGTCAAAATTTTGAAATATGACCGTGAACGTACTCGTGTATCACTAGGCCTGAAACAATTGGGTGAAGATCCTTGGGTTGCCATTGCTAAGCGTTACCCTGAAAAGACTAGGTTGACGGGTCGAGTCACTAATCTGACTGATTACGGTTGCTTCGTAGAGATCGAAGAAGGCGTTGAAGGTTTGGTACACGTTTCCGAAATGGACTGGACAAATAAAAACATTCATCCATCTAAAGTGGTTGACGTTGGTGATGAAGTTGAAGTGATGGTACTTGATATTGATGAAGACCGTCGCCGCATTTCCCTCGGTCTGAAACAGTGCAAAATGAATCCGTGGGAACAGTTTGCAGAAACTCACAGTAAAAATGACCGTGTTGAAGGAAAAATCAAATCCATCACTGACTTTGGTGTTTTTATCGGTTTAGATGGCGGTATCGACGGCCTGGTTCATTTGTCTGATCTCTCTTGGGAAGAACCCGGTGAAGAAGCAGTGCGTAAATACAAAAAAGGTGATGAAATCGCCGCCATAGTTTTACAAGTTGATGCAGAACGCGAGCGTATCTCCTTAGGTATAAAGCAACTGGCAGAAGACCCATTCAATAGTTACCTATCAGTGCATAAGAAAGGGGCTATAGTGCCGGGTAAAATTACAGCAGTTGATGCTAAAGGTGCTACAGTTAAACTGGCGGATGGTGTAGAAGGGTGTCTACGTGCTTCCGACACCGCTCGTGATCGCACTGAAGATATCATGTCGACTCTAAAGATGGGTGATGCCATCGAAGTCAAATACGCCAGCGTTGACCGTAAGAACCGTGTCATCATGTTGTCTCTTCGTGCTAAGGACGAAACCAACGAGAAAGAAACCGTAGTAGCAGCTGTTAGCAATAACAGTAAGCAAGAAGAAGGCAATTTTTCTAATGCTATGGCCGAAGCGTTCAAAGTGGCAAAAGGCGAATAGTGATAACAGGAATAACCGCTACGGTTTTTCCATCCCTGTTAGGCGGTTTAGCTAAGAACTTGGAGGTAATATGATAGAAACACCCAAGAAGAAGCCAGAGGTACCCAAGTCTGTCTTGATTAAGAGAATAGCTGACAAGGAAACTAGACTACCAAATAAAGTCGTTGCAGAAGTTGTAACCGAAATGTTGAATCATGTTGTGGGGACCTTAGCCAGAGGTGAGCATATGGAAGTGCGAGGATTTGGTAGTTTAAAGCTCCGCCATCGTGCTCGACGTTGTGCCCGTAATCCTAAAACCGGCGAACCGGTTGAGATGGACTGTAAATGCGTTCCACACTTTAAACCGGGTAAAGGGTTACGTGAGGCTGTGAAATAAACTGCGCCAGATAACGGGTTCATGAAACCTTTAAGATTTTGCTTTAGAAATATAAAACGGCACCTGGTGGTGCCGTTTTTTGTATGTGGAAAGCATTCAGATGCTTATCAACACGATCGTATGCGATGCCTAGGCGCGAGTGCTCGAGGTGACCCGTTCTTCAAGCGGTATATAGTCTATGCCGTAGTTAAAGTAACCAGGTCCCGCGACCTCAATGCCACGCGCTGTTCTCCATTTTTCATTAGCAGGTATCCCCAACACCACAACACGTATACCGTAGCGTAATCGTTCAGTGAGGATCGGTGTTACTGTCTCTTCATCCAGTAAAGTAATCAGGTCAGGGGTAGTGCATAAGGTACGTTCTGCGCTTCGCGCCAGCAGATATTCATTTTGAAAAAATATTTCAAACGTTTTTCCATTATCCTTATCGGTGCCTGCGAAATAGACGACACCACGGGTAAACCCTCCTACAGTACGTTGATCTACCTTGGTAATTTTTCCGTGAAATAATACAAAACCCCGCAATAACGCTGCCAATGTTTGCACAATATTCGCTTTAGTATTTCGTGCTCGTTCTATCGTTTCACCAATCTGTTGCGCAAAGCTAAGTGTACCCAAAATACCAGATTTTTTGGCGTCATTAGGGCTAATGGGATAGGCGGCAAGGAAGGCAGTGCCGCCCATTTCAGCACATAGGGAGCGCGCAAGCTTTTCTGTAATATGATTGTCCTGCGTTTGAATTAAACTTATGTTAAGTTTTGCATCTACGATAGCCAAAGGGGAAGCGCTAACCGTACCAAGAGAGAGTGTAGTCATGTGATACTCGGGGAAAGCTCTTCCCATCGCATCAACATCAACGAGTGGCACACCAAGACGAGCAGCTGTTGCCAGAGGCCACAGTGAGTTAATACCCCCTATTTCAATAGGATAAATTGCCGAAATTTTTCTATTTAAGTATTTTTCAATCAACCGGCAAGCGGTAACCGATTCTTCACCATTAGCTAACTTTTCGAATGAGACCATAGTCGCGCCAATGGTTCCTGTAGAAACGATAAGCGCATCTGGCTCTAGTTCATCAACCGAGAGGAGTGTAATGGACCCATATTGTTTTAGTGCATTCAATGCCATGAGTTTGCCAATGTGAGGATCTCCGCCTCCACCACTGGCAAGAACTGATGCACCGACTGCGATATGCTCAATGTTTTCTTTATTTAAATAATCCATTTTTACTTGTTTCTTTATGATACGAGATGCTGTAAGCATGTACACACTATTGGTGATGAGCAACAGGCTTAACGGTCGAATATTGACGCGAATAGTGATGCTCCGATGATGTTCATAACTCAAGTGCTAATAGTATTCTAATTAATGAATTGTGTGGGTTCCAGTCGTGTTTGAATGACAGTTACGTCGTATCATCACAATCAAGTAGCAGGCTACAAGGTCGCAGAAATCTAGGCGGGACGTATCTGTCAAAACCTTTTGTTTGGCAGAATTCTATGAGTTGACCCAAAAAATGAATACCGGTTTTTCGATAAATGGCTCGCAATTTATTCTCTACTGTCCTGTGAGAACGACTCAGTACTCTTCCTATTTCTTTCGCTTTCATGCGGCGCACGGCCAAGAATAGTACGTCAAGCTCGCTACGGGTAAATAAATTTTCCGGTGGACTAAAAACCAGCGAGTGTGGCAATTTCCTATTTATAAAAAACATATCGGAAAAGAAGTGGTATTTGTTAGCATGAACGATGATCTTGACATCTTCTCCGTCATCATAAGGGAATTTTTCACAAAGATAGGGTTGAATTATTTGCTGAGGTCCGTAAGGATGAATATCAAGTGAAGATAAACTTCTTTTCAGTTCTTGAACTTTACGATCATGTTGCTGAAAGTAAAGCGCGAATTCAGCAGTAGAATGGGGTATTTCACCATCTGATCGACCTTCGATATTAAATTTATGGGTTAAATTTAACATGCTAAGGTAGGCATCGTTCGCATACATATATTGTGATGCTGAATTTTTAATTGCCCAAGGTTTATCATTTTTTTTAAACATTGATACGAGTGACATAAGTTGTGAGGGGACTTCAACAGTCGAACTTTGAGTTCTACTGACATTGATGTGATCTTTCAGATTAAAGTTTTTCATAAACACCCCGCCGTAGGCCAATGTGTTAAAACCATACAGATTATAAGTGATTAACAGTGCTCAATGTCAAGCATAGAACACGCTCTTTTGATTACTGAGCGTTGATGAGTTTTTAATAACCGTTTGATCAATAAGCAAAGATAAAAAATAAATCTCTATTTAGGAAAAATAAAAAATCATTTTTTTGATTGAATACCGCAATTTGTATATATCTTTTTTTTTACGAAATTTATTAAATGTACTTGATATGAGGACTACGAGTACCCGGTAACGCAGAATTTGCAGTACATAGTAGGTTTTGCAAGAAGTCATTATTCTTCCATGGAGGTGTGGTGCTGTCTTAGCGGATAAAAACGGGCGCTGAAAACACCGACTTCGAATAGCAAATACATTGGGATAGCGAGTAATGTTTGTGAAAAAACATCAGGTGGAGTCAGTAGCATCCCAATGACAAAGGCACCGACTAATATGTATGGGCGTTTTTTCTTTAAATCGTCCGGCGTAGTCACACCACTCCAACACAGTAAAATAATGGCGATAGGCACTTCAAAAGAAACACCAAAGGCTACAAATAACGCCATAACAAAATCAAGATAGTTATTGATGTCTGTTGCTATTAAGACACCCGCTGGTGCAGTTTTTGCGAAAAAACTGAATGCCAGTGGAAAGACAATAAAATACGCGAATGCCATGCCCAGGTAGAATAAGACACTACTCGAAGCCAGTAATGGTAAGATTAGGCGGCGTTCATGTTTATACAAGGCCGGTGCGACAAATCCCCAAACCTGATAAAGAATGAATGGAGCAGAAATAAACAATGATACCATTATAGTTAGCTTGATGGGGGTGAGAAAAGGTGACGCAACGTCAGTCGCAATCATATTGGCACCTTGTGGTAGTTGTTTGATTAACGGTGCAGAGACTAATTGATAAATATCATTGGCGAAATACACTAATACCAAAAAAACGATTAATACGGTGACGATACAATTCAATAACCGTTTGCGTAGTACTATTAAATGATTGATAAGAGGTTGAGTGTTATCAACAGTCATACTTACTGATCCCTGCTAGAGTGATGAGGACGAGGTTTAATGCTCTTAATGTTATCAGTTGCCGTTGTTGATATGGGTGTGGTCGACACGACCTCATCATGAATCGCCTCTGGATCAATAAGCTGTGGATTATTGCCAGCATGGGATTTTTCTGTATGGCAGGTCTGCTGGAGTGTTTTTGTGGCATGCTTTAGTTCATCGATAGAAGCTTGCAGCTCTGGAGTGATACCCTGTAACCCCGCTTGTTTGGCTTTTTTCAGACTGTCTTGTAGTTCCTGGAGTTTTAGCTCTTGAGACAGTTCTTGTTGCACTGTGGTAGCCAAAGAACGCAATGTTTTGATCCAGCTTGTAACCGTTCTTACCGCCACAGGCAACCGTTGTGGCCCAAGCACAACGAGGCCGATTACCATGATTAGCAGCAATTCACCAAACCCGATGTCAAACATGGTTTATACCTGTTCTTTGTCATTTTTAGATTTTTCTGTTTTTACATCAGGCGGGCTATCGGCAATAGTTTTTGCCGTAAAATCAGCATCATTGGTCGTATTATCAGCATCAGTTGACGATTTATCCGTTGAAGGTGTAGAAGTATCATCACTCATCGATTTTTTAAAACCTTTAATTGAGGCGCCTAGATCGGATCCGAGGGAGCGCAGCTTGTTAGTACCAAACAATAGAGCCACGATTATAGCAATAATTATCAACTGCCAAACACTTATGCCGCCCATTTTATCTACCTCTATGCGTCGTCTAACCTTATGATTTGTCGCGTGCGGTGATCACAGTTTTATGCTGACTTTCATCGCCATCAACAAGCTCGCTTCCATCCCATCAGCCATACTAGAACACCGACAACAATTAACCCTATTGATAGTACAGAGATGCTAATCAATTGTAAAATTGTGCCACTGATGAACAGTATAGCGCCGACACTAAACAAATAACGAGATTGTTCTTGACGTTTCTGCTCTTTAATCTGCGAGGATAATTGATCCAGACGTTGTTGTAATATTTTATGTTGTTGTAAGCTGTCGTAGATCATGTCAGGTAGCTCGGGAAATTTTTCTACCCAAAAAGGTGCCCTCTCTTTTAATGTGCGGATCATTGCAGGCAACCCAATTTGATCACGCAACCAGTTTTCCAAAAATGGTTTTGCCGTCGTCCATAGATCCAGTTTAGGATAAAGTTGGCGTCCCAGTCCTTCTACATACAATAATGTTTTTTGTAACAATACCAGCTGAGGTTGTACTTCCATGTTAAAACGTCGGGCGGTACTAAATAAGTTCAGCAGTACGTTACCAAATGATATTTCAGCTAATGGTTTTTCAAAAATGGGTTCACAAACCATGCGAATAGAGAACTCAAAGTCTTCTATATTGGTATCACTCGGTACCCAACCCGAATCAACATGTAACTCGGCAACACGTCGGTAATCACGATTAAAGAAAGCGACAAAATTTTCTGCTAGATAGCGTTTGTCCGCTTTATTCAATACGCCGACAATGCCACAATCAATGCCAATATACATTGGATCCTGTGGTTGTTGATAACTGACAAAAATATTACCTGGGTGCATATCTGCGTGGAAGAAACTGTCACGGAATACCTGAGTGAAGAAAATTTGAACGCCTCGTTCAGCAAGTAGCTTCATATTGGTGCCTTGCTTCTCCAATGCAGTAATATCTGATACCGGTATACCGTAAATACGTTCCATGACCAATACATTTTCTCGACAGAGATCGGTATACACCTCGGGGATATATAGCATTGGGCTATTGTTAAAATTACGACGTAACTGGATGGCATTGGCGGCTTCATGTAGCAAATTCAGCTCATCATAGAGTGTTTTTTCATACTCCTTCACGACTTCATGCGGGCGTAATCTGTGTCCATCAAGCAGTAATTTAGGCATCCATTTTGCCAAACGATACATTAGACGTATATCGGCTTTGATAATCGGGCGGATATTGGGACGTATGACTTTTAATACTACTTCTTGCCCATTTTTTTTCAAACGAGCAGTATGCACCTGAGCGATCGACGCTGAAGCTAAAGCTTGCTGATCAAAATCATCAAACCAGGTTTCTAAAGGTGTGCCCATTGCCAATTCAATGTGTTTACGAGCGAGTGCACCATCGAAGGGATCTACTCGATCCTGTAATAACGCCAGTTGATCGGCAGTGGCCTTCGATAAAAGATCACGACGAGTTGACATCATTTGGCCAAATTTGATCCAGACTGGCCCTAGTTCTTGTAAAGCAAGACGTAACCGTTCACCGAGTGATTTATCTTTATGACGGTTTGTTAGCCAAAAAAGTAATCGGCAGCCGATACGCAGGGGTAAGGTCAGGCGAATAATCGGAATTAATTCATCCAGACCATAAATAATCATTATGCGAATAATCGAATAAAGACGTTGAAACTCTCCTGGAGTCATCATTTTGTTATCTCTATCCTGGCCAATCTTGTATTGAGGCTATCCAGAGTACGCAAGCTGGCATCCACTTCTTCGTTAAACCATGCTACTTCCAGCCGAGTCGGCGCTATTTTCCATTCTTCAGTTATGGTTTCGGCGCAATAACGCTGTTGTTGTCGCCAACGGGTGGTGAGGAAAGTGTGTCCCTTGTGCAGCAGTTGGCTTAAGGTTTCGGTAGCAATATCACCAAAATAAGGGGTTAACCATTCAGTAGGATCCCACTGTTCCAGATCTAGCAACGTCATTAGCTGCTGTGCAACCTGAATATCACCTTCTATGATCAGTTCACCACTGAGCATAAGCGTGGGTAGCTGCTGTCTGTCTCTGAGCTTGGCCAGGACGGTGATACGGGTCTTAATGGTACAATCAACGCTGTCCTCCCACTGGGTCAATATATCAACGTGATGATCACTAAATAACAGTAATAGCGGCGTCTGCAATTCATCCAGTTCGATACGTAGCACTTTAGCTGCCAAAAGAGCAGGTATCGTTTTTATACCGTGATCACGGAATAGCAGTTTATTGAGCAATGTTTCCAACGCAGCAACCACTAAGGGTGTCAAAAACATAAAAGCATCCACCTTATGAAGCCTGTTCCAAATCTTCTTGAGCGACGCTCAGACGAAGAAAAAATGCGCGAAAAAGCGCAGTTTACCCTTTGTATACAACAAGAGGGAGTCAATGAGCATTTTGAACGTGTTTTTGACGAATGACTTGACCAAAATACGGCGAACACAAGAGATTTCGAACAGGTCCTCAAAACTTGAAACCCCGATGCAATGCAACAATACCACCGGTTAAATTGGAATAGGTAACGTTTTCAAAGCCAGCATCACTGATCATATCCTTAAGTGTTTCCTGATCGGGATGCATACGGATAGACTCGGCTAAATAACGATAACTTTCAGCATCCTGAGCCACAATTTTGCCAATTTTAGGCAAGATATGGAATGAGTATGCATCATAAATCTTGCTGACTGGCTCAAAAAGAGGTTTTGAGAATTCTAAAATCAACAGACGACCTCCAGGTTTGAGTACGCGAAACATAGAACGTAATGCTTTCTCTTTTTCGGTTACATTGCGCAGGCCAAAAGAGAGAGTGATACAGTCAAAATAATTATCTGGAAAAGGCAAGGTTTCGGCATTAGCTTGAACATAGCTGACATTAGCAATGATGCCTTTGTTACGTAGTTTCTCACGACCGACCCGCAGCATGGATTCATTGATATCCGCTAGTACAACTTGGCCCTGAATGCCCACCAATCGCGAGAACCTGGCGGTCAAATCACCGGTACCTCCAGCCAAATCCAATACCTTTTGACCCGGCCGTACACCGCTACTATCTACGGTAAAACGCTTCCAGAGCCGATGGACTCCAAATGACATTAAATCATTCATCAGATCGTATTTGGCAGCAACAGAATGAAAAATTTCTGCCACCATACCTGTTTTTTTTTCTTTGGCGACGGTGCGAAAACCAAAATCAGTGGTTTCTTTTTCTTGATCTGTCATGTTTTACCTGCTTCGAATAGGTTCTTCGGGATAATAGACTTCTTGCAAAACCGTCGTTTGTTATGCGAAGTCAAGGCGCTTTACGCGCAGTAACTGCGTGGTACATGTAACTACATGAGGATTGTAAGCACCAGGTAACGCAGAATTCGTAGTACGTATTTGCAAACACATAGTAGGTTTTGCAAGAAGTCTAATGTTGAGATCTTGTTTCTCGGTTGCATAATGATCCAATGGTCGTCAATAGCTTTTCTGCCTGAGGTGAGGCTAATTGTGCATCAACTGGCAGATACCACCAATATGGCTTTGCAAATGCACGGCATTTTACCGCATCTTTTTCAGTCATCAGCAAGGATTGTTGCTGGTTGGCAAGTGGTAACAATTGTTCCAACGAATAATTTTGATGATCAGCAAAGTGATATTCTTTTTGCACAGTCACACCCAGTTGTTTCAGTGTCAAGAAAAACCGTGGCGGATGACCAATACCTGCCATGGCGATAACCTGTATCAATTTTTGAGCAGGTCTTTGCTCTCCCGTCACCAGATTGACTACCTGAGAGGCTTGCAATTGCATAGGGATTTCCTCTGGTCCCGCATAACCACCATTAATAATGATGGCATTCACTGAAGCGAGCCGCCCTGCACGTTCACGCATCGGACCAGCAGGTAACCACCAACCGTTACCAAAACGGTGCAGCGCATCAATCACAACCAGTTCAAAATCTCTCTGGAGTGCATAATGTTGTAGACCATCGTCCGTTATCACCAAATCTAACGGGTATGCCCTGAGCAAGGCCTGAACCGCTGCAGAACGGTTAGGCGACACAGCGACGGGTACGCCAGTACGTTGAAAAATCAGTACAGGTTCATCGCCGGCTTGTTCAGTGGTGGTCTGCATTGTGAGTATTAACGGATAACTTGCCGCTTTACCGCCGTAACCACGTGCAACCACTCCGATCCGTAGCCCACGTTTCCGTAGTTGTTCTACTAACCAGATAACTACTGGCGTTTTGCCGTTACCTCCTACGGTAAGGTTGCCTACCACCACGATGGGTACCGGTGAGCGCCAGCTGGTACGCCAACCTCGCAGGTAACTCACGCGAATCAACCAGGTTACTAATCCATATAACCAGGATAAGGGTAGCAGTAACAAATAGAGATGTGATCGACCAGACCAGATACGCTGCATCATTGGCTAAATTGCATACGGTTAAGTTGAGCATAAGCGCCTTGTTTCGCTAACAGTTCACTATGTTCACCTCGTTCGATAATATAGCCATCTTCTATTACTAAGATTTCATCCGCTTTTTCAATCGTAGATAAGCGATGTGCGATCACTAATGAAGTGCGATTTTTTTGTAATGTTTCGAGAGCGGCCTGAATGGCACGTTCAGATTCAGCATCTAATGCTGAGGTCGCTTCATCGAGGATCAAAATAGGACAGTCACGTAGCAGAGCACGTGCAATCGCGATACGTTGACGCTGTCCTCCAGATAACATTACACCATTTTCGCCAATCAAAGTATCGAATCCGTTCTCCATTTTATCAATAAAATCAGTAGCATAAGCCATTCGTGCTGCTTCCTCTATCTCCTCACGACTGTATTGCTGATTTCTAGCATAGGCAATATTATTAGCGACCGTATCATTAAATAAATGTACATTCTGTGAGACTAATGCAATCTGATTACGCAGTGATCGCAGTTTATAATCACGTAAATCATGCTGATCGATCGAAATGTTACCTTGATCGACATCGTAGAAACGAGTAAGAAGATTAGCAATAGTCGATTTGCCTGAGCCGGAGCGTCCAACCAGTGCCACTATTTTCCCTGCCTGAATATGTATATTAATATCGTTTAATACTGGGGCTTCTTTTCCTGGGTAAGAAAAGCTGACATTACGAAACTCAATATCTCCATTCACCCGAGTCACTTCTAATTTACCTTGATCTTTTTCTTGCCGAGTATCGAGAATGGAGAACAGGGTTTGGCAAGCTGCCATGCCACGCTGAAATTGAGAATTGATATTGGTCAATGATTTTAGCGGACGCATCAACGCTATCATGGAAGCAAATACTACGGTAATAGTGCCAGCGGTCAGGGTTTCCATCACGCTGGGGAAACTCGCTGCGTACAATACAAAAGCGAGCGCAAAAGAAGCAATTAACTGAATAATAGGATCAGAGATCGACGAGGCAGAAACCAAGCGCATTCCTTGTTGCCGCATTTGGTTACTAACCGTATCAAAACGCTCGGTTTCCGTTTTTTGTCCACCGAAAACCAAGACTTCTTTGTGTCCTTTTAGCATTTGCTCTGCGCTGGTGGTCACTTGCCCCATGGTGTTTTGCATATTTTTACTGATATCACGGAAGCGTTTAGATATCATGCGGATTGCCAGTGAAACAATAGGGGCAATAACGATCAGAATTAATGACAATTGCCAGCTGTAATAAAACATCATAATAAACAGCCCGATGATAGAGGCACCTTCCCTAACGACTGTAATCAATGCACTGGAAGAAGAGGACGCGACCTGTTCCGAATCGTAGGTGATACGAGAAAGTAGCATTCCCGTAGACTGCTGATCGAAAAATGAAACCGGCATACCCATCATATGGCTAAATAGACGACGGCGCATATGCATCACCACTTTACCAGAAACCCATGCAATACAATAAGTTGAAATAAATCCCGTTATACCTCGTACTAGCATCAGACCAATAATAGCCAACGGCATCCACATCAAAATTGAACTATCTGCTTTGCCAAAACCGTCATCTAGCAGTGGTTTAAGCAATGACAACATAAAAGTATCACTGGCCGCGTTAAGGATTAATGCTATCGCCGCGGTGATGAGACCGGTTTTAAAAGGAGCGATCATCGGCCAGAGGCGCCGGAAAGTCTGCCATGTGGAGAGATCTTTATCATTTATCATTAAAGCTTAGCCCAAAAAAAATTTGACGAAGTATCAGCAAGCACAAGAGATTTCGAACAGGTTCTAAGAGGCCCATTCTACTCATAATGTTCTCTAACACCAAACCACTGGTGGTACCAACGGGGCATTAATTGCTCGCGATAACCACTTATACGCCACTTATCATCGAAGAAAAACAGACTGAGTTGCCCAGAAACGGAGGTATCACGCCAGATAATGTTATTTTTCCTGTAGCGAAGGACAATTTTTCTTGCTGGCAATCGCCATGGGCTGTAACGTGCTACAGATGCAAAGGCTAATTCGGGTTTCACTGCGCGTAAAAATGGTGGTGTAGATGAAGTTTGGCTACCATGATGAGGAACCTGTAAAATGGTTGAAGTCAGTTTATTACCGAGTTCTTGTACTAGCTGATATTCTCCACTTTTTTCCAAATCACCGGTCAATAAGATGCTGTGTTTACCATCGTTAATACGGACAACACAAGAGTCATCATTTTTACCTCTCTGCATCAGATCATGCGGCCAAAGTACTTCAAAATGCAAACCCTGCCATTGCCAGTTATCTCCTTGTCGGCAAGGGATAAATTGTTGCCGTTGTGATCCGTTTATAGCCGGAAAAAAGGGAGCACGTATCATCGCCTGCGGGAAGGCAGCCATGAGTTCAGACAAGCCACCACTATGATCCTTATGATCATGGCTGATGATAATTTGTTCTACATTAAGGGCGTGCCAACTAAGATAGGGCAATATTGCTCTTGATGCCATGCTACCGGTTTTCCAACGCATTCCTGTATCGAATATTATCGCTTTGCCGTGGCGTTCAATTATCACAGCCAAACCATGCCCAACATCTAACATATCAACTCGCCAGCGATACTCCTGAGGACGGTAGGAAAATAGCCACAGAACAAGGCATAGTGTTAGCACTGCAATTGTGTGACTACGCCACCATTGAAAACGCCAAATAATCACTGCCAACCATCCACTACAGCTGATTAATACCGCATTTTTGCCAACGGTGAGCCAGCTTTTTTGTAGTACATTCAAAGGAAAAAATACCACACTAATAGACAAATCCGCGAGATACCATAACCACGATGTTATCACCGGGATAAAACTCGTTACTAACGCCATTAAAACTATTGGCACGGTGATGAAAGATATGATCGGCACTGCCCACAAATTGGCGACCAAAGAGGAAATGTTCAGACCATGAAATAAGCCAACTTGTAACGGCATCAGCAATAACATCATGCCTAATTGCAAATGCAGCCAACGTCGTGCCAATCCGCGCCAACTTTTTTGTTGGTTCAATGTTAGTGGCATCCAGTACCACCAAAAAATGAGTGCGGCTACGGCTAAACAGGATAACCAAAAACTGTCTGATAATACTGCCAACGGATCGGTGATGAGTATCAGACTGAGTGTCCATATCCAAACCTGCCATGCACTGGATAGGATACCGAAACGGCGTAATGCTAGCCATAGTGTTAACGCTAGTGCTGCTCTTAATGTAGGAGGACTCGCGCCCGCCAGCCAAACATAAGATATCGCTAGCAACCATGAAAACAGCAGAGGAAAACCCAAGCCTATCCAATGAACTGGAAAAGAAAATTGCAATGCCCTGGCAAGTAATGCACCGAAGAGTGCTGCAATAGCAATGTGCAGTCCTGAAATAGCCATCAGATGAGCTGTGCCTGTTTGCCGCAATTGTTGCCAATTTTGTTGATTAAGCAAAGCTCGTTCACCAAATGCCAACGCTAATAAAATGGCTCGATGGTCATAGGTGCTAATTTGCTGCTGAATCATAGTGACAATTTTTTGACGTAAATTACAGCTATTATCAATCGGCTCAGCACTGATGATCTTCCCTGACAGTGGTTGTCGATTCGCTATTGCCCAACGTTGGCTATCAAATCCTCCCTGATTAAGTAAACTATGTGTGGGGCGCATGCGTAATTTAAATCGCCATTGCTGCCCCGCACAAAATGGTTTCAAGCCGTTCTGCCAAATTACAAATACGCCTACTGGTGGGAACAGGTATTTTCCCTCAAGTTGATTAATTGCTAATAAAACCTTCTGTTCATCATGATGAGATAGATTGATACTTTTAACCGTTGCAATGACCTGTTTATCGCCCTGAGATAAGGTATTAGTTTGCGTTAGCAAGGCGGTTCCATGCCAGCATCCCCAAAGGAAACTGATGATCGCCAAAGCAAAGTACCAGCATATCAGATTACGGCTAAGCCACAGGACTATGACCAATACTGCCAAAACCCAAAATAATCTTTGTTCTGGTAACTGCGGTAAAAGAATCAGCGGTAACATTCCGCAAACAACGGCGATTGCCATTCGATCTAATGATAGAACAATAAATAATACCTCCTCTGTTTGGTATTACATGGTGTTTATATACGATCAAGCCATACGGTTTGTAAGAACCTGTTCGAAATCTCTTGTGCTCGCCGTGTTTTGGTCAAATAATTCGTCAAAAATGCGCTCAAAATGCTCATTGACCCTATGTAAACTGTGCTTTTTCGCCCATTTTTTCCTCATCTGAGCGTCACTCAAAAAGATTTGGAACAGGCTCTCAGCACCTGTATAGCGGTACGGTGTAATTTTGATTACATAATGAATACTATTCAGTATAAATATACGACACGACTTATCTTTATGCTGTAATTAGAATAGAATCGTTCTGCTATATGAAGGAGTGGATTGAGTTTCTGATAGTGGTTGTTTTTTTGCTAGTAGCAAAATTGAATAGTTCGAGCCAGCTCGAAATTTATTTGAGTGAGTTACAAACTTATTAGACTTCTTGCAAAACTGTCGTTCGTTATGCAAAGCCGAGACATGCAGTGTACAAGCGAATGTATGGAGGATTGCGAGCACCAGGTAACGCAGAATTTGCAGTACGTCGTTTGCAGTACATAGTAGGTTTTGCAAGAAGTCTATTATCTCAGTGCAATAGACAGGGCTCAGATGCTACTGCTGGTTCTGTATGAGCCACATTGACGCACAAATGAGATAAGGCTTCACAATAGAAAGGAACGACCTGATAACCTCCGTCCAATTGTACAATCTGGTAGAATAGCGGCAAATTGAAATTAATAAAGTCAGAGCCATAGGTAAAACGATCATGGGAAGATGAATAGCAACGGCTCACATCACATACCAGCTCTTCTTTGCTTCCTTTACAACGATGATAAACCTCAACCTGGTTAAACTCATCAAGAATATAAATAGTAAAACCTGCTTGATCACCGGTGCTTTCAAAGAAAAATTGAATAATCCCTTCGCTGGCAAAACCATCAATCACGGGTGGCAAATGCACTTGATCCGCTGCCACTTTTGTCGCCAGGCCGTGTAATTTATTGCTAGAAATAGCCCGATAAAAATCAATAGCATTTTCTAATTTCTGCACTGAAACATTTAAACGCTCAAAAAATAGGCCCCAAATTTGACCCGCCACCCGTACCGCTTTAAAACGTCCTAGGTTCTGACGCGTACTAAATAAGCGTAATTCAATACATTCTGATATTAATTGCTGAATACGGGCACGAATCAAACCGCGTAAATGTTGGCTATAACAGAAAACGTTAACTGTTTCGGGGGGCGCGGCATCCTGATGCATTTTTCCTAGAATGCTTTTTAGTGCCTCTAATAGAGCCTGCTCACCACTGAAATGTAACGTGCGCACTTCATTCCATGAGTTACGGTACAGTAAATCGATACTACCGACCAAACATTGTTTCTGCTGAGAGAAATTGAATACATCAAGTTTGCGTAAATCAAAATGCTCAGCCTGATGGCCAAAAATCTCGCTGGGATCATTCTCCAAGTTAACAATAATCGCCAGATGGCGAATTTCGCACGGGCTGCACAGGGCTTTTGGTATAGGGGCAGGTAAACGTAACGGAAACTGTTGGGAAACATCCGCCACCAGCTCTTGCAATTTTACCTTATCGCATAAATTCGTACTTTTTATATGTAACTGTGTATTCGCGGTCAGTAACCCATTGAAGTACGCCCAGGCTACCAGCTTACTCAGATGGCCGTCATATTCCAGTGGTTGATGACCAACGATACTTGTTATCGAAGGGGCTTGATTATACAGATACCAACCGGCACGATTGACTCGACCAGGCAAAACCTGAATAAAAGTCAGGTGTGATTCAGATAAATCCGGCGAAATTTGCGGATTAACCAACGTGACTTTTTCCGGTAGTACTTCAAAAGCAGCGTACAGCTTACGGGTGAGAACCCCGATGTCCTGCGGGCTAGCGCTAACACTCAAGTTATTACGGCGTGCAAAACAAATAAGATAATGATAGCTTTGCATCATTGCAGCCAACAGCTCGTTATGTACTTCACGCACCTGTTCGATTTTCCAGTTGGCACGATCATCCAACATCACTAAACGTTGATCACTCCAGCCCCATTTACTCACTAGTTGATTGATAACACCCTGCCGCCAGCCGTTATTCATCCCATTATCAGCACATCTCTCGCAGATTTTTAAATAAAAACAACGGCGAACCAGATCCAGTCGGACTTTATCATCAATCTGAACAAGATAACGGGTCACACGATCGAGCATCATGTAATAGGCATCAAGACCGAAAGCAATAATTTCTTCATTGCACAGGCCGTCATGCAGGCACTGCTTACTTTCCATCGCCAGAAGCTGAGCATTAGGATATTCCCATGAATAGGCTTCCAACAATAACGTTTTCAGCACTGCCTTATAGGGGGAATCGATGCTTTTATACAATTGCCACAAAGTGGCACCAAAATATTCTTCCGCAGACAATGTACTTAAACCGCCCAAATCCAGCCATTCATTGGCAATGATCTCACCTTGCGCATACAAGGATAAAACATAATCGTCATAATGCTTTTCTTCTTCGACTGGCACCAAATTCCATAAAATACGCTTACCTGCCAAACAAACGGCACTACGATAAAATTCATCCAGTAACAAAATGTGTTGTGTAGAGCCGCAATCTTCACTGCTCAAACTCCCACAGGCTTGATGATGAAAACGATTTTCATCGATCAAAAAAAAGCTAACCTCTACTCCTTGTGTCGCTGCCCATTTTTCCAGTAAATGGCATTTTTGCTGAAGTCGGTGGCGTGCTGTCCTGTCTAACCCTGTTTGATGACAGACCCAAATATCTAAATCAGAGGTGCTGTTTTGCCCGATAGAAGAGGTACTGCCCATGGAATACATGCCAGCAATCGGTAATTCACCATGAGCCCCCTGTTGCACCGGTTCAGCGTATCCGGTAACTATCTCCGCTAAATAACGTTGTTGTATTTCATTGAGGGTAAAAAGGCAGATACCGTGGAGAGCATCATCGAGATAACCAGGCATCAAAGGATGATGATAATGCAGCAAAACAGGTAACAAATGGTAAACTCTTTGGGAGGCAGGCATCATCGCCGCCAAGGCACGATCAACCCGTAATTGGTTTATCGTATCCAGCCGTCGTTTTAGTGTCTCGATATAGGGGTACAAGACGTTTCGCCTGATTTTCCAACGCTAAGAAAAAAACTCATGTTTGAGGGATCCGCATTGAGTTTAAAGAAACATTTAACTAATTTACGTTTAACTAACTTATGTCTAATTGAGATTTATTTACGTGAAACGTGATCAATCTAACATTTTTTCTTTTAATCGTAAAGAAAGCAATGCAAACAACTTCTAAGAACTTATTCCAAATCTTCTTGAGCGATGCCCAGACGAGGAAAAACGGGCGAAAGAACGCAGTCTACTCTTTGTATACAACAAAAGGGACTCAATGAGCATTTTGAACGCGTTTTTAACGAAGTACCAGCAAGCACAAGAGATGTTGAATAGATTCGAATAAAGTATTTTGGTGGCGACGCAATGTCAGCCAGTCAATGATAGAATGGACTCTTTGCAAAATCGTAGTTCGTCCTCTTTTTATACAACAAAAGGGAATCAATGAGCATTCTGAGCGCGTTTTTGACGAATTATTTGACTCAAACACGGCGAGCACAAGAGATTTCGAACAGGTTCTCATGGTGGCAGACGGTAAAAACGGTAATAAATATGTCGAAAACAGTGATCCGTATCGCCACACGGCAAAGCCCGCTTGCAATGTGGCAAGCTTGTTATGTACAGCAGGGCTTACAATCTGCTCATCCGCATTTGCAAATAGAACTGATATCCATGATCACGCGTGGGGATATTGTTTTGGATACACCCTTGGCAAAAATAGGGGGTAAAGGATTATTCGTTAAGGAACTCGAACTAGCACTATTGCAAAATAAAGCTGATATCGCCGTTCATTCCATGAAAGACGTGCCGATCAGCTTACCAGAGGGATTAGGACTCGTGACCTTCTGTGAACGGGATGATCCACGTGATGCGTTCGTTGCTAACCATTACGAGCGGCTTGAGCAATTACCTGCTGGCAGTGTCGTCGGCACGTCGAGCCTCCGTCGTCAATGTCAAATCCGTAAACATCACCCACATCTTATTGTCCGCGATTTACGTGGTAATCTTGGTACCCGTCTCCGTAAGTTAGATAAAGGGAACTATGACGCCATTATTTTAGCTGTAGCCGGTTTGCAACGCCTTGGATTGGCGCATCGTGTCAGCTATTCACTGACTCCAGAAGAGTCACTACCTGCAGTAGGTCAGGGCGTGATTGGTATTGAATGCCGCCTGGATGACGATGAGACACGCCAGTTATTGGCACCATTAAACCATCGTCCAACTGAACTGCGAGTCTGTGCTGAACGAGCACTCAATATTCGCCTGGAAGGAGGCTGCCAATTACCCGTTGGTAGTTATGCCGAATTGAAAGGCGAGAATTTATGGCTTAGAGCGCTGATCGGAGCGCCAGACGGCAGTCAAATTATTTATGGTGAACGCCGTGGACCAGCGAGTTGCGCAGAACAAATCGGCATTGACCTGGCTGATGAATTGCTGTCACGGGGCGCGCGCGAAATCCTCGCCGCAATTTATCCAAAACCACTGTCACTATGATCTCCTAATATGACCTTGCTAACCTGGGGCGTTCCCGTTAAAACTATGTCAATACCCACCATTTTGGTAACCCGGCCTTCTCCTGCGGGTGAACAGTTAGTTAACCGGCTACGTACTCTTGGCCTAATGGCCTATCATGCACCGTTGGTTAACTTGTCACCAGGCAACGATTTAACCCGGCTACCCGTGTTGCTACAGGCTATGCAGCCAGGAGATCTGGTTTTTGTACTGTCGCAAAACGCCATTCGTTATATCCACCCGCTATTAAACAGAAATAAACTGTCATGGCCGGCTAAGCTGACTTATTATGCTATTGGTCGCAGCACAGCCTTGGCGCTACAGGCTGTCAGCCATTTACCGGTAAATTACCCGCTCAATGTTTCCACTAGCGAAGGGCTACTTGCCTTACCTGAATTACAACGAGTTAATGGTAAACAGGCACTACTTCTACGTGGCAATGGTGGACGTGCATTACTGGGTGAAACTCTTATCATTCGAGGGGCGAAAGTGAGTTATTGTGAGTGCTATCAACGCAATCCGGTTTATTATGATGCCCATAAACAAAGTGCTTACTGGCAACACGCGAGGATTAACACGCTGGTAGTGACTAGCGGCGAAATGTTACAACAACTCTATACTTTAATTCCGGCATATTATCGTTCTTTTTGGCTGCTCCACTGCCGCATGATAGTCGTCAGCGAACGCTTAGCCGCTTATGCCAACCGGTTGGGTTGGCACGATGTTCGCGTGGCCGAGGGTGCTGACAATGATGCCTTGATCCGTGAGTTACAATAGATTTCTAAGAACCTGTTCCAAATCTTCTTGAGCGACGCTCAGACGAGGAAAAACGCGCGAAAAAACGCAGTTTACAGAGGGTCAATGAGCATTTTGAGTGCGTTTTTGACGAATTACTTGACTAAAACACGGTGAGCACAAGAGATTTCGAACAGGTTCTAAGAAGCCTAGTCTAATCAACCTGACTATGGAGCACCCATTATGACGGAACAAAATACCCAATCTATCCCTATAGAAGGCACCACAACTGTAAAGGAAAAGGTGCCAAAGAAAGAGCAACAGTCAATAACACGAGAAAAACGTTCGGGGTCTTTAAACCTACTCTTACTGGGCACTGTCATCATCGTACTCGTTAGCACGTTAAGCACGGGTCTTTATTTTTATCAACAACAACAATTCCAGCAACAGCACGTCACCAATCAATCATTACGCCAAGAGTTAACTCAATTAAAACAGAGCCAAGCAGAAGACAGAAAACAGTTGGAATTGTTACTACAGCAGCACAGTAAAGCGTTAGAGACATCGAATCGTCAACAAGACTCCTTGACACGTCAACTAAACGAGTTACAGGAAAAAATCGCCTCTATTTCGAGCAGTGACGCCAAGATCTGGTTACTTGCTCAGGCGGATTTCCTTGTGAAAATGGCTGGGCGTAAACTGTGGGGGGATCAAGATATTACCAGCGCCGCTATCTTACTGAAAAGTGCTGATGCTAGCCTCGTAGATATGAATGACCCCAGTTTAATCGAAGTACGTCGCGCTATCACCGAAGATATCAACACAGTATCCATTATCAATCAGATTGATTTTGATGGCATTATTCTTAAGCTGAATCAACTGGCAAATCAGGTTGATAGCCTCCGTTTAGCCGATAATAGTACTGATAATCCACCGATGGATGAAGATAACAACGCACTCTCTGGTTCTTTATCTCAATGGCGGCAGAATTTAAATAAAAGCTGGCAGAATTTTATTACCGATTTTATTAGCATCCGGCGCCGTGATAGCAATGCCGAACCACTATTAGCGCCAAATCAGGATGTTTATTTGCGTGAGAATATCCGTGCCCGTCTGTTGATAGCAGCCCAGGCTGTTTCTCGTCATCAGGATGAAGTTTATAGACAGTCGCTCGAGACGAGTTCCACCTGGATACGGGCTTACTTTGATGCTAACGATATCAATAGCAAAACGTTTCTTGCCGAGCTTGATAATCTAAGCCAACAATCGATTTCAACGAATCTACCCGATCATTTAAGAAGCCCATCAATTTTAGAAAATTTGATGCAGACCCGTGTCCGTAATCTGCTGGCGCAAACGCCAATGCATTCTCAGGAGCACTAAACATGTTACGCATTTTGCTATTATTCCTGATCTTGCTTGCCGGGATAATACTCGGCCCTATGCTCGCTGGGCATCAGGGTTATGTATTGATTCAGACAGACAACTACAATATCGAAACCAGTGTTACTGGCATGGTCATCATGTTAGTACTGTTATTGGCAGCCTTACTGACTATCGAATGGATACTAAGGCGTATTTTTAATACCGGCTCCCGTACCCGAAGCTGGTTTATGGGACGTAGACGTCACCGCGCCAGCAAACAAATGAAAGCCGCGTTAGTCAAACTTGCTGAAGGCGATTTTAAACAGGTAGAAAAACTGCTCACACTCAATGCGGATCATGCTGAGCAACCTATGGTCAACTATTTGCTGGCAGCTGAGGCCGCTCAGCAACGTGGTGATGAACGCAGTGCTAATCAGTATTTGGAACGCGCTGCGGAAGTAGCGAATAGCGGTCAATTACCGGTAGATATCACCCGGGTGCGTATCCAACTGGCACAAGGACATATTCATGCTGCTCGTCACGGTATCGATGATTTGCTCAACCAGGCTCCGCGACATCCTGAAGTATTGCGCCTATCTGAGCAGATTTTCCTGCGTACGGGTGCCTATAGCGCATTATTGAATATCTTGCCGACGATCAGCAAAATATCACTGCACAACGAGGCCGAAATAGAGGCATTAAAACAACAGGTTTATATCGGTATGATGGATCAGTGCATGACGGAAGAAGGCAGCGAAGGACTGAAACGTTGGTGGCGATCGCTCAGCCGAAAAATTCGCCATCAAGTTCCACTGCAGGTGGCTATGGTCGAACATCTGGTCGAATGCAACGATCATCAAATCGCTCAACAAATTATTCTCGAAGGTCTTAAACGCCAATACGATGAGCGACTGATTTTGCTGATCCCACGCTTAAAATCAGAGGATATTCAGCCCTTACAGAAATTGTTGCGTCTACAGATAAAACAACAGGGCGCGACTCCGTTACTCAACAGTACATTAGACTTCTTGCAAAACCGCAGTGAGCTAATCCAATGTACCTACGACGGTTAAATCCATATCATCCGGTATTTCGTTATAAGACAATACATTTAAACCCTGCGAAAATAGCCGTGCATAGCGGGCAAGCAAAGGCCGTAGCTGAGGTGTGACCAACAAAATTGGCGTATGCCCCTGAACTTTCATTTGCTCGTTGATAATCGGCATATTGTTTTGCAGTTGGGTCAGGATGTTGGGATCGACGGGGAAACTGTCGAGGGAAATTTTACTTGTTTGCTGAGATTGACTTAATGCACCCAGCAACAGATTTTCCAATTCATTATTGATGGTATAGACCGGCAACTCTTTTTTATCCCGATTGAGTTCATTAACGATAGCATGACGTAACGCATAACGAACATCTGCGGTTAGCAACAGGGTATCTTTAGTGACCGCAGAACTTTCTACTAAAGTGGCAGCGATAGTCACGATATCTTTTAACGGCACATGCTCAGTCAATAACTGGCGATAGATCCGCAATAACTGGCTAAAGTTTAAAGCAGTTGCAAGATCTTCAGCTAAACGTGGCGACAAGGCTGCCAGTCGCTGATGTAATGGCGTGATGTCATCATAATTAAATAATTCTGGCAAATGTTGACGCGCGACTTTATTTACATGTGTTGCCACCACACTGGCACAATCTACCACCTGATAGCCAAGACCCAGTGCCTGAGGTTTATCTTCAGGGTCGATCCAGACAATCGCCATACCGTAAGCCGGATCAGTCTCCAATATACCATCGATTTCACCGTACAATTCAGGAGTGGGGATAGCCATTAACCTGTCGGCGTGAACTTCTCCTTCAGCCATTTTGACATTATTAATATTAATTGAATATTGTGTTGGTTTAAGGCGAAAATTTTCCCGGATACGCACTTCTGGGAACAAAATGCCACATGTTTCAGAAATAATTTGCCGCACCCCGCGGATCCTCTGCGTGAGTGGGCTACCTTTCGCTTTATCGACCAACGTCACTAGCTTATATCCTAACGTCAGTGCAATGGGTTCAACTATCGGGATGCTTTCCCAACTGATGTTCATTGCATCATCGGTAGAAATAGCCTGAGTAATGGTATTAATATCCGGTTCTGGCGCAGCATACTGAATTTTCTTTCCTTGCTGCCAAGCGGCAAACAACAGCAATGCCGTAAAACTGAGAAATGCGATATGCGGCATACCCGGTACGATTGCCAGAACAAACATCACGAAAGCAGCAGTATATAAAACATTCGGTTTGGCGAGGAGTTGATCTTTTATTTCATCACTCATATCACCACCATCGCTGACACGAGTGACGATAATTGCCGCGGCCGTCGCCAATAATAGAGAAGGAATTTGAGCAACCAGACCATCACCAATGGTCAGCAAGACATATTGCTGAAAAGATTGACTGGCGTCGAGATCATATTTAAAAATGCCGATACAAACGCCACCAATCACATTAATGATCAGGATCATAATACCAGCGATGGCATCACCGCGGACAAATTTAGAAGCACCATCCATCGCCCCGTAAAAATCCGCCTCATTGGCGATCTCTTTACGACGTTGACGTGCTTGTTCCTGATTGAGTAAACCGGCGTTAAGATCAGCATCTATCGCCATCTGTTTACCCGGTAAAGCATCCAGGGTAAAACGTGCAGAAACCTCGGAGATACGTTCCGCTCCCTTAGTGACCACGACAAAATTGATAATCATCAGGATAATGAACACCACAAAACCGACAACAAAGTTGCCCCCGATCACGACTTGACCGAAGGCCTCGATCACTTTACCTGCTGCGCCTATCCCCTCATGGCCGTGAAGCAAAACAACGCGCGTTGAAGCAACGTTGAGCGTTAAACGCATTAAGGTCGTTATCAACAATATTGTTGGGAAAATGGCAAAATCCAGCGGTCTTTTACTGTTGACACTGACCAATAACACCAATACCGACAATACAATATTGAAGGTAAACAGAATATCCAGTACCAATGGAGAAAGCGGTAAAATAATCATCGCCAAAACACAAAGCAGCAATATGGGCACGCTGATGTGTGTATGCCTGAAAAAGTGAGTAATATTTTTTAAACTATTATTTATCATGGGCTTTTAGCATCTCTTTGGGGATCCCTAGGTGTGTATCCAAGGCAGGTTTTTCTGCCTGCCCAGAACGCCAGGATTTTATTTGCATCACGTAAGTAAGTACTTGTGCTATTGCCCGATACAATGGGGCTGGAATTTGTTGATTGACCCGGGTTGAATGATATATCACGCGTGCCAGTGGCGGAAATTCCACGACTTCAATACCATTTTCTTGAGCAACTTTGCGTATATATAACGCAATATCATCTTTACCCTTGGCAACAATATAGGGTGCACTGGCTTTTTGAGGATCATATTTTAAGGCTACCGAATAATGAGTCGGATTGGTAATAATAACATCTGCAACCGGAACGGTTTTATTAATTTGACCAATAGAAAATTGATGTTGTAATTGGCGTATCCGTGCTTTGGTGTGTGGATTGCCGTCGTTATTTTTATGTTCTTCTTTAACCTCCTGCTTGGTCATTTTCATTTTTTTAATAAACATATATTTACTGAGTGGTACATCAAATAAAGAAAAAATAATGATAATAGCGATAAAATAAGCGAATATATAATGATAATGACTGAATCCGAGAGAAATCGCTTCTTGCAAATGAATAGATTGTAAATACATGAGTTCTGCTAAATTATTTTTTACCATAATGCAGAGTGTAAAAATTAACACCGTGCATTTTAGCAACATTTTTAGTACATCAGTAATATGGCTGAGAGAAAATAAACGTTTAAATCCACTAATAGGACTCAATTTTTTTAGATCCTGAATTAATTTTGACGTGGTAAAAATCCATCCTCCGGGTATTAAAGAAGCAATTATGCTGACCAGAGGAATCGGCAATAGCGTAGCGATAAACTTAAAAATAACCAAGAAATTACGTAGCATGAATTGCTCCATCGCACCATTATCATCCAATTTTCCTGCCATCATACCAATAGAAATAAATGATTCTTCACACAATTGCCTGTAATAAGGAAAAAATAAGGCCAGGGTAAAAAAAGAAGCCAATAATCCCGCCCCCATCGTCATATCTTTTGAACGAGGAATATCTCCTTTTCTACGTGCCTTGGATAATTTCCCCCCCGTAGGCTTTTCACTTTTTTCACCACCGCCACCAGACATCAGTACCCCTTCATTTTATCTAATTGTGCGAGGATCTCATTACTCAGATGCAAATAGTGATCAGGTATATTGGTCATGATCAACACCAGACAAAATAAACCGAATAACATGCTAATCGGAAAGCCTAGCGAAAAAAGATTCAGGGTTGGCGATACTCGATTTAGCAAACCAAATGCGCCTTGAACAGTTAACATAATAAAGGTTGTTGGTAACGCTAATAGCACGGCTGACGAAATAATCCATCCCATACTCAGAGACAATGAACGTAATGAAAAATTATTAATGGCATCGCCAATCGGCCAATAGGTAAAACCTTTATATAAAATACTAATAAAAAGCAAATGTCCATCGACAGTAAAAAATATTAACACACTAAAAACAAAAATAATTTGCGCAACAACGACAGTGGATGCGTCACTGCCGGGATCGTTCATTATTGCCATTCCTAAACCCATATTCATTGATAGAATGTGTCCGGCAGTCTGCAAGGCAATAAAAACCAGGCCAAGGGTCGAACCAAATAGCCACCCCCATAAAATCTGCTCGGCGACCAACAACAATGCCCGCATCGATAACAAATCTTTCAGGATAATATTTTGATTTAACATCGGAGTAATCAAAATCGCTAATAGCAATGCAGCACCCAGCTTACTTTTACGGTTAAATGCTTTGTGACCCAATAGCGGACAAAAATGCAAAAAAGATAGGATACGCACAAAAGGTAGCCACAGTGCAAATAGCGCTGTGATAAGTGCCTTAATATCGATCTCCATCGCTCTTTACCCCACCAACTGAGCAGCTTGGGTGAAAATAGAAATGGTAAAATCGCTCAACTTGGTGATCATCCATTTACCGGCCAAAATCAGTACCAACAAAGTGACACTAAGGCGAGGTAAAAAGCTTAAGGTTTGTTCGTTGATTTGCGTGGTTGCTTGAAAGATACTGACACACAACCCCACCAATAAGCTGGGTACGATGGCGACAACCGATATTATCAGCACTAAACTGACGCCCTGAGCCACAATATCCCCAGCGATATCCATCGTCATCATATCATAGCCCCTGTATGCTAGCGGTTAGAGTACCGACGATCAGCGTCCAGCCATCACAGAGCACAAATAACATCAGCTTGAACGGCAAAGAAACGATCAAAGGGGACAACATCATCATTCCCATTGCCATCAAAACACTGGCAACAATCAGATCAATCACCAAAAAGGGAAGATAAATCATAAAACCAATCTGAAATGCTGTTTTCAATTCACTGAGTACATAAGCCGGCGTCACCACACTCAGATCTTGCTCTTGCGCCGCACCGGTAACCTGCGCGATCCCCATCATCTGGTCTAATGATGAAGTACTGGTCTGAGCCAGCATAAAATTTTTCAGCGGTTGTTGTGCTTTCATCAACGCCTGCTTGAGTGTGATTTCATCATTTTGAAAAGGTAGCACGGCATTATCATAAATTTTCGTCCAGACTGGACGCATGATCAGCAGCGTTAGAGACATGGCAATACCCACCAGAATTTTATTGGGTGGGCTTTGTTGTAAACCTAAGGCTTGGCGCAAGATCGCTAGCACGATAATAAAACGGGTAAAACAGGTCATCATCAAAAACATAATTGGCAGCAGGGCCAACAAAGTCATCAGGATCAGGATTTCAATTTTTACGTTGTAATCTTGCCCGCTGGCTGTTTCAGTGGTACTGAAGAAAGTGATGCCTCCGTCCTGTGCAAACAGAACAGAGGAAAACAGCAATCCGCAGATCAACAATAAACCTCTTGTTAAACCGACCAGGCTACGCGAATTGGGCATTGCGCGCTGTTCACAATTCATAGGGCAAGTTCACCCAGATTCTGATTATTCAACTCAATAATTCGCAGGCCATATTTATCGTTGAGTACGACCACTTCGGCCTTACCGAATAAAATACCATTTACCTTGATATCAAGGGGTTCACCGGCAGGTTTATCCAGTTCAACAATGGATTGCGTGTTGATAGACATCAGCTCAGCCAATGAAAGTTCAACCGATGCCACCTCCAATGTTAATGCAACTGGAATACGATTAAACAATGACATATTACGTGCTTTTTCGGCTAGCGCTGATTTGGCTACTGCAGATTCAGTAACAGTATTTTGTTGAGGTTCAACAGCATCCACATCACTTGATTCGCTATCTGCTATCTGATCTAAGGTAAAATCGAGATCGAGGTCAAGATCGGCGTTTAATTCTTTTTGCTCGTCAGTCATGGGTATTATCTCATCGTTTTTTCATTGAATTCGGAAAGGAAAAGTTTTCCGCGACTTTCTGTAATGGTTGCATTAAACATTTGTTCTCTACCAATAAAAACCGGAAAACGTTCAGGCATAGAGACAGTAATAATCTCTCCTTCCTTCAGCACTTTTAATTCGGCTAATGTGAGGTTAACACTGGTTAATCTACAGTTTAACGTAACCGGCAATTTATTAAACAATTCTTCCAAAGGGAGCGCTGCTTTATTATTACCTGCCTTTTTCTCTTCTTCATCGTCAGACTGATGAGAACGGAGTAATCTATCAACATGATTAGCATCAAGTAAAAGATAAAAAACATGCTGTTCGTCACCGGCTAATGAAAATATTATGCGATAAGACCATTTTTTAACAAAGGTACTATGAGTATTTTTTAATACCAATGGTTCACCAAAATCATCGATATTCAGAAATAATTGTGTTAACTCAATGCCCAGTTTATTTTTCAGTCTTTCTTCTGTTTTGGTTATCGATGTTTGTACCCCGGATTCAACAGCAGTATTATCTTTACTGAGTCCATAATAGCCATTGAGCATACTCAATAAAAAACTACGTTCAGTATCGAAAGCGACATTTCCCAATTCAGTACTGAAGACTTTAGCGTTTTTATGGCTACAGTCCATCTCGGTATTAATATTCTTTAACGATAGATTAACCCGATATTTTTTTAGGAAAAACAGGCTAATTTTAGAGTCTAAAATATCAAAATAATCAGAAATTATTTTGGGTACTTTGTTGTAAGGGCGACCCAGTTTATTGATATCGAGTGTCATTACCTCTGGTAATTGATCACCTTGATAGATTTTTGCCTTGATTTTTTTTGATTGTACATTTTTTAATTGCACGCCTTTTGACTGCTTGCAAAGGATATCACGCCTCATTTTCTATCCCGTCATTTTATTTATCAATCAAATTTTACAGGCGCTAATTAAACCTCCTATTACCAAACTGTACAATAGATTTTTTATTATTTATTTATTTTTAATTAAATTAATAAATAATAGTCAACTTATTGATTTTAAATAAATTAATTTTTTTAATTTTTTTTTAATGCTATGATGCCAGTAGCTACTTGTATACTTGCCGCCGATGATTAAATATCACCAATGTACTAACTTAATTAAATTGATACAGAATTGTTTCTAATATCATCACTCTCTACCGTACTTACACTCATTGTTGAGTTATAGTTTAGTTAGACCATAGTTTAATAAAGCAATAAGTTTGATGAAAAAAGAGTTTACAGAATTTATTTTTCAGGGTGAAAACACATTATGATGAGTATCACTATGGATTTCTTATCTAAAAATGATCATGGTTTTGTCGCTCATGCTTCCTCCAGCATGAGCGTATTTTCCCTCGCGCGCCGTGTCGCTGAGTTCAATGTTCCCGTGCTGATTACCGGTGAAACAGGAACGGGTAAGGAGTGTGTAGCAAAATATATTCATCAAAAAGCAATAGGGGACCATTCCCCTTACATTGCGGTCAACTGTGCAGCTATTCCTGAAAGTATGCTAGAAGCTATTCTATTTGGCTATGAGAAGGGTGCTTTTACCGGTGCTATTGCCAGTGTTCCAGGAAAATTCGAACAAGCAAATGGCGGCACATTATTACTCGATGAAATTGGCGATATGCCGTTAGCGCTACAGGTTAAATTATTGCGAGTTTTACAGGAACAGGAAGTAGAGCGTCTTGGTGGACAAAAACGTATTCCACTTGATATCAGAATAATAGCTTCAACCAATAAAGATTTGGAGATTGAAATAGCGAAAGGACATTTCAGGCAGGATCTTTTTTATCGACTTTCTGTCGTGCCCATTCACATTTCACCGTTGCGTGAACGTCCAGAAGATATTCAGCCATTAGCACAACAATTTATTAAAAAATATCACGATTTTTTAAACGTTAAAATAGAATTAACGTTAGAAGCCAAGCAAAGGCTACAAACATATTCCTGGCCAGGTAATGTCCGGGAATTAGAAAATGTCATTCAACGTGGCATCATCATGAGTAATAACGGAGTGATTGATTTTTCAGATCTCGGTTTACCTCTCTCTACGGGTAGTATCCAGATGGAAAAAATGTCTCTGCTTAAAACAGATGATAGCCGAATGAATACGCATGAAAGAAAAAGCAATATTAAATCACGCGGTCGCTTAGCGGAATATCAATATATTGTTGATTTATTGCAACGCCATCAAGGTAGTAAAACAAAAACAGCAGCATTTTTAGGCATAACACCAAGAGCGTTACGTTACCGACTCGCTTCTATGCGTGAAGAAGGTATCGATATTGAATGCTACTCATAACGAGTTAAGGAATAAAAAATAGCTATGACGGATGAGTATAAAGTTAATTTGATGGGTATCGCTTCTTTGCAAGCACCCATACTGCAAAAAATGCAGCAGGTAATAGTCATTGCTGCCAATGGTGCTTTTGCGAATACGGTGTTAACTCTTGATAAAGAGAGCACGCCCTTCTCTTTCGCCAGGATTTTCGATCACGCGATTGATAGTGTGGATCAACTACAACATGTGGCCAGTGACAAACAGGAAGCAATAGATATGGGCATCAGTGACGATTTAACTGGCACCATGTTAGAGAGTCAAAAAGCGAGCGTGGCTTTCTCGGCACTGCAGAAGGTGAACGACAAGCTCCTCACTGCAATGAATGAAATCATCAATACTCCGCTGTAAGGTAAAACGGTGTTAGATAAACTTAAACAAAAATTGCCCCCTATTAAGTGGGACAAAAATAAAAATACTATCCTCATGGGTATCGCGGCAACCGTGATTAGCGGCGCGATAATTTTCAGTCTTTGGCGCAGTTCACAAGGCTACACCGCATTATTTGGTTCTCAGGAACATATTCCGATTGCGCAAGTGGTGGAGGTACTCGGCGGCGAATCTATTCCATACCGTGTCAACCCGGATAACGGTCAAATTCTGGTATCCGAAAGTCAGTTAGGCAAAGCACGCATGACATTGGCTGCAAAAGGTATCACTGCTGTTTTACCCGTTGGCTATGAGTTAATGGATAAAGAAGCCATGCTCGGCAGTAGCCAGTTTATGCAAAACGTTCGCTATAAACGGAGTCTGGAAGGTGAGCTAGCGCAAAGTGTCATGGCACTTGACGCGGTTGAATATGCCCGGGTGCATTTGGGAATGACTGAAGCCAGCTCTTTTGCCATTAGTAACAAACCCGATAGCAGCGCTTCGGTGATATTACGTTTGAAATACGGTCATCGGCTGACAGAAGAACAGGTAGGTGCCATTGTTCAATTAGTCTCTGGTAGCCTTCCCGGGATGAAAGCCGCTAATGTCCGGGTGATTAACCAAAATGGTGATTTACTTTCTGAAGCATATCAAACTGGCAATAATGGCTTGTCAATGGTCAAAACTGGCCCAGAATTAGCCCATAAGCTGCAAATGGCGGCGGAAAAAAATATCGCCAATCTACTCAATTCCATTGTCGGGCTCAATAACTACCGTATCAGTGTGGCGACACAAGTGGATCTGAGCCATATTGAAGAAACCTCCGAACGTTATGGCACCGATCCGCACACCATTGACGAAAATGTGAGTCAGGAAAGTGGCAACGATGACAGCGCAACAGGTATTCCTGGTACCTTGAGTAATGAGCCAGCAGCGCAGGCAGATACCGGGCCACCCGCTGCTGCCGTTATTAGCCGTAATCAATCACAGCGTAAATTTGCTTATGATCGCGATATTCGCCATGTGCGTCATCCCAGTTACAAGCTAGAAAAAATGACCGTCGCCATTGTATTGAATAAATCTGCCCCGGCGGTGGAGCAATGGACAACACAACAACTCGATGAGTTAAAGCAGCTAGCAGAAGATGCCGCTGGTATCGACCTCAAACGAGGTGATTCTCTGACGATGAATATGATCGCTTTCACCGAACAAGCTGAGTACCAGGAACCTATCTTACCTTGGTGGCAAGAACCGAGCATTTTACGCTGGGCCGAGATGATAGGCATAGGTCTGTTAACACTGTTGTTCTTGTGGTTTGGAATCCGACCTTTGGTGCAACGTCTTACTCGTGAAGAGAAGTTTCCAGTAGAAGCCGTTGCCGCTAGCGATCAGAGAACAGCGCAAGAAGAAAAAGAAGCAGAACCTCAATTGGGCGAGTTTGATACAGAAGCCACGGATGAAAAAGTTCTAGCAAAAGCGTTACCTAAATCCCCGTTCCAGGAAGAAGAAAATTTACCATCACCGTCTTCAGGTCTGGAAACCAAGATAAACCATATGCAGATGCTCGCTTATTCTGAGACCGACCGTGTAGCTGAAGTGATTAAACAATGGATCAATAGTAATGAAAGAAGCAACACAGAATCCAATGAACAAACTAGTTGATATCTCTGACAGTCCTGCTGAGAAGGAGATCCGTACACGTTTGGATCAGGCTGGCATATTACTGCTCAGCATTGGTGAGGACGCCGCGGCGGCGGTGATGAAGAAATTAAGT
Source organism: Candidatus Fukatsuia endosymbiont of Tuberolachnus salignus (assembly GCF_964030845.1). Lineage (NCBI taxonomy): Bacteria > Pseudomonadati > Pseudomonadota > Gammaproteobacteria > Enterobacterales > Yersiniaceae > Candidatus Fukatsuia > Candidatus Fukatsuia endosymbiont of Tuberolachnus salignus. Next base: position 2,198,306 of record NZ_OZ034983.1, read on the forward strand.
CGTGAAGAGGTGATCTGTATCAGTGAAACCATGTCACGTCTGCAAGATGTCAAACTTATCCATGCCCGACAAGCGTTAAATGATTTTTTCCATGATTACAGTGAGCAGAGTGGCATTAACGGTGCTTCACGCAGTTATTTACAAAGTATTCTGGAAAAGGCCTTAGGGGGAGAGATCGCCAAAAGCGTGATCAACGGCATTTATGGCGATGAGATTCGCCATCGAATGACGCGTCTACAATGGATCGATCCCGTACAACTCTCGGCGCTGATTGCTCAGGAGCATTTGCAGTTACAAGCGGTATTCCTTGCATTTTTGCCACCGGATGTCGCTGCTGATGTGCTTTCTTATTTAGATAAGAATCAACAGGATAATGTGTTGTACCGCATCGCTAAACTGGATGACATTAATCATGATGTGGTGAATGAACTTGATCGCTTGATTGAACGCGGCGTAACACTGCTTTCAGAACACGGTTCTAAAGTATTGGGTATCAAACAGGCAGCCAATATTGTTAACCGTATTCCGAATAATCAACAACAGCTCTTGGAGCAGTTGGGGGAACGTGATGAAAATGTACTTAATGAACTGAAAGATGAAATGTATGAATTCTTCATCCTTAGCCGTCAGACGGAAACCACCTTACAACGTCTGGTAGATGAAGTGCCAATGAACGATTGGGCGGTCGCATTGAAAGGCACTGAGCCAGTATTACGTCAAGCTATTTTCAACGTATTACCGAAACGTCAAATTCAGCTATTGCAAAATGCAACGGATCGCATGGGGCCTATCACCGTCAGTCGAGTTGAACAGGTACGCAAAGAAATTATGGCCAGAGTCCGTGAATTAGCCGAAGCAGGAGAAATTCAGGTGCAACTCTTTGCTGAACCAACCGTGGAGTAATAGCACATGTCAGGTAAAAATAAGTTAGCTACCTCAGGGGTGAAGTACCGGTTACATAAATTTCCGCCATTACACCAGACACCTTTGCTATCGTTAGGGCAGGATAGGGTTGAGCTAGCACCAGAGGAATACCAAAAGCAATTACAAAAAGGTTTTCAGCAGGGCATTGAGCAAGGTTTCACACAAGGTGTGATCGATGGCAAGGAAGAGGGCTATGAGGAAGGTGTTCGTTTAGGCTATGACGAAGGCATGAAAAAAGGTCGGGTGGAAGGACGAACATCGGGGAAAGATCTTTTTACCAACGCGATCCAGCCTTTTTCTGTGTTATCTACTGCGATGCAAGATTATCTGAATAATTATGAAGTCCGACGCCGTGATGAGTTAATGAAATTAGTAGAAAGAGTGACGCGTCAGGTGATCCGTTGTGAGTTGGCGTTACAACCTACGCAATTATTGACGTTGGTAGAAGAAGCACTCGCTAGCTTACCCACAGTGCCGAAACAACTAAAAATTTATCTCAATGCAGAAGAATTTGCCCGTATCAATGATGTAGCCGCAGAAAAAGTAAAACAATGGGGTTTACAGGCGGATGTGGCCATGGAACCCGGTGAATGTCGTGTTGTCACCGAAACCACTGAAATGGATGTGGGTTGTCAACATCGTTTGGATCAGTGTATCGATATGTTAAAAAGCAATTTATTAACGGATAGCACGCATGATTAAAATGACCGAGAACCCGGTGGAGGGTATTACTGATAGTTCAGTTATCGATAATGCATTGAAATCCATTGACAATATCAGTCTTGTCCGCGTTTCAGGCCGCTTGGTACGGGTTAATGGTATTTTGCTTGAATGTGTCGGCTGCCGTCTCGCCATTGGTCAGCGCTGCCGGGTTGAAGGTAGCGACTCTATTTTTGTCGAAGCACAGGTTGTCGGTTTTGATCGTGATGTCACCTACTTAATGCCTTTTAAGCCGCCGAGTGGTTTGATAAGCGGTGCCAGGGTTTTTCCAGGCTACGATGAAAGCGAACAATTGATCGGTGATAGCTGGTTAGGGCGCGTGGTAAACGGCTTAGGAGAACCTATAGATGGTAAGGGCGCCTTAGGGGGCGAAACACCCCTGATTCAGCAATTACCGCAGATCCATCCACTGATGCGGCGTGCGGTGGCAGAACCACTGGATGTCGGTGTAAAAGCCATCAACGGTTTATTTACTATAGGTAAGGGACAGCGTGTCGGATTGATGGCGGGGAGTGGCGTGGGTAAAAGTGTTCTGCTGGGTATGATCACGCGCTACACCCAAGCGGATGTGGTGGTGGTTGGACTGATCGGTGAACGCGGACGCGAAGTCAATGAATTTATCGCACATTCACTACAGGCGGCAGGAATGGCGAAGTCAGTGGTCGTCGCCGCGCCAGCCGATGAATCTCCCTTGATGCGCATCAAAGCTGCTGAAATCTGCCATTCGATTGCTACCTACTATCGAGATAAAGGCAAAGATGTCCTGCTATTGGTCGATTCGTTGACGCGTTATGCGATGGCACAACGCGAAATTGCCCTCTCACTGGGAGAACCCCCCGCGACCAAAGGTTATCCTCCTTCTGCTTTCAGTGTGATCCCACGCCTGGCAGAAAGTGCGGGTAACGGTAAGGGAACCATGACAGCAATTTATACTGTTTTAGCGGAAGGTGATGATCAGCAGGATCCGGTGGTCGATTGTGCCAGAGCGGTATTGGATGGACATATTGTGCTCTCGCGTCAACTGGCTGAAAGCGGACATTATCCTGCGATTGATATTGGTCAGTCTATTAGTCGTTGTATGAGCCAAATAGCAAGTACGGAACATATAAAATCGGCGAGTCATTTAAAAAAATTATATGCTGATTATATTAGTATTAAGCCGCTGATCCCTTTAGGCGGTTATATCCCTGGCGCTGATGCCAATGCCGATAAAGCAGTCAATAGTTATCCGGCGATAGCCCATTTTTTATACCAAGAAGTGAGCCAATCAGCGTCTTTGGCTACCACTGTGGCACAGCTTGCCACACTCTATACAGGATCAACTTAAATAACGATAAATCATATAATAATAGACTTCTCACCATAGTGAGGGATGACAACACATAGGGCTAAAAATTATGAACTCTATATTGGAAAAATTATTGCAATTACGTCACCAGAAAGTTAACAAATTAACCGCTCAGCTATCACAACAGAAAAGACTTTGTCTGCGTTATGAAAAAAATATTAATGCATTAACAGCATTATCAAATAAAAGCCCTACGATCCATGCTACTTCTGCAGCGTTACTGAGCAATAAATCCAGTTATAAAAAAAACATTCAACGGGTCATTAACTGGCAGAAGCAAGAACAACAATTGGCCGATATTCAGGCGCAGAATTTACAAATTAGCTTAAAACAACAAGTCTGCCAGGAAAAAATGGTTGAAATAGTATTAGAGCAACAACAACATGCTTTCATTTTGGCACAAGCACGTAAAGAACTAAAAATTAGTGACGGTATTTCAACACAATGTTGGTTACGTAATCATGTCTAATAATATTAAGAGACATGGAGGCAAATAATGAAAAAAAATAAAAAAAACATAACAAAGTAACAAACAGTGGCACATCTTTGATTAATACCTTGGTGAAGGCATCGCTTAAGCGGAGCCAGAATAAAAAAATCATAGAAGGTCAATTTCAGCCGTTTGTCAGCGTTATTTGTCCAACTTACAATAGGCGTGAGTTTCTACCTTATCTATTGTATATCTATCAATATCAAGACTATCCTGCTGATCGCCGTGAGCTGATTCTTCTGGATGATTCTGAACACAGCAATCAGGATTTGATAACATTACTGGTTGGTAGCGCGAGTGATGAAACTATTCGCTATATATACAGCGATAAACGTCTAGCTTTGGGGGAGAAACGTAACCAATTAAATGTATTGGCGACAGGGGAATATATTATCTGTATGGATGATGACGATTATTATCCTCCGGATAAAATTTCTTACACTATCACGCAAATGAAAAATAATTACGCACAATTCTCTGGTTCAGATCAAATTTATGTTTGGTACAGTCATTTAAATAAAATATACAAGACAACATCGATGGGGGCTAATCATGCATTAAATGGTACCTTTGCATATCATCGTAATTATCTGAAGAAAAATCGTTATCTTGATAAAAAGATCCTGGCGGAAGAAGCGGAGTTTTTACGCAACTTTACTGTGCCGGTTTTACAGATTGAACCACGGAAGGCTATTTTGTGTATTGCACATAATCACAATACCTTTGATAAAGATTTTATTATTAGTTCTAATGAAGCATCAGATTTTACGCTTGAGGATATCGTCGAAGATAAAAATTTATTGGCTTATTATCACCGTCTCACTCAGGCGCCAGCATCGCTGAAAGTAAATTGGGCATTCTTTGAAAAAATAGTGATAGTAACACGCAACGATGATATTTCTCATTGGCAACAGTTACAGAAAAAATTTACTGACCTTGGTATCAACGCAGAACAACTGGTTCATTATCCTCTGTTGCAGCATCCCTCTCACATTGTTTCCCAAAGTAAGACTCACCTGGCGATATTACAACAGGCTAAAGATGCCGCATGGCGTAATTATTTACTCCTTGAAGAAGATATTGAATTTGTAAAAAAAGACAGAACGTTAAATCATGTAAATCGTTTGTTCACATTTTTAACCTCATTTCCTTGGGAGGTTATATTATTGGGCGGTCAGTACGGAGAACTGCAAACACTGACTGTGTTGCCTGGCGTCGCTCGGGTCCAGATAGCATCAGCCGCTTGTGCTTATGCAGTCAATCAACCTTATTACGATATCCTATTACAGGATATGACAAAAGGCATCACATACCAGCAACAAATTGCATCACCAGCGGATTATTCATTAAATGCTTATTGGCTAATCCCGATGCAACGCGATCGCTGGCTAGGCCTTTATCCCAGTTTTGCTTATCAAAGCAAATAATGGGATGAAAAAAAACAGGTTGCAATAGAAAGTGCACACCTGTTTTTTCATAAAATATTGCAAGCCAAGGACTTAGTCACTATAAAATAATCACCACTTTAGGAAGAATCATGTCAAATATTCAATGCTATCAACCCGAATATGTCAATTGTTTTGCCGATTTGGAGACAAGTTGTGAGTGTCCATTTTGTGCCACTGAGAATGAACTTGATACGAGCATCACATTTAACTGGCAAAATGAAGAAAGACAAAGTTTATTTTTAGGCTGTGAAACTGCTTGCCGTGAAATTTTATTAAATCCGCAAGCATTGACTATCTATGCTGTCAATAAACAAAGTGAAACCAATATTGAATGCAAAATAGAGGGTCAAGAACTCAATTATTTAATTTTTAATCTTGTGACTAACGAAAATTTTTCTCTGGAGCAAAGCTTATATGTGGCCAGCATCTTATTAAATCGCGCAGAACAAGAACAGGAAGCAGAAAATCAGGAAGAGGTGTTGGAAAGGATCAAGATATTAGCCGATGAATTTAATCTACTTAGTGAACAGGGAAGCTTACAACAAACTTTTTGCGAATTGCCTGAAATAGAAAATGTTAAATCATCGGTATTAGCTTTATTGGGAATGGTTCCATTATCACTCACTTTACCTATCGCACAAAAAATACCATTTATATTGAAATTAAGTGAATTAAGCCTCATGCAAAAAATCCATCTGGATGAACGTAAAACAGAATTAATGACTATTTGGCAGGAACAATTGGCACCTTATTTTGACAAGCATCCGCATATATTACAAAATTATGTCTTGTATCAAGTATATCATAACACATTCCCCTATCATGATAGCTTAAATTACGGTCAAATGTTCAGATTATTAAGTATTGATCTCTTTAATATAAAGATACTATGCTCAATATGGAAGCTGAATAATGATACATTGGATGAAACGATAATAGTAAAAATGGTGAGTGCTTATAGCCGTTGGCGAATGGATAAAAATTTTGATTTTACGCCGATGTTGAAAAAAATCCATTTAGACTCTGGTGAAGATCTGTTAATTGGTATTTCCCTATTAAAATAAAGATGAAATCGGTGACAATCGATTAAGAATTTTTTAAGCTGATAACATCAGCTTAAAAAAGTATGTTTCACCGTTTGTTTTACTGTATGCTTTACCGTTTGTTTCATGGTTCTAATCACATGTTCTGGTATATCATAAATAGATTTTCTCAAGGTAATTAACTCAATATTCATAGTTTGAGAAAGCAATATAAAAATGCTGATAAAAATAATCAATGTTATGAGAACACTATTTTTATTAATCATATTGAGTAAAAGCCATCTTCTTTTCAATGATTAGCCAGCATAAAGAAACGCTTCTTTATAACCGAGTAATGGTGCGAAAATATCGTGTTGCATGGAAATAAGTTTACCATTGCTCAGATTTTTCTGTTGACAGGATAGAACGCGTTGTTCCAGATCTGCCCATAGCGCGGTAACATGTTCACGGTACTGTTCTGGTAAACGCTGAAAAAGTATCTGCATCCCCTTGCTATCAGCCGTTACTTTTAGCTTTTTCAAGAGCGCTAGGCGCTCTGTCGCGGTTTGAGATAATGCGTGATAGATCTCACTCAAGCGTTCATTGACGGCCAACAATTTCGTGGCATTGCAAGTAATCATACATTGGCGTTGTGTTAGCAACAGCTTATCCAATGAAATATAGTGCTTGCGATCCGATTGAATGGTCAAAAGAAGCTGCTTTAAACTTTGGGTTGCGTTCATCGTCAGTTAGCCTTTATCTATAAAATTTTATCATTGCTTCAGCCAAGTCAGAGAGGTTGATTTCCTTATTCTCTTTTATCCCCTCTTTTATCTTTTGGATTAGTGTGTTATCTATCTCTGACATGGCATTCAATTCTTCGCGCGCTTTTCCTAAATGTTTCTCTAACTGGTTAGAACCCCCCGACTTCTCCGTATTAGGGTGATCAGATCTAACCTCAGGTTCTGTGTTCTCCAGTTTTTTCTTTGTTCTTGAAATAGGAGAGGTATTAATGGCATCTCGAATGGTAGTCATAAAATCCCTCTATAAAAGTTAAAAATCAGTGAAATTATTTTCATATCCGATCAAACGACACTAACAGGACAGATCTTTAGCCCATTCTTATCTTTTTTATCATCTGTTTGAAATGTATTAGACTTTTTGCAAAACCGTCGTTCGTTATGCGAATTCAAGGCGTCAGGAGCGAAGTAACTGCACGGTACATACGTGTACATGAGGATTGCGAGCACCAGGTGACGCAGAATTTGCATAACGTATTTACGAGCACATAAGTAGGTTTTACGCGGTGTGCGCTAATTTGGCCCTACTAACATTCGAACGATACCAATACCATCGACTGTGGCGTTCACTGTTTTTCCACTGCTTAAATTTTTTACTTTTACCCGATCACCTTTATGACCGTTTTTTAATACCTCACCTAACATTTGCGCGACCACTCCCTCTTGTTCAGCAATCATCAATACTTGTTGTCCTCGCGTAACCAGAGTCGGCTGTTCAAGATGGGATACGGATAATGGCTGGAGATCACGAATACGGCGTTTAACGGTGAAACCGACCACTTCATCAGGATCAGTAAGATAATTGCCAAAGAGGCCACTGATATTGCGTTTTTTTAACTCGATATCGTTAGGAGTAATTTTTTTACCACGTTCAATACTCTTCTTAGCAACCCATATCGGTAAATAAATATCGGGTTTCACCGTAACTGCAACTTCCCAGCTGTGAGGATCCTCACAGCTGATCACATAACGCATGCGCGCTAGATCACTCCGACTCTCGTCTGGATCGGCTACCTGAAGAGGGCTGTGACAGGGTGCGTAATAACTGATTTCGCTGGGAATAAAAATATTCATTTGTACCCTGTAGTCTTGCCAGTTTTTACGCTTGGCGGTACGGGCAATATCAGCGCTGACGCTAGCGGCTGTTCGCGCATAGATCTGTTTTCTTACGCTTTGTTCCGCAGCAATAGCCTGCCCGATATAGCAATGAGCGCTAAATAGTAATATCAGCAAAAGATCACCATAAAAATAACGGTGGCCCCATAGATTTCGACTAAAACTTGTCGTCTGGCGGAAAAATACAATTGGGAAACAGCACTTCCATTTTTTTAAGACGAATAAAGAAAAATTAATATTAATCATGATGTTATTTACCTGGCACGTTGATTGCTTTATTGAATGTGCCAAAATCTTTTTAACATCAGACAGGAAAAATTTCGTGAGCATGAGTTTTGAAAAATCGCTGGGCGTTCATCCTAAAGCAATGCAGCTTCGACTTCTTAGAGCGGAACTGCTAGCAGCCAACTTAGCTCAAGTGAATACCCCACATTTTCAAGCTAAAGATATTGATTTTGTCTCTGAAATGCAACGTGTAAAACTTAAATTTAATACGCTGCCTGATACGAAAATAAAATATCGCATGCCTTATCAAGCGTCTACAGATGGGAATACAGTGGCATTGGACATTGAGCAAGCAGAATTTTCAAAGAATGCCCTCGACTATCAAACCAGTTTGTCATTTCTGAATATGAAATTACTGGGGCTAAAAAAAGCGATAGAAGGGAAATAAACCATGTCTTTTGAGAATATTTATCGAATATCTGGATCGGCAATGACCGCTCAAACTATCAGGCTGAATACCATTGCCAGTAACCTGGCCAATATTGATTCACCTGCAGCCAGTGCCGCTGCCGTTTATAAGACGCGCAGTCCCCTATTTTCTGCGGTTTATTTGCGCGAAGGCAGGAAGTACCGCCAAGGTGTCAGCGGGGCGCAAGTACGGGTGCTTGACATAGTCGAAACCGGCAATGCAGTACAGCGCTATGAACCTAATCATCCACTTGCTAATGAGCAAGGTTATGTCTTTTATTCAGATGTGAATGTCGTCGAACAAATGGCAGACATGACCTCTGCACAACGCAGCTTTGAAACCAATATTGAAGTCCTCAACAGCATAAAAAGCATGCAAAAAAGTGTATTAAAACTTGGAGAACCATAACGATGTCGATTCCTAATATTACAGAACCGATGAATTCAACGGGTAAGAAAACGCTAGAACCTACAATTCAATCATCAAAAGAATTAAAAGACCAATTTATGACATTGCTGGTCGCACAGATGCAACATCAGAATCCACTTAATCCAACCGACGGGACGGAATTTATTAGTCAGTTGGCCCAATTGGCACAACTTACATCTAGCCAAAAAATGGTCGAGGCTACTAATAAAAATACGGTTCTGATGGAAAACATGCAAGCCTTGGCTCAAGCGAATTTAGTGGGACAAAAGGTGATGGTAGAGACCAATAAACTTGAATCGGGGACAGAAACGTATGATGCGCGTTTAACGTTGGAAAATGCATCAGCCGCTGTTACCGTCTATCTCAAAGATAAGTTTGACAAAGAATATAAACTCGCTCTCGGTCAGCAAGAAGCGGGAACCGTGAATTTCACCCTTGATCCCAAAGAGTTGGGTATGCCCCCTGGGCAATATACGCTCACAGTGGTAACAGGCACTGGTGAAGAAGCCAAAACCATTCCGCTGGAATTAGCGGGTACGGTGAACAATGTGCGTATCTCAAACGGTCGCCAGCCGCGATTGAATGTTTCAGGTTTGGGTGATGTTTCTTTTAACAAAATCAGTCAGCTTGGTTCCAGCGTAAAAACACCAGGTTCAGTGCCTGTTGCTGCTTAAACCCATTAATCTAGGAGGAATATGTTATGAGTAATAATATCGCTGTCACTGGTTTGGATGCCATTACTAAGAAGTTAAAAAGTATCAGTAATAATATCGCCAACTCGGGCACTATCGGTTATAAATCGGAAGAAGCTGAATTTGCCGCCATGTATTCCCAAGGTGACCCTATGGGTGTGGCAGTCAGTGGCGTATCGCATAGCATCAGCCGACAGGGAACCGCTATTCGGACTGACAATAACCTGGACGTGGCGATCAGTGGTAACGGATTCTTTATTTTGGCGAGTGATGAAGGTGATACGGTTTACACCCGTGCTGGAAATTTCGATACCGATATAGCAGGAAATTTAATTGGTCTTGATGGCAAAAAGGTTCAAGGCTCTCCAGTCGATGCCAATGGTGTATTGCAACAAGGGGTTGTCGGTAATTTAAAAATCAATAAGGGTATGATAGCGGCTAAAGCAAGCAGTGAAGTGAATGTGAAGAATAATTTAGACGCGAGGATGCCTATCATCCCTACCATTCCAAATTTTGACCCCAATAATGATCAGACATACAGCCTTACGAACTTCACCAAAGTTTATGACTCATTAGGCAATGAACATTCTTTTGCTCAGTATTTTGTCAAGACTGGCGTCAATGAGTGGACTGTTCACTACCAACTGGATCAGGTCGATGTAGGCCAAACAGCTCTGGAATTTAACACGCAAGGAAAATTAGTCACGCCTAATCCTGCTATAGGGAATACGAATCCACCAGCCCCTCCTATCCCTGGCATCGATCCCATTACTCTCGCTGTTAAATATAACGATTTTACACAATATGGCGCGTCATCGGATGTCAATAGCAGTCGTGACGGTAATGCGCCTGGTACTTATAAGAATCTGACAATTCAAGCAGATGGCAAGATTAGCGCCAGTTACAGCAATGGCGAATCTAGGTTAATGGGTCAAATTCTGCTCGCGAGTTTTGCCAACGAAAGTCATCTTGCCCCTGTCAGTAAAACTAGCTGGGCACAGACCGCGCTTTCCGGTGATCCCGTAATCAATGTGCCCAACAATGGTTTGTTGGGCGAGCTGCACGTAGGTCAAAGAGAAGGCTCTAACGTCGACGTGACTGACCAACTGGTAAAAATGCTGAGCGCGCAACATGACTATCAAGGCAATGCCCAAGTGTTGACGACCAATAAAAGCATGCAGGATACATTAATGCGGGCGCTATAACATGGATCATTTTCTATTCACCGCCGTGAGTGGCGCTAATCGTAGCCTGGCTCAACAAAAAATTCATGCTAATAATTTGTCGAATGTCAATACCCAAGGCTTTCGTGCGGATCTGGAAAGATCCATCACCACCAGGGTAGCAGGAAAAGGCTATGCTACCCGTTTTCCTATCGCACTGGAAAACGCCGGGGTTGATATGACTGCCGGCATGTTAAAGGAAACGGGACTTGATCTCGATATTGCTTTGAAAGATCGAGGTTTGATTGCATTGCAAGACGGCAACCGTGAAGTCTACACCCGTGATGGTCATATCAATATTGGTGCGAATGGAGAATTAACGGTTCATCAATTGCCGTTGCTGGGTGATGGTGGGGCCATTGTATTACCCCCTCATAGCTCACTGTCGATAGCCCGTGACGGTACGATTTCTATCGTACCTCAAGATGGGATCGCTATTCCAGCGGATATCGATCGTATCAAACTGGTTGATATCCCGGCGAATGAATTACGCAAGAACGACCGCGGTCTCTTAATCACTGATCTTCCTACTCACCCACGTGATGAAGGTATCCTGATTGAAAATCGCTATCTGGAAGGCAGCAACATTTCTGCAGTCAGCGAGATGCTTTCCAGCATCTCAATCGGTCGTTATTTTGAGGTACAAATCAACATGATAAAAATTGCAAAAGAACTGGCGCAGGCAGGCAATAAACTGCTTCAAGGCTAATCATAAAATCAGTGATTGAGGAGCAGAAATAATGAGTCACGCAACATGGGTCAGCAAAACCGGTCTTTTGGCACAAGATGCCAAAATGAAAGCTATTGCTAATAATTTGGCTAACGTTAATACCGATTCTTTTAAACGTGATGACGTTATATTCGCCGATCTATTTTATCAGACTCAGCGACTTCCAGGTTCACCGGTGGATCAGAATAATATCTCTCCTAACGGTATTCAGTTTGGCGGAGGGGTGAGAGTCGTAGGAACGCAAAAGAAATTTACCATAGGTACCCAGAAGGAAAGCCCGAACGAGATGCACGTGGCGATCACGGGGCAAGGTTTTTTCCAGGTAGAAATGACCGATGGCAACATGGCCTACACCCGTGCTGGTAATCTGAGTAAAAACGCGGATGGTGTACTGACAACGACAGAAGGCTTCCCTTTGAATCCGAGGATTGAACTTCCAGAAGGTCTTGAACGGTTAATCATTAGCGAAAACGGTGCTGTCAATGCCATGGTCGGTGGTGAAGCCGATCCGGTTGAGCTCGGGCAACTGACACTGGTTAATTTTGTTAATCCGGCCGGGCTACTTCCCATTGGTAACAATCTTTATAGAGAAACGACAGCCAGTGGTGAGGCGCAGGAAGGGGAACCCGGAGAAGGCGCTTTAGGCAAACTTATGCAGAATGCATTGGAGGGATCTAATGTACAGGTAGTAGAAGAAATGGTTGAGATGCTTGCAGTACAACAAGCTTGGGAAATTATCGCCAAATCGATCACTGCGGGTAATGAGATGGATAAATACGTTACTCATAATATCTAATCTTCTCGCCAATTATTTAAAAGCGAATAATGAATGAAAAGGTTTTTAATGTTAACGCCGATAGTGTTGGCGCTCTGTGGCTGTGAATCTCCGGCATTATTGGTGCATAAAGATGATGCTGCTTATGCTCCACCGGAGAATCTGAACCAGCCAGCACCTGTTTTGCAAGGAGGCGGACTGTATCAACCCGCCTATAACTGGTCTTTGCTGCAAGATCGGCGTGCTTACCGTGTCGGCGATATTTTGACGGTAAAGTTGGATGAATCGACCCAATCGAGTAAGCAAGCGAAGACTAATTTTGGCAAAAATAATGATATGACCCTAGGAATACCGGAGGTATTAGGCAAAAAACTTGACAAATTCAGCGGTTCACTTTCTGGTAAACGTAAATTTGATGGAACCGGCAGCTCACAGCAGCAAAATATGTTGCGTGGTTCGATTACCGTAGCAGTACATCAGGTATTGGCGAACGGCGTATTGGTTATTCGCGGCGAAAAATGGCTCACTCTTAATCAAGGGGATGAATACATGCGTGTGACAGGTCTGGTACGCGCAGAGGATATTGAGCGTGATAACTCCATTTCTTCGCAACGTATTGCTAATGCGCGCATCTCCTACGCAGGTCGTGGTGCGCTCAGTGATGCTAACTCAGCGGGATGGTTGACGCGTTTCTTCAACCATCAGCTGTTCCCTATCTAAGCAGGAGTATTAACTATGTTTCAACGTTATTTTATGCTGCTTGGATTATGGCTGACATTACCGCTGGCCAACGCACAGCCCTTAAGCTCTTTGGTCGATATTCAAGGGATGCGTGGTAACCAATTAGTGGGTTACAGCCTGGTAGTAGGTCTGGACGGTACTGGAGATAAAAACCAGGTTAAATTCACGGGTCAATCGATGGCTAATATGTTGCGTCAATTTGGTGTGCAGCTGCCAGCCAAGATTGATCCTAAAGTGAAAAATGTGGCGGCAGTGGCTATCAGCGCCACCTTGCCTCCGATGTACGCCCGTGGTCAATCGATTGATGTTACGGTTTCATCCATTGGTGATGCCAAAAGTTTGCGCGGCGGTACCTTGTTGCTCACTCAGTTACGTGGTGCCGATGGTGAAGTTTATGCATTAGCACAAGGTAATGTGGTGGTTGGCGGTATGAAAGCAGAGGGGAATAGTGGTTCTAGTGTGACAGTGAACACAGCGACTGTAGGACGCGTTCCTAATGGTGCCAGTATTGAGCGGCAAGTGATCAGCGATTTTCAAACCAACGACACCGTGATCCTCAATCTGAAACGCCCTAGCTTTAAATCAGCCAATAATATTGCTGTTGCCCTTAACCGGATCTTCGGTGCCAATACTGCCACAGCTCAAAGCGCAACGAATGTGGTGGTCAATGCACCGCAAGGGGCAGGTGCTCGCGTCGCTTTTATGTCGATGCTAGAAGATGTGCAGATTAATGCTGGCAAGCAGATACCTCGGGTAGTGTTTAACGCGCGTACCGGTACGGTTGTGATCGGTGAAGGGGTGGTAGTACGCGCAGCGGCAGTCTCACACGGCAATTTGACGGTTAGCATTCGTGAGGATCAAAAAGTTAGCCAGCCGAATGCGTTATCGGGAGGTGAAACCACAGTGACGCCACAAAGTGACATCAACGTCGACAAAGACGGTGGAAAAATGGTTATTGTACCAGCGGGTACCAGTTTGCGCAGTATTGTAAACACTATCAATAGCTTAGGTGCATCCCCTGATGACATTATGGCTATCCTGCAAGCGTTACATGAAGCGGGTGCGCTAGATGCTGAACTGGTAGTAATCTAAGGAAAAAATAAATGACTGAGAGTATCCAGGCGAACGAAATCATTAATAAAAAAGTAATCAGTAAGCCAAGCACCGTGATCCCCGGCAGTTTTACCGGGGAAATTCAGCCGCAAAATATCGAAGAAGCCGCAATACAGTTCGAGGCGTTATTCATGCGCAATTTGTTACAACAGATGCGCAAAACATCTGATGCCTTAGCTGAGGGTGACAATCTGTTTAATAGTAAACAACAAGGGGTCATGCGTGATTTTTACGATGACAAACTCGCATCGACATTGGCTGCACAACGCAGTAGTGGTATCGCTGATTTACTGATTAAACAATTAAGTGCTCAATAGATTTCGAACAGATTCTCAGGCTTATCTTGCTGCAGTTATTTAAGTCTAAGATTCAGCGGTCGTTTTTCTTATAAAACCACAGTGAATACCACAAAAAATTTACTGTTAATTCTTATTGACTAACAGAAAGGGAAGCGAGCAAATGAGTTTAATTGAGATTGCCTCCAGTGGTGCCAGAGCCATGAAAGCGCATCTAGATGCTGTGATGATGAACATGGCGAACCAGGAAAATAGAGATTATTCACGCCAACAGATTGAAACCAGCAGCCTTGGCCCTGGTACGAACAGCGGGATCCGTGCCGGTGATGGTGTGAGCATTGATGGTATCCGTAGGATTTGTGATCAATTTTTAGTGAGCAAGGAATGGCAAGCAGGCAGTGAAGAAAGTTATGACAGAGAGGCTATGCAGTATTTGCAAACGTTGGAAGAGATTTTCAGCGAGTCTAGTACTCAATCCAAAAATTCCTTGCCAGCAAGATTGGATGCCTTTTTTAATAGTCTGATTAATAGTGAGGAGCAACCTGATAGCAGCATAAATCGTGCGGAAATAATCAATCAGGCTAAGGTATTGGCATCACGTCTTAATTATTTTAATCAAGAGATTAATAATCAGAAAGCAGGGTTGGCTAATGACCGCAAAAATATTGTTGCCACGATCAACAACCTCAGTACTAACATCGCGAGTTATAACCAAAAAATTATCGAGTTAGAATCCACGGGTGGCAATAGCAATACCCTGCGGGATCAGCGTGATAAAAGTGTCAGAGAGTTAAGCGCCTTGATAGAGGTACGGGTTAATAATGCGAATAATGGCAGTTATGATATTTCCTTACAAAATGGTCATCCCTTGGTCACAGGTAATACAGCGGGAGAAATGGCGTTAACTACGTTACCCGGTGGTGGCCAGCAAATTCAGCTGAAATATCCTGGCTCGACTTCTACTGTTAATCCGTCTTGCGGTGGTCAGCTAGGGGCAATGAATGATATTGAATCTAATACGCTAATGCCCTTGCAGGAAAACATTCAAAATATCGCGCAAACAATAGAACAGAAATTTAATGCTCAATTACAGGCTGGCTATGATTTAAATAGCAATCAAGGAAAACCGCTCTTTCATTTTGATAGTAACAATCCAAGCCGGATATTACAGATCACTGATATTAAAGCTGAAGAATTGGGGCTCTCAGCGACGACGGGCACTGTCTCTGATAATGGCAATTTGAAAAAATTAATAGCATTGAAAAACGAGAAATTCCCCGCTTTAGGAAATATTACGATTAAAGAGGCTGCCGATTCTACTATCAATGATCTGGCGAGGAAATCAGCTAACTATAAGAGTCAATTTGAGATAAGCAGAGAGGAGTTGAATAGGGCAAATCGTGAACGAATCAGCGCGAATGGTGTAGATGAGAATCAAGAAGGGCCCCATTTGGTGGAATATCAAAACCTCTATAATGCCAATCTGAAAATGATCATGATCGCCGGACAACTTTTTAGCAGCGTTTTAGAAATATTCTGATACTAGACTTCTTACAAGGAAATCAATATGGCAGAACACATTAGTGGCTATGGCAGACAAGGTACAGCAAGGTTCTCACGGATAATGTCATCCAGTACTGCCGACATTAGAACGAGAATAAATCGGCTGAGTGAGCAGCTCAGTGGCGATGGAATGCGGGTGCTACAGCCTTCAGATGATGTTGTCGCCAGTGCCAGAAATTTACAGGTGCAGAGCGAGAACACGGTCATTGCACAGTATCAAAAAAATAACCAAAGTCTGCAAATTAGTTTTGGGGCTCAAGGACGACGGATAGAAGCCATTCAAGAAGAATTAAAGATGGCAGGGGTAAGATTACAAGAAGCCGCAAATGATACCAACGGGAGCCTGTACAAGATTCTGTGTAACTGCCGATTCCTCATAAATACACTGATAACCGTTCAGGGTATTCGATCATAAAGTGATTGAGAGCCTGACGCCAGTTTGGTATCGGCATTGTCCACTTTTCTGATGCAGATTCTATTGCCAGATAAATCACTTTTAATGCAGACCCATCATGTGCAAATATTTTGCGTTTTTTTATGGCTTTACGTATCACACTATTGAGTGATTCTATCGCATTTGTTGTATAAATCACCTTGCGAATTTCGTCGGGATAAGTAAAAAATGTGGATAGGTTATCCCAATTTCTGCGCCAAATTTGTACCAGTGTTGGGTATTTTTCACCCCAGCGTCCTTCAAAACTATCAAGCTCTTGCAAAGCATTTTCTTCTGTAGCGGAACGGTAAATGAGTTTTAGGTCGGCACAGAGTGCTTGTCGATCTTTCCAACTGACGTATTTGACCGAATTACGGACTAAATGGACAATGCAAAGCTGGATTTTTGTCTCAGGATAGACCGTGTTGACAGCCTCAGGAAACCCGGTTAAACCATCCATACAAGCAATTAATATATCATTTAAGCCCCGATTCTTTAACTCGGTCAGAATCGATAACCAGGTCTTTGCTCCTTCCGTCTCCGCTATCCACAAGCCAAGGCATTCCTTATGTCCTTCCATATTGATGCCTAGCGCGATATAGACAGATTTATTGATAACCCGCTTATCCTGGTGAACTTTAACGACAATACAATCCAGATAAACAATCGGATACAGATTGTCCAGTGGGCGACTACGCCAGGTGGTTACTCGGTCAATTACCGCATCAGTGACTTTAGATATCAAGGTTGGCGATACCTCAGCATCATAGATTTTTTTAAAGGTTTCGGTAATTTCCCGTGTGGTCATGCCTTGAGCGTAAAACGCTAAAATGTGATCGTCAAAATGGGTCAGCCGAGTTTGCCCTTTTTCAACCATTATCGGGGAAAACTCGCCGTTACGGTCACGGGGCGTTTCTATCGCTAATTCACCGTACTGAGAGGTAATATTTTTTGCAGAATAGCCATTACGACTATTACCGCTGCCACGTCCTTCAGCCGCATTTTTGGCATAACCTAGGTGATGTTCCATTTCAGCACCTAATGCCGCTTCTACTGTCATCTTAACGAATTCATTGAGTATCTTGTTTAGATCAGATTCAGTTTTAATGTCTTTTACCAGCGCCTGAGCTACCTGACGTAGCTGAGATTGTTGCGGGGTATCCGGTAATTTATTCTTTCTTACCATTGTCTATATCCTATTCACAAATTGTTTAAATATAGGCAATTACACAATTTTCAGGACAGGCTCTTGTTGTCTGGCCAAGTGACATAAGCTATCCCTTCTACGAGCGATTTGGTTTTAGTAGACAGCAACGAGAACAAGATCCTTTGATATTAATCGTTTCTAATGGTACGTGAAAATATGCTTATCCGACCCTGTAGAATAGGAGAAAATTCTTTAACACAGTGTCAGATGAGTGGCATTCATCTCCACAATTCCACCCATTTTTTACTCTTACGCATCAGCTTGAAGTCAAAGCTGTTTTGGCACCGTCATGGACAACGTCTGTTTCCACAAACGGAGATAGGTTCAGCCATATTAGCGAGAGGCTGTTGTGTGCAAATCTCGCCTACTACCCCTGCTTAATGTCACTTTTTCACCAATTCCGTGTAATTGCCTGCTTCCGTTAGGCTGCCAAATTTCTTTCATAATGGCACCATGATCTTCATAAAATGCTTTAAGCTCATGAATATCATGAATGATAGCCCACACTCCTTTGCTGATCGCCGCTAATGGGAAAGGCCCTGCCTCAGCAATCGGCTTTGAAAAACCACGGTCTTCTTTAACCTTTTCTAGTTCATTTTGTAACATATGTGCAATAAAACGAACTTGAGCACCATGTCTAGCGACATTACGTTCTCTATCCTCAAGGGGCCGCTTTTCGTCCACTTCAGCGACGCCTTCGTTGATGAGATTAATTACCCTTTTTTCTTCTTTTTCTGATGGGGTACGCGGTCTTCCTGCTCCTCCCCGGACTAGGATATCATGTGTATCATAATCACCCGTAAAGACTAATCGCCTCCAATTGGGATCTACTGTTAATGCTTTAAGGCTTTCCTCCAGTCTAGACATGTCGATGGGATAAATGCCTTCTTCTACTTTGTTTCCTAAACCGTGATCGCTGGCTAGATAAATACCGATCAACCCCTTCTCTTTATCCCAATGTCCTACACAACCTGTGATACCAACCGCTTTACATTGGTCGTAGATCTTTTGATGAAACGTTTTTGATTCCTTAGGATAGGCTGCTGCAATGGATGAAAGTTTAATTGTTTTTTCCATAATGTCATGCCCTTTGGCTGCCGCTCCTTGTGCTATCTTTTCCAGGGTATCTCTACCTGCTGAGCGAAAAGTGATAGCGATACGATGTTTTATTGAAACTTTGGCTATCGCCTTCATATGTATTTCACTGATAAAGTCACGAGCCACGATTTTTTCAATCTCTGTCTGTTCTAAGTGTTTAGAATTGACTTTTGTTTTCTTTACCGCTGCCGCTTTCATGGGCACTGTTTGTTTTGTACAAAAATGTTCGGATATATTACTGTAATAGCCACTCGAGTTGCTAGAAAAGCTATCATTTCTTTCCTTGAATAATAGCGACTCCGGTATATTCCCAGATGCGATTATCGGTAATTTTTGATCATAGTGAGGATTTCCGTTTCGCATATTATAAGAATTAGTGGAAACGGGTGTTACACCAATAGTCATAAATTATCTCCAAAATTTTAATTAATTTTTTATCTTTTAAAAAATATTGAAATTTTATTTGTGTTAATAATTACTCTGTTTTAAATAAAATATTATCTCAATATTCTAATCCCACATATATACAAAATATATAATAATAATTACATAATGAATACTTTTCTGCTTAAATATAATGAATAACTTGTTTTCATATTATAATTAAAATTAAATTCTTCTTCTATATCCTTAATAATTCATCAATTATTTGATGAATTATTAAAAAATATTGTCATACAGAATCAATTGAATCATTAAGTTTCACAATTTTTATCATGGTTTTTTGTTTATCATAAAATAGCAACATGATTTAATTTAGGGTTATTATAGTCAACCTTCTAGTAATAAATCCTGATGGTAATATGATGACAATGAGAGATTGAGAAGATAATACTGTATACGGGCAAGATGGCAGTCTGATGACATGAGTTGACCACAAAAGCTGTCTGATATTACTAGCAAAAGTTAACGATGAAAAAGAGGAAACCGTCTCTAGATAGTGTCGTCATAAAATCTTGAGCCGTCGAGCAAGGCATTGTATTTGTACAGCAGAGAGAAAAGAGGGGGGGGGGTATTCTTTGCATAACGTGTGGCAATGCCCCGCTAGCGCTTGAGATGTAGAAAAGCATTCTCACAAGATGTCGATGTTTGTAGAGGTCCTTGTCATATTCACGTCGACTTTCCCACAACTCTCCCCGTAAAGACTGACTGCCCATTCAGGATAGTCAATAAACGGATTACGGCTTTTTTGACGTTCATAAATAACTTCAGCCCGGGATAAATTGAGCAATGACTTTGAATTTTACGTTAAAATTAAGTAGTATGTCTGGCATCAATTTGCTTATACCAGGGGGATATCGTGTCAGAATTGTGCCCATGCGGTAGTATATTAAAATATAATGTTTGCTGTGAACCCTATGTAATAGGTGAAAAAATAGCCTCATCGCCCGGAATTTTGATGCGTTCACGCTATAGTGCCTATGTGAAACACAATGTTGATTATTTGATTATCAGTTGGCATCCGGATTGTCATGCAGAAAAATTTCGTGCAATGCTAATGCAATGTGACACTGAATGGCATGGACTGATCGTGATAAAAGAAATGGCAGGATCTCATACCGATGAAGGTTTTGTTGAATTTTGTGCGGGCTTTACTGATAGGAATACTACAAAAACAAGCATGATATATGAATGTTCACGTTTTCTCCGTTTAAAAAAACGCTGGTATTATGTAGATGGTATTTCTAAATACTCCAGGTAGTAAAACAATGACGTGAAATCAGTGACACTGTTGTGACACTTCTCTGGCACTGTATATACCCATTTGACCTGAAGATACTGTTTTTTTGTTTAGAAGAATATATTAAATCGCGCAGTTATACCCATCGGCATTAAAACCACTGGAAAATTTGCTCAACTAGATTAAAAATAAGGTCATGAAAATAAACTCACTGACAGCCTCTCAAAAACAAGATTTGGAACGCCTTAATCGTTACGAACACGATGGCCGTGTTCGAGATCGAATCAAAGCGGTGTTGTTGAAAAATGAAGGCTGGAATAACAAAGCGATTGCCCAAGCATTACGTATTCATGAAGAAACAGTGAGGCAACATGTAACAGATTGGCTTTCAGACGAAAAATTAAAGCCTGAAAATGGCGGCTCGTATAGTAAGTTGAGCGTGCATGAATCTTTATTGCTTGAAAAACACATTGAAAGCACGACTTATAGCCGTGTCATCGATATCTGTGCTTATGTGGAAACCCAATTTGGCGTCTGTTACACCGTATCTGGCATGACAAAATGGCTGAAAGCGCATTGTTTTAGCTATAAGCAGCCCAAAGCGACGCCGGTTAAAGTGGATGTTGCTCAGCAAGAAGCGTTTATCGCGTCTTATTTCACTTTGCTAGAGAGTGGAGTTTCGTGGGGCTATAGCCGAATTTTTTGATAGTACATTGGCAAAAATTGCTCCCTTTCTCAGGGGGCGGAATTAACGATAATTTCCAAACCATCTAATCCAGACCTTCAAGTTGAATGAGTATACACTTGAATCCCTGCTACAAAAATGTTTTCCATCGTAGCTAAACTCAGATAGCGTGAGGGGGGATGATTTTTTTCTCTCCAGTTGACCTTTTGATTTGTGCGCTTCCGAAGGCTGTACTTTCTGTGATTCGGAAAAAGACCAGAGTCCCCTTTTTGCTTCTTTATCTTTCCGGTTATTACCCCATTTGGTCGTTTTTTGAAAACATATATTTTTATAAAAAATATAATGGCCTTCACTGATATCCATTTGATTTGAAGATACTGTTTTTTGTTTAGAAGAATATTATCAATTTTTTATAAAAATCATAATGTTGAGCACTATTAAATAATCTGATTTTTCCAATATTATGGATGATGATGAGTGTATATTGTTTAAAATATACTCATCTAGTAACTATGACATAAAAAATATTTAAATGCGTACCGGAGAAAAAGTGCCCATCGAAAACCTTAATTCTAATTTGCCCCTTAGTCGAAGAACAGCTACAGGTTCGGATAGCAATGAAACATCACATCCACTGCCAGTACCGAGTGCCCCAAACAGTCATGCACAAATGGGAAAAACAAATCAAACCTCAATGAAATATTTAATGACAAAAGAATACCATCAGTTATGGCATAAATGGGCAAATGAAGCTGGAAAAGAAGGCGAAAAACGGCAGGAAGCCCTATTGAAAATGAAAAATTGCTTGGAGAAAAATGATGCAGTCCTCTGGCTCTCTGATCTTAAGCTGAGCTCATTGCCAAACCTACTTCCCCCTAGTATAAAAACACTGAATCTCTTCTATAACAAACTGACATCACTGCCTGATAATTTACCTGTATCTCTGACAATATTAGATGTGTCTGATAATCAACTGATAGCATTGCCTGATAATTTACCTGTATCTCTGACAACATTATGGGTGTTTAATAATCAACTGACATCACTGCCTGATAATTTACCGGCATCTCTGACAACATTAGATGTGTCTGATAATCAACTGACATCACTGCCTGATAATTTACCGGCATCTCTGACAACATTAGATGTGTCTGATAATGAACTGACAGTACTGCCTGATAATTTACCTGTATCTCTGATAATATTATGGGTGTTTGATAATCAACTAACCAGCCTACCTGTGTCCATAACTCGTTTGCCTCAGAGTGGCCACGTTTTCCTTGGAGGTAACCCACTTTCAGAACGAACCCTCCAGGCCCTGTGGAATATCAATACCGACTTAACTTATCAGGGGCCACAGATTTTTGCCAGAAGGAAATAATTCACGACCAATCCGCGCTCTTAATATTCTGGTCAAGTAATTTTGGACACAAATTCAGGGGTTTTATGTCGCTTTATGTTTTTTCATCAGTGGCGCTTGGTAATCATTAACACTATGTAGCCTGACTTGATTGTAATAATGAGTCAGGTAGGGACGTACATCCGCTTAAAAGAGTACTCATCTATTTTACCTAATTACATTGAATCCATTATTTTTTTATAATTTTATAGTATTCATGAGAAATGCTTATTGTTTAATATTCTTACATAAGCAATATTAATAGAATTTAATATTATTTTTTTTCCCTTATCTGTCTCGTTTCAATTTCCAGTTTATGACTCTAAAAAATTACAGATTATAAAATAGTAGTATTTTATTGGATTATTTTCTAATCTGTCACTATCAATATTTTTTTAAAAAATGAACTTGAAAATATTTACAATGCCTTTAAAAATTAATAAGTTATATTAGACATGAAATAATCAAGGTAAATAGATAAATGTTTTTAATTAGTTTTTTTAACTGCAAATGTGGCAGTATAACAGTTGGACTAGCATGAAATGTTAAACAACATTAATGTAACATTATAAATTTTCAGTATTCACTCTTTGACTGAAAACAAGTAATATCGCTGATGTAAGTTTTAAACAAAGAGCGATTAGGTTACTCACTTATTTTGGAGAATTTTTTTGATTAGCGTTCTTCTTGTTGATGACCACGAACTTGTGCGCACAGGGATGCGACGCATTCTTGAAGATACCAGGGGTATCAAAGTTGCAGGTGAAGCGCAATGCGGTGAAGAAGCTGTAAAATGGTGCCGTAGCCATTCAGCAAACATCGTATTAATGGATATGAACATGCCCGGTATCGGTGGGTTAGAAGCGACCCGGAAAATTTTGCGTTTCTCGCCCGATAGTAAAGTAATAATGCTAACTATATATACGGAGAATCCATTGCCAGCGAAAGTTATGCAAGCAGGGGCGAGTGGTTATCTCAGTAAAGGTGCAGCTCCTCAAGATGTAGTCAATGCTATTCGAGCTGTTCACTCAGGCCAGCGCTATATTGCATCAGATATCGCGCAACAAATGGCCTTAAGTCAACTGCAGCCTCCGGTTGAGACCTCGCTTTTTTGTCTTTCGGATCGTGAATTGCAGATTATGCGAATGATAACCAAAGGACAAAAAGTGAATGAAATATCTGAGCAACTTCATCTTAGTCCAAAAACAGTTAATAGCTATCGTTACCGGATGTTCAGCAAGCTTAATATAAATGGCGACGTTGAATTGACTCATTTAGCTATTCGTCATGGATTTTTTAATAAGGAGACTTTGTCAAACGATGAGTAATTGTTTTGATGCAAAAGAGTTTCTAAAAACGGTCACTAGTCAACCCGGCGTCTACCGCATGTATGATGCGATAGGGACGGTGATTTATGTCGGCAAAGCTAAAGACCTAAAAAAACGCCTGACCCATTACTTTCACACCCAGGTAAGCAACCTGAAAACAGAGCATTTGGTTAAAAATATTGTTCAAATTGATGTTACAGTAACACATACCGAAACTGAGGCATTGTTACTGGAACACAATTATATTAAGCGCTATCAGCCACGATATAACGTTTTACTGCGTGATGATAAATCCTACCCATTTATTTTTCTCAGTGCAGACACTCATCCTCGTCTTGCTCTGCATCGTGGAGCAACGCACGAGGAAGGAGAATATTTCGGGCCATTTCCTAATTCTTATGCCGTACGAGAAACATTGGCATTGATGCAAAAGTTGTTCCCCGTGCGGCAATGTGAGAATAGTATTTATCGCAATCGTTCTCGCCCTTGCTTACAGTATCAGATCGGCCGTTGCTCAGCTCCCTGCGTAAAGGGTTTCATCAGTGATGAAGAATATCAACAGCAGGTCAATTATATTCGCTGGTTCCTTACTGGCAAAGACCAGCAAGTGTTAACTCAATTAATCTCCCGTATGGAAGCCGCTAGCCAATTATTACATTTTGAAGAAGCTGCCCGTATTCGTGATCAAATTAAGGTTGTGCGCCAAGTAACGGAAAAACAATTTGTTTCTGGAGATCATCAAGATATTGATGTGATCGGAGTTGCTTTTGATGCGGGCTTAGCCTGCGTTCATGTTTTGTTTATTCGTCAAGGTAAAGTGTTGGGTAGTCGTAGCTACTTTCCTAAAGTACCAAATGGAACGGAGCTAGACGAGGTAATACAGACTTTCATCGGTCAATTTTATCTGCAGGGTAGTCAATTGCGTACTTTACCTGGGGAGATCTTACTGGATTTTAGTTTGTCTGAAAAAGATCTACTTTTGGCGTCGTTGACCAAGGTGACAGGTCGTAAAATTCAGATACAAAGCCATCCGCGTGGCACTCGTTCTCGCTACCTAAAATTGGCGCGCACCAATGCTACGACTGCATTGATGACGTGTTTATCACAACGATCTACTACCCAGAAAAGAATGAAAGAGTTGGCTATCATTTTAAACCTCGAAGTGATAAATCGGATAGAGTGCTTCGATATCAGCCATACGATGGGGGAACAGACAGTAGCCTCTTGTGTCGTTTTCGATGGCAATGGCGCACTACGATCTCAATACAGACGCTATAATATTAGTGCTATTACCCCGGGAGATGATTACGCTGCAATGTCACAAGTATTGATACGACGCTATGATAAAGCGCTGGATGATAAGTACATTCCTGATGTTATCTTTATTGATGGAGGAAAAGGGCAACTCACTCAGGCTATTAATGTATTTTCTTCATTAGATGTTCCTTGGGATAAGCAAAAACCATTGCTGGTGGCTGTTGCAAAGGGGCGTGATCGTAAAGCGGGATTAGAAATGTTATTTTTTGTAAAGCAAAGTGAAGGACAATCGTTACCGCCAGAGTCACCTGCTTTGCATTTGATCCAGCAAATCCGTAATGATTCTCATAATCATGCCATAGTCGGGCACCGGCAACGCCGTTCGAAAGTGAAAAAGACCAGTATATTAGAAACGATTCAAGGTATAGGTGCGAAACGACGTCAAATGTTATTGAAGTATATGGGGGGATTACAACCACTACTTAGTGCCAGCATTGAAGAAATTGCAAGAGTGCCGAGTATTTCACAAACATTGGCTAAAAGAGTCTACGATGCATTGAAACACGGGAGTTAATGTTGCACCATACTCGTCCATTCACCTCGATCAGATTAGCGTAGCACTATGCAATTGAATATACCGACCTGGCTTACTTTGCTTCGTATTGTACTTGTCCCATTTTTCGTTCTGGCATTTTACCTGCCTTTCACGTGGGCACCGATGTTCTGTGCTCTTATCTTTGTGTTTGCCGCAGTGACTGATTGGTTTGATGGTTTTTTAGCCAGGCGTTGGAAACAAACCACTCGTTTCGGGGCGTTTCTTGATCCAGTTGCGGATAAAGTGATGGTGGTTATCGCTCTCATGCTCGTTACAGAGTACTACCATGTTTGGTGGATTACATTACCTGTAGCAATTGTGATTACACGTGAAATTATCATATCTTCATTACGTGAATGGATGGCGGAGATAGGAAAAGGTAGCAGTATGGTTGTTTCTTGGATGGGTAAAATGAAAACAACGGCGCAAATGTTATCATTGGTAGGTTTACTCTGGCGGCCGATACCCATTGTCGAATTTACCAGTATTGTCTTGCTTTACGTTGCTGTGGTGCTGACATTTTGGTCAATGTTTCAATATTTAAATAGGGTATGGAAACATTTATAAGGACTTACACAATTTTTACATAAAATAGGATAGAAATTCTGTAAGGATCATCCGCATACACAGTGGGAAATAATGTTGAAAATATAGCAACAAGCAGTGACTCGCTCTTTATTTGCAAATGGCTATTAATTAAAAGCGAGCACCAATGCTCTTCAGGAGAAAAAAATGACCAGTAAGAGATTGGACAATCACGAATCTGAAAAAATATATGCATAAATAGCAAGATTGATAGCTGAAACGTCAAAAAACAGTGCTGAAACATCAAGGATAAATGCTGAGCTTTCTAAACTACGTTTGGATAGTAAGAAGATGGAGGCAGAAACCACTAAATTCAAGTTACCCTTCCATTCATCCTGCTTTACATTGAGAAAATAATGAACCTGAATTCCTATGATTTAACGCAGGGTGGGCAGGTCGCTTTTATGCGTCTATGTATATTCCTACAAATAAATAATATCATTTTTTATTATATAATCATGTCATTCATGGTCATGACCATAGTGAACTTATTTATTCGAGTCAGTACACAGAATATAATAGACGGTCTGATATATTGGTATTCATGGAGTGTCAATCCATTACTCAAAAATAGCGTCAACCCTACTTGTTATACGCTGAATTATTATGGCAAAAAATTGAATTTTACAACGGATCAGATAATTAATGATGCCCACGATGGCGTGTTCAGTGGTAATACGAATGCCGGAAATCACTTTTTTTTCTTGTTTTTATTTAGGAAACAATGGCGTTTTTCGGGTCGCTTTTTGCAGGAATGATGTGTCACAGTTCTTCATTAAGTTGCTGATTCGTTTTGACCTGTCATTTGTGTCATTGTACACCAATATTGCCGTTGTTTGAGTACCGTTCAACAAGCACAAGCGGATGTATTTCCCCACCTGACTCATTAGACCTCTTCGGAAACTCTCATTTATCTAATTTCCATGTTATAAATTGCTGCAATCAGATTAAATCTTAATCCAAACCGTTTTCGCCTGTTTTGATAACGATCTGATACAATTTTAAATCGTTTAATCATACCAATGACATTTTCGTTTAATACACGCAGGCTTGATAACTTACGATTGTTGCGTTTATCTTCTTGTGTTAAAGGATTTTTCTTTGTCTTTTTCTTAGGCAACGCCGAGTTTGAATGAATCTTGCCAAGCCCTTGGTAACCTGTATCTGTCACTGTTTTGATTTCAGGATGTATTCGCACACCAGACTCCTTGAGCAACCTAAAATCATGACGCCTCCCATTAGTAAATGGTTGTACAGATGACTGCTTTGCTTTTTTTATCGACGAACACTTGGGTTTTTAAGGTGGGTCGTTTCTTTTTTCCTGAGTAAAACTGCTTTTGTTTTTTTTGGACGTTCAATCGGCGTTTCTGTGGCGTCAATAAGAACGAGCTCATACTCCCTATCACTTTTTAATAAAGCTTTGCGTCCAGGTAGGGCAAAATCAGGATGCTTTAATTTTGTAAAAGTTTGAATTTAATCTGACATTTCAATATATTTAATATGAAATGAAGGCGTGTTAGAAATGAATCAAACAGCAAAAATAATCAAACCGAAACTCGGCTTACTTGACCTGGCAAAACAGCTGTGTAATGTTCAGTCAGCGTGTAAAGTCATGGGCTACAGCAGAGACAGTTATTACCGTTTTAAAAAGCTGTATGAGCAGGGAGGTGAGCCAGCCTTGGTGGAAATAAGCCGTAAAAAACCTATCGAAAAAAATCGAGTGGAGCCGCATATATACCCATCGCCATTAAAACCACTGGAAAATTTGCTCAACTAGATTAAAAATAAGGTCATGAAAATAAACTCACTGACAGCCTCTCAAAAACAAGATTTGGAACGCCTTAATCGTTACGAACACGATGGCCGTGTTCGAGATCGAATCAAAGCGGTGTTGTTGAAAAATGAAGGCTGGAATAACAAAGCGATTGCCCAAGCATTACGTATTCATGAAGAAACAGTGAGGCAACATGTAACAGATTGGCTTTCAGACGAAAAATTAAAGCCTGAAAATGGCGGCTCGTATAGTAAGTTGAGCGTGCATGAATCTTTATTGCTTGAAAAACACATTGAAAGCACGACTTATAGCCGTGTCATCGATATCTGTGCTTATGTGGAAACCCAATTTGGCGTCTGTTACACCGTATCTGGCATGACAAAATGGCTGAAAGCGCATTGTTTTAGCTATAAGCAGCCCAAAGCGACGCCGGTTAAAGTGGATGTTGCTCAGCAAGAAGCGTTTATCGCGTCTTATTTCACTTTGCTAGAGAGTGCTCTTAAGAATGAACCGATTGTTTTTATGGATTCAGCCCCTCCAACGATGGCTACTAAAGTGGTCTGCGGTTGGATAAGGAAAGGCAAAGATAAGCCGCTGGTCAAAACAGGGGCAAAAACACGGGTTAATGTCATGGGAGCCATTGAATTGAGCACCATGAAGGTGGTCAGTGCCCGTCCTGAGCAGGTGAATTCAGAAACCACCGTCGCTTTTTTTGAGCAGCTCAAAGCTGCTTATCCTGATGCACAAAAGATACACATTATTTTAGATAATTCTGGCTATCATTGCCGTCAGCGAGTCAAAGACGCCGCATTAGAGAAGGCTATCGTACTCCATTATTTACCCCCTTATAGCCCTAATCTTAATCCCATCGAGCGATTATGGAAGGTCATGAACGAGCGTGTCAGAAACAACCGATTTTTCTCTTCAGCCAAAGAGTTTCGTGGGGCTATAGCCGAATTTTTTGATAGTACATTGGCAAAAATTGCTCCCTTTCTCAGGGGCAGAATTAACGATAATTTCCAAACCATCTAATCCAGACCTTCAAGTTGAATGAGTATATTTGCGATCACGTGGTGTATTTTTTGGTAGAAAAAAGAAAATAATTTCAGAATGTTAATTTAGAACGAACATTTTTGTCAGTTCTTCCACACGACCCCTCTCCAGAGCTCAAATCAGCCTGGCACAGAGGCCGCCATGGGTAATAAAGATACGGTTGTCAGTGAGTTATGTAAGGAGCTAGGCGTTACCCGCGCGACCCTATTCCGATATGTGGGTCCTGATGGTGAATTAAGACGGCATGTTGCGATGAGGTTAAATCAATAAATTCTCAATCTGTTATCAAAATATTTTCAATCTTTATACCGGTATCCCCTAGGGGGTATTGTTATTTGAATCTCGGATAGCTCCAAGCCTTGTTTCATATGGTTTTAGAGGCAGATTGAAAATCTAAACTGGTCAATTACACACGTATCATGACTTACCCCCGTTAACAGGTCTTGTATTAGCAAGTGATAGAGCTGTATTTTTAACTTCTGTAGTAGCCAAGACAGAGGAGGGTTGAGAACTGGCGAGCAGGCGGGCTGGATGTTGAGATAATGTTACGGTTGGAGTCTTGTTTGAGGTATAGGGAATTAACACAAAAATTATCCTTATGATCACTTTTCTTAATTATTTTCCTTGAAAAGATCAATAATTAATTCTTTATCATAATTTATTGTGTCGTAATAAACTTGCAAAAAACGATTATACCCCTTGTCAAACCATGGAGCGTACGGCACAAACGCGAGCGAAAAAAGGAGATCCGACATGCATCACCGAAAATATCATGTTGTCTGGCTACGTAACGATCTTCGCCTGACGGACAATAAGGCCCTGTACACAGCCTGTGATGACCCTGATGCCACGGTCAGCGCCGTGTTTACCGCCACACTGGGGCAATGGCAACAGCATGCGATGTCACTGCGTCAACTGACGTTTATCCATGATCACCTCATTCAAATTAGCAGACAGCTGCAGGCACTTGGGATCACACTGATCTGTCACCTCTGCGATACTTATACGGAGGCGGCGAGATGGTTAGCAGACTACTGCATGAATAATCGGGTAGAGAGGCTTTTTTTCAACCGCCAATATGAAATTAACGAACGCCGCCGTGACCACTTGGTAGCCAAGTTACTGCAAGACAGCGTGAAAATTGTCGTATTTGATGACAGCCTGTTACTACCACCAGATAGCGTTTTGACGCAAAGTGGGGCCATGTACAAAGTTTACACGCCCTTTCGCCAGGCCTACTTGAAAAAACTCCGTTGTGAAAATAATCGTTGCCTCCCTCGTCCGGAGAAAAGATCTTCTGCTCAGGCGCTCGATCCCTTCCCGATTCCCCCGTTTACACCCCATCATGTCGTGCCGAATAAAACCTTTCCGGTGGGCGAGCAGGCCGCACTGAATCGTTTGCGCGTTTTCTGCCGCCAAAAAGTACAGCATTATTCTACCCAACGGGATATTCCTTCCCTGGATGGCACGAGTGGCCTGTCTCCCTATTTGGCGATAGGGGCGTTATCCCCGCGGCAATGTCTCAGTCGTCTGCTAGCGGAATGTCCCCATTTATTTGAAAACACGGTTTCTGGCGCGTTTAGTTGGCTAAATGAACTGATTTGGCGAGAATTTTATCGCCATCTTATCGTCGCCTATCCTTCCCTTTGCCAACATCAGCCTTTTATGGCGTGGACTGATAAAATTATTTGGCATAACAACCCCCAAGCGCTCCTCGCATGGCAGGAAGGTAAGACAGGCTATCCGATTGTCGATGCCGCGATGCGTCAGCTCAATGAAACGGGTTTGATGCACAATCGACTACGGATGATCGCAGCAAGCTTTTTGGTGAAGGATTTACTGATTGATTGGCGTAAAGGTGAGCGTTATTTTATGTCTCAACTGCTTGATGGGGATCTGGCTGCGAATAATGGCGGCTGGCAATGGGCGGCTTCAACGGGAACTGATGCCGCACCCTATTTCCGTATTTTTAATCCTACCCTGCAAGGGAAAAAATATGACCCCACCGGGGCATTTGTCCGCCATTGGCTGCCGGAATTAACAGCGGTGCCAGATCGCTATATTCATACTCCCCACGAATGGGCAACGAAACAGGGTCAACCGCTCGATTATCCGCTTCCCATCGTCGACCATGGAGCCGCGAGGACCCGAACATTAGCCGCCTTCGAACGCGCTAAAAAAATGGCAGGCAACGTCTAAAATTCCATCGAATTGAGGCGTCGAAAAATAATCAGTATGGGAAGCGGGCCAGACTGCCAATCCGGATATAAAGACCTAGCTGTAATAACCTGTAAACAACAACATTTGTGACCAGAATTAACTGGTCTAGTGCTCCAAAACTTGCGCCCTTATATCTTGATTATTAACTTTCAAAGGTTGATGATCCCCAACTGATCATTGGGATGTCACCGGAGAGTTTGTTTGCGCCCTTAGGCTTAAAGCTTGTGCAGTCAGATAAAACCCCGGTGACATATTTATCGTCGCCTGTAAGACCGAACGGTATCTTGTGCTAAGAGCACGTATTTATAAGGAAGGTCGGGGCGATCATTTAATTATCTGTTTTTCATGGGAGAATCAGCCATGGACAAGACCGCAGTGGGTATTGATGTTGCCAAATTAAAATTCGATGTTGCAGTGTGGGTAGAGAGAAAAAAGTATAAAACAAAAGCATTCCCGAATACCCCCTCTGGATTTAGCCAACTACTGAAATGGCTTATCCCTTACGGGGATTGTCATATTTGTCTCGAAGCCACAGGGAGTTACAGTGTTCCACTGGCTATGTTCTTAGTTGATAATGGCATTGACGTCAGCCTAGAAAACCCATCACGTATTCATGCCTTTGGTGAGAGTGAACTGAGTCGGAACAAGACGGATCAGGGGGATGCAAAAATGATAGTGCGCTACTGCGCACTGCATACACCTGTCCTCTGGACTCCTCCTCCCTTGAGCGAACGTCAATTAACCGCGCTAGTACGCCATCTAAAGAGTTTAGAGGAAATGAGGCAAATGCAAGAAAATCGGCAATCAGTGGCTGACGATGTCGTTCAATCCTCACTGCTTGAAATCATTTCTGCACTTAAACAACAAATCCAGGCCACCAAAGAAAAAATAAAAAACCATATCGATAACGATCCTGACTTAAAGAAAAATAAAGCGTTGCTGGAGAGTATTCCTGGTATCGGTGAAATACTAAGTGCCAGTTTGCTGGCGTATGTGGGTAATGTGTCAAAATTCACTAACAGTAAGGCAGTGGTGGCCTATGCCGGGCTTAACCCAAAACTTTGTGAATCAGGTTTATTTAAAGGACGGAGCCGCCTATCAAAACGGGGTCATACCGAGCTCAGGAAAGCGTTGTATATGCCCGCTCTGGCTGCCCTTTCTTGTAATCCGATAGTGAAAGCACAGTGGCAACGACTCGTATCACGCCATAAAGGGGGTAAAATGGGCGTCTGTGCAGCAATGCGCAAATTACTCCAACTGGCGTATGGTGTGCTGAAATCAGGCATCCCATTCGATACAAAAATAGCACTTGCATCATGATGGGCAAGACGGTATCTGACATCTCTCCCTTCAAATTGCAATGTAAATTCCTCGCCTTGTTGAAGTGCGTTAGTTTCTTTTACATTGCCTGGCCTCGTAGTAAGCCAATCCGAACCGATTGTTGGTGGCGCTATTTGATGACGATCGATGAAGTCTGAACGTAATCGTTGTACTCTCCTGGCCGTATCCCCCAACACTTTAATAGAGTCTTTGTTAACACCTGAAATTTTGAATACAACACGGGCTTTATGAAAAGGAAGATTGATATCCTCCGGATCTCTATCGATACGTGCAAAGACCGTCTGGCCGCTCGCTGTTGGTACGGCAACCATGCTACCAATATCTTGTTGAGTAAAATAGCGGTTTGTCTGCCAATAGGTTCCATCTTGTGAAAGGGTGAGACGAAGAGGGATCACAGGTTCATTCAGTGCTCTGGTAAGCAATGCCTGAATGATATTATTAGCCTGTTGCTCAATAAATTGTCCATCTGGCACATTTCCCTGTTGATTAAAATCAGCAGCATGTTGATCCAGAATCTCGTCTAATAAGCGTTGATCGGCTCGCAGGAAAATATAGTCCCTAATGATAGTATAAACACGATCTGCCAAACTCTCGCGTTGTGCCAAACTGGTTAAATTAATTGCATCAACCAATGCCGGTGCTGTTAGCGTTTGTGGTTGCAGGCCCGCGATTATCGCTGCCATTACATAGCTATCTGTAGGAGGCTGTAAAAGCTTGCGAATAACCGCAGCTTTTATGTGAAAGGGTTTTAAAATGACGCTCAATTCTAATCGTTCTGTAATTTGTTGTGCAGCCGGGATGGTGGTGGCAACTACGGGGGAGAGAGGCGCTAAGGGGTTAAATTCAGGGCGATCAGGAAATTGATAGATCGCTTGCCCATAACTTTCTCTGCCTCTTTGTAAAATAGCAATATGGGCAGGTAACCAGGTTAGATAATCACTGGCTGGATTTTGTATGTGCAGTTTTACTATAGTGGTTTTTCCCGTGACGGGTTCAATTGCGGTAACTCTAGCGGCGATTGCAAATTGTACCCCCCCCCCTTTCTTGGTCTAAGAATAAACTTCTGCCCGATTCTAGATGGCTTCTCTTCTTGTCCATTTTCTATCATTTCAATCGGATATGGCGTTGTTAACAAGGGGGGCTGTAATGTTACGCCCGTTAAATGTTCCTCCGGGTTAACACCGGAGAGTTGTAAACGAAATTGTTCATTCTCAAAGAGCACGCGGGCTTCTATGAACTGTCCACTTTGAGTCGGAAAGTTAACCGTGCTACCACTATCTTGTTGCGTGAAACAGCGATTGACTTGCCAGGTACCCTCTTTGTGTACTATTTCCAAGGGGATAAGGGGTTGATTTAGCCATGTTGGGAGTGAGTCAAGAATGATTGTCACTATTCTATCTCTGATAGCGGCCTCATCCCTCGGAGCTCCGTTAAGTTGAGGGATTATCTCTTGCCACTGTGTGGATGTAATACGTGGCAAGATAATATCTTTGAAGATATCGTTAAGTTGGGTTTGCAGGTAATCTTCTATTTCACGCGGGGCGGAGTGAATAGTAGGGATGAATGCCAGCAACTCTTTTACCTGTACGTTATCGGGCAATAAACGGGTGATTATCTCGAGAGTTGAACCGAGCTGTGTCGGGTTTTGCAACATATTGCTAAAAATAGCGAGGAGCCTGGTGTTATTTTCGTCAACACCGGCCATACTGTTTGGCGATGTTGTTGAAGCAGCTGCCAGTGGATTATTACTGTTTCTTCCCTCTGCATTACTTTCTGCAACCAGTTTACTCTTATCCTGTTTTTTTTCTTTTACTTTTATTCCCAAAAAAGAGGTCAGTGTTTTCATTCTTTATTTTTGAATGCATCCCGTTTGCATATTACCTACACAATCTTTCAACCTTCATCCTTATTTAATGTAAAAAGATAACCAGATGGTCAAGCACTAGTTAAGTGTCAACAGGTCCTGATGCTGTTTAACCCTAATAAAAATTTAAAATAGCAAAGATTGTGTTCTAATCTTAAAGAAATGTTATTAATTAATCTTTAATCTACTTAATAAGAATTAAGAATAAGCATGAAGGTTTCTTTATAGCTACAGCCAGTAAAAAATACTCGCTGATATAATACCTGGTCAAAATATAATATTTATATTATGACCAGGTTCTGTCCCTAAATAGGGCCGTCACGTAATAAAAAATATATTATCATGCAGCAAATAACGACTACTGTTGAGATGATTCGGGAATGAATTTAGCCCATCGCCGCCACGATATATCCGATCCTGTTTGGAGCCGATTGGAACCTCATCTCCCTGGAAGAAAAGGCACCTGGTGCGGTATAGCTCGAGATAATCGGCAATTTATTAATGCGGTGTTTTGGATAGTACGATTTATCAGCACAGCAGATTTAATGTTGCAACTTAGCATAGCAAAGAAACAAGAACACTTAGAGGCTTACCTGAAACGCAGTATTTTGTCGCCAAAGCTGTTCGTGATTGGTGAAATTGGTTATCTCCCGTTTGGACGGGCAGAGGCTAATCTGTTTTTCAACGTCATAGCAAAACGCTATGAACAAGGACGCGTGATGGTGACAAGTAATTTGCCTTTTTCACAGTGCTCAACGGCCTTTGCAGACGATCAAACGTTAACGGCTGCTTTACTCGATAGGTTACTGCACCATGCACACATAGTCCAAATCAGCGGTAACAGCTACCGATTAAAAGGAAAAAAACAGCAGGAATTGTACCTGTCACCGATCTAGAAAAGCACTGATTTTTGGATAAAAAATACTCAAGATGTGTCAATTTTATATTGCCGTTTTTACCACGTTAGTGGGTCAAAATTCGATTGCTGTTGATAAGCATTGATTAACGAGCAAAACGGTAGCTAAGGGGGCGTATTTCAAATGCTACCTTTTAAGAATGCTTACGGATGAATTCACCATCGGCATTTCAAATGCGTATGGCACTAACACCGTAACCCAACGTTATCTTCTCGATTATTTATTGGACCAAACAGACCTGGGTAATGTATGCCTGCAGGCCCGCAATTTGCTGCGTGACTATTTCAATGCCTTTTCGGAGACGGAAATAATCGTTGATAACGGCGTCGTCAAGTCGGGCACCGGTAGCATCATCCAGGCGGGTGGCCGTGGGGGTGGCGGGCAATGTTTGACAGCGGGCAGCGAGCTGCATCCGACGCTTGCCAGCAAGAACATCACGTTTAAGGGCAGTAAGCTGAGTTTTTGCATCGGCTAATTCCTGAGTGTGTTTGCTATCGAGCACCGCTATTTGTTGGTGTTGTCTCTGCGTTGTTTGGAGAGTGACCAAGAGATTATCTCGCTCATCACTTACCGTTTTAATGACGCTGTCTTTTTTTGCTGATTCAGCGTGATAATAAAGCGCCGCGAGACTCACGAGCAGAATGAGGTTTATAAGAATAAGAAATAAGCGATTAAACATTTAATCCCCAACACGTAAGCTCACTTTCTTGCTCTCGTCTAATCGGTTGACCTGAACAGTTATTCGCACGGATACGACAACCTTTACCGCCATCGAATATCCAGCGCTTAATTTCTGCACAGGCACTGCAGTAGTCATCAACACTCAATTTTCGATAGAAGGTCGACGAGACCTACGATGCGAGTTGTTTCCCCCCTTTTTTAATTTCACTAACTCAATGATCTTTCAGGGAAAACACTTCAGCATAATATAATCATTTTTACTTCAATCTCCCACCGGTACTACTTCTTCGTCGTCGTAATTCATAATTCAGTCCTTAATTTGTCGGAGTATGATCATTATCATGAACTCAAATTAGGATGCTGGGCAAGATGAGCAGATCCTTAAAATTTGATAGCACTGTATCACGCTGGCGTGCCTGCTCTCCAGGGTGTTCTCATGAATGTTTTTTGTTCGTCATACAAGCGTCAACAGCGACTTTATACATATTGTTGAGATTATAAGTGCCCTATTCATTAATACGAAATAATGTTATGGCTGAACGACATAATAATGATTATGCACTATATTGAGAGAATAAGGCGTCAAGGCTGCAATTTAAGTTCCTTCTTTTGCTTTTGGCTTGTGCCCATTGATGTTCAATGGGATTGAGGTCTCACTTTTACCCACAATTTTTGTTATTAAGAATAATGAACAATCTCACATTTTCTTGCAGGATCTCATACCCTCGCCAAAGCGACATGATTCCCGGTAAACCCTCGGCACGTCGGTTAAGAAATCCTCCCAATTGACCCAGCCATGTTATTGCCTGAAGCACTGTGGGGGTTTGCCATTCTATCTTTGACAACACATCGGTGCAGGTAGCCTCAGGACACAACTCTGCCATTTTGGTCATATGCATCAGTTTGAAGGCGATAATGCTTTTGAGTGTGATCATTTTCGTTAATTGGGTTGCCGTATTTAAACGACATTGTTCAACACAACATCCTGATTTCAGTGTTTTGAAGAACTCTTCTATCTTCCATCTCAGTCTATACCCATTCGACAGGCGCTACTCCTTCTGGAGGAGGCTGTTCTTTAACACTGATGGCAGATACGTGAACCTTTTCATGGATATGCCGTGAAGCGTCTTTATTGGTAGGCCCATAAACTAGATTATTTCTAATGGGGAGCCAGCCTGAAATGGAGCGAATATCCACATAAGCCGTTCTTGCTACCCTTTGCTGATTTTTGGGCAGGGTGAGTGCTATGGTTTTTAAAATCGGCGTCTTTGACAAGGCGGTTTGCACCGTTGTTTTTTTTCCCTTTTCATCGATAAATTTTCTGTCTTTCCGGTTGCGGATAATAAAAAATGTTTTTAGTGAGCTTGCAACCCGAAAAAGTTCGAAAATATCCGCTTCTCTGTCTCCCAGCGTGATTAAGCAGGTATCTTTGGGTATCAGCGCCGCTGTCTCGTAGAGGGTCTCTATCCACTTAATACTTTCTTTTTCTTTCATTGTCGATTGATAAAGCCGCCGCTGTTTTTCCTGAGGGGTTTCCTCTCGGGAAACACGTGACCCGCATTTAAGCGAGGATAACCCAAGCGGCAAGCCCTCCTGAGTTACCATCAAACTTGCATGAAGCATCAACCCCATTTTATGTTTGTGATAGGCTTGAGATAGACTTCCCAACCCCTCTCTTTTTATGTGAGTCAAAGTTCAACTCTGATGTGTCCTGAAGAGAAAAAACCAGTGAATGCCCCTCCAGACGTTTTTGTGTTTACACACAATGTGTACGGAATAGCGCGCTCTCGCTCACTCTCTCATTGCTAAAAAATCGATAAGCTCCTTTGGCCTGTGACCAGGAGCCATGACAGCTTGGGTAAATTGAACCTGACGCTTTTGATGATAATAAGCCCGCTGTTTCAAAAAAACGCTCTTTAAGGCGTTTATCTCCGAAATCAATTTGATGAAATTCTTCCCGGATCCACTCATTTCCATTACCCGTTACTGTTTTCATGTGCCTGTTTCCTGATTTAACTATTGACTCTACCAATAATCCAATTTCACCTGAATCATTTTTCATTCAACTTTGTGGGTAAAAGTGAGACCTCAATCCCATTGAACATAAATGGGCACAAGCCAAAAGCAAAAGAAGGGACTTAAATTGCAGCCTTGACGCCTTATTCTCTCAATATAGTGCATAATCATTATTATGTCGTTCAGCCATATCAGTCAGTACAAAAAATCATCTTAACGTACAATATTTTCCGTTTCCCAAACGGAGCCCTATTTGCACGATATCAAATTAATGAAACACCATCTCAAATCTCATAGAAAGACGCTTAAAGAGATCAGTCAGGGTTGGAGGACAATCAATTAATCATGGGTGATATTTATCCTTTTTTAACAAGGTTAACGAACTATTTATTCGCAATTTGATGGTGGCTGAATTACCCTTTTTTACGTCAGATACCGTCTTGCCCATCATGATGCAAGTGCTATTTTTGTATCGAATGGGATGCCTGATTTCAGCACACCATACGCCAGTTGGAGTAAT
Source organism: Candidatus Fukatsuia endosymbiont of Tuberolachnus salignus (assembly GCF_964030845.1). NCBI lineage: Bacteria > Pseudomonadati > Pseudomonadota > Gammaproteobacteria > Enterobacterales > Yersiniaceae > Candidatus Fukatsuia > Candidatus Fukatsuia endosymbiont of Tuberolachnus salignus. The sequence goes on from NZ_OZ034983.1 coordinate 2,237,084, forward strand.
TTGCGCATTGCTGCACAGACGCCCATTTTACCCCCTTTATGGCGTGATACGAGTCGTTGCCACTGTGCTTTCACTATCGGATTACAAGAAAGGGCAGCCAGAGCGGGCATATACAACGCTTTCCTGAGCTCGGTATGACCCCGTTTTGATAGGCGGCTCCGTCCTTTAAATAAACCTGATTCACAAAGTTTTGGGTTAAGCCCGGCATAGGCCACCACTGCCTTACTGTTAGTGAATTTTGACACATTACCCACATACGCCAGCAAACTGGCACTTAGTATTTCACCGATACCAGGAATACTCTCCAGCAACGCTTTATTTTTCTTTAAGTCAGGATCGTTATCGATATGGTTTTTTATTTTTTCTTTGGTGGCCTGGATTTGTTGTTTAAGTGCAGAAATGATTTCAAGCAGTGAGGATTGAACGACATCGTCAGCCACTGATTGCCGATTTTCTTGCATTTGCCTCATTTCCTCTAAACTCTTTAGATGGCGTACTAGCGCGGTTAATTGACGTTCGCTCAAGGGAGGAGGAGTCCAGAGGACAGGTGTATGCAGTGCGCAGTAGCGCACTATCATTTTTGCATCCCCCTGATCCGTCTTGTTCCGACTCAGTTCACTCTCACCAAAGGCATGAATACGTGATGGGTTTTCTAGGCTGACGTCAATGCCATTATCAACTAAGAACATAGCCAGTGGAACACTGTAACTCCCTGTGGCTTCGAGACAAATATGACAATCCCCGTAAGGGATAAGCCATTTCAGTAGTTGGCTAAATCCAGAGGGGGTATTCGGGAATGCTTTTGTTTTATACTTTTTTCTCTCTACCCACACTGCAACATCGAATTTTAATTTGGCAACATCAATACCCACTGCGGTCTTGTCCATGGCTGATTCTCCCATGAAAAACAGATAATTAAATGATCGCCCCGACCTTCCTTATAAATACGTGCTCTTAGCACAAGATACCGTTCGGTCTTACAGGCGACGATAAATATGTCACCGGGGTTTTATCTGACTGCACAAGCTTTAAGCCTAAGGGCGCAAACAAACTCTCCGGTGACATCCCAATGATCAGTTGGGGATCATCAACCTTTGAAAGTTAATAATCAAGATATAAGGGCGGAAGTCGTTTCAATAACAGACAACGAACAAGGTCCCGTTGTGATCCTGAAAATGCCGGCCCTTTCCGAAGAGGAGAAAAACGGGTTACAACGCAATTTTCTTATTCAGTACAATGGGCAAACGATTTATGGGCGGCCTGTTTACCAATTTCCAAACGGCTCTGATTTATCTTTTCTGGATCACTCTCCCCTTGCCGAAACTCCTGTTATCCCGGTAACACAAATAACTACACAGCTAAAATTAGAGAACGTCTTAAAACCGCAATATACAGAAATTATCCAGCGCAGAATTGTCAATAAAATGCTGCCTTTTTTTGCCAATCCGCTCGAGGCCGTCGCAGCACTGGCTCGTTTCATGCCTTCAGATCCAGCACTATCAACGCTGAAACAACGGATACAGGCAGGGGAAATACCTGACTATTTGCTAAGAAAAATACACCTCAAGATTGAACATGCTATAAGAGAAGCGATTTTATCAAGAGTAGATAAAGATCGATTCGTGGGGATGTTAACGGAACACTATCCTGATTATGATCAACATGATGAGCCTTGGAATGAAGAACGGATAGAGCAACGGGCAACAGATATCGCTATTACTGAACAATTAAGGGGATTGTTCAATAACCTGTTAACAGAGCCGCCAGTGCCTCTTGTTATTGAGCTACAAGGGGATAGGTGGGTGGCTAACCGGGCCTTTTGCCAGGCAGATGTGGGCCACACCGTTAACCTTCCCAACAGAAGTGAAGCCCATTTTGTTGCTACAATAATCGAGTGGGAAGGTGACTTTGTGCTCTGCAGTAATGGTCCAATGTCTGCAATCACTGAAAGCTATATTTATACGTCCTTTTCCAATAAAAAATACGCTTACAATCATCCTAGCTTCTTCCGCACAACCTTGCCAGGCCCAATGCTTGTTGATGCATCCTACACTCTAGCGGTACAGATTAAACAACAGTTGCCACTTGATACTATTTTAAACAATGTGGATAGATACCAGCGTCTTAGAGCAAGTGTTATGCGCAATATTCATCTACGCCCGACAAACGATGCTGACATAATCAGTCGGCTTGTCAGCCTTTTTCCTTCTGTGCCAGAGTTGTCAGAAAAACTCGAAATGTCAATACGCTTCATGGACCAGCAACAGAAAGAAGATCTCATCACACAGATTGAAAATAGTATCAGGGAAAGAATTTTACCCCGATTAACTCAATCATTATTAGACAATAGCGTATGTCAACATATCATTCAGGCAGATAAACCTGAAAGGGTATGGGATGATGAATTCTTTGCACAAAAAACGAATGAAATTATAAACACATTATTCACCCAGGCATTCGATGAACCGCTGATTCCCCTTCATGTAGAGAAATTGGCGGCAGGAGAAGGCTGGCAAATAAATCGTCCTTTGACTCAACAGGACATTGGGCACATGGTTGCCGTACCTGATGGTGCAGGAAGAATATACTTTGCCCGTATAGCATTTGAAAATAACAGTTTCATGTTAAAAGCATCGGGCATTTCCCAAAAATGGTCCCTGCAAGCCCAAGGGCCAGTTCTACCTCCTGCTCAAGTACTTAACACGGTAATCAATTCAGATCAGCCTCCCTCGTATAACGTAAAAGTTCCCTTTTCAAGGGTCCACTATTCTCTAACCGAGAGGCCAACTACGCAAAGTGCAACAATAGAAAAAATAGAAGAAGATGTAACCTTTACCGTTCACGAAGGCAAGACCGCACGTACAGTAACGGCCAGAGTCTTGGCCATCGGATCAGAAGAAAATCCATTGGTAGAACTGGAGATACGGGGACAACTCTCCGAAGCAGAACGCGCGAGCTTACCACGCAATACTATGATGTTGCGTGAGGGGAAAAAAATCTATGGACGCCCAATTTACCAACTTGCAGACGGTAGCCGTTTATCTTTCCAGGATAATCTGCCACCGACAAAAATAGCGGAACAGTTCATTCCGTTAAATAAGCTCAAGGCAACGATCGACGATACTTTTCAACGATTACAGCTGCAAAGAAAATCCGCGGCAGTTTTAGCCCGTTTGCGTTCAGTACTTGAGTTTAACGTCATCCGGATGGTCCAGGCTCCCCCAGACAGTGATGTAGCAGCAATCAATATGCTGGTAGGCATGTTACCGGATGATATACACGCATCCATACTCGATAAATTAAGGGAGTTAACCTACTTTTCTCTACAAGAAAAGAACCAGCTGAAGGACAGCCTTACTAGCGTAATCAGAGATAAAATTTTACCCAGGCTAACTCAGGAGTTATTAACACGGACACTGGATGACTATTTCCTAAATCTTGAAACAACGCACTTCACTCCGACAGAAGACGTCTTCATTCGGCAAGAGTCGGCTAAAATTGTTAGAAAATTATTCACAGAAGCCGTGCAGGAACCACTGATTGCTCTCCGTATAGAACGAAAAAGGCAGGGTTTACACGCCAATCGGAATTTTTCTCAAGAAGACGTTGGTCAGATGGTGGCATTGCCTACATCGGATGGAAACAGCCAATTGGCGCAGATAGTATACGAAAATAATGAATTGGGTTTAAAAGTCTCTGGTTTCGGGCAGAATAGTGATACTCAATTCTGGCGACTTATCCATGTCAGTGGACCTATAGACAAGACCTACTTCGTCCAGACAGGAGAGATTAGGCAATCAGCCGTGGTAGAGAGGGCAACACCTGGAGAGTTAAAAGAAAGTATCAGAGAGTCTCTACGGTTAGGTACTCTTTTACGGAGTGCTTACACCCGTCGTCTCAAATTGAGCATTATCGAACACATTGAAAAGCTTTCGCAGCCTTCAGTAAATACCACCTCAGCCATGGAGAAACTGATCTGGCTAATCACACCTAACTTACAGGTATTAGCATTACAGGCGTTAGTCAATTCAGGAAATATACCTGCTGATCTAGACGAACAACTAAAATCAGTAGTTGATGATTTTATCAGCAATCTCATCCCACAGAGGTTAACTCAACGTACAGAAAATGCACTGAATGAAATCATAAACCAGCTTCCTCTTGATTATGCTCAATATAACGGTCCGCCGGAACACTATTTTAATCTACAGGCGAGGGCAATTATTCAACAATCACTCCTTACATCATTGAGTGAGTCTATGCTACCTCTTCGTATCGAATTGCAAGAAGGCCGTTTAATGGTAAATCGGCGTTTTATTCAGCAGGATAACGGTAGCATGGTTGCCGTACCAATAGGCGCTGGCAGGCGGGTATTTGCACGTGTAGATGCTCAACCTGATGGACGTTTCGAATTAAAAATATCAGGCGTCATGCGCTTACATATAGAATCATCCAGTCTCAGTGTCCAGGCCCCTTTGTCAAACAATCCCTATCTGATATCGATAAGGCGCGGCGGGATAGAGGGAGCTGTCAGGCAAGGGGCCGTGTTCAGCATGGAATTGCTGGATAATACGGCTATAACCGCTACTGTTATTTCACTTGGAGATCAGGAAAATTCATGCGTACTGCTGACAATACCTGTTCTCTCTGAGGATAGAAAAAGGCTATTACAACGCAATGTTCGTGTTTTAGAAAATAATTTAGAAACCTATAAGGGGGTACGTTACCAATTTGCGGACGGTACCGAGCTATCTTTCCCCTATCCGGTTACTGCTGTGGAAACAGCGGTGCCTGTTAATCCGGGCCCACATTTGCTGAAAGAACAAATATCAGGACATCTCGCCGTCTTTGTCCAGGAATTGATAAACCGTGTTGAACTTGGCACTTTAGTCGCCCTTGGCCTCATCCGGCAAAATGAAGTTGCTGAAGGAGGACAGGCAATCGATAACGCACACTCAGACAGTATAGCTCCCGCTGTTGTTTTCCCCTTTAGTCATGCCGTTGATGCAGATGAAATTGCGGTGGTGAACCCGAATGATGAGGAGGTTATGAGGGCAGCCGGTCAATGGTTAAGAGAGGATCAAGCGCGGAGATATCTCGTCGATATTAATGGTGATATCTATTCACCCAATGGAAATAAGCTTGAATCGGCAAGTGCAGCAACTACTCGGGAAGCGTTGAGAGCAAAGATGGCTTCCTTACCCCCTGGGCAGCAGGTGCGGGTACTGTTTTTGGGTACAAAACAGGTATTTTCATCAGAAATACAATGGAATAACCAATCCCTGGCTGATACCAGGGAGATGATTAGCCATTTTATTCATCAACATTTAAACGGTGTTGAGAGGGTAAATCTCCACGTTATATTAGGTCAGATTATTGTTATCGAGGATCTTGATGCAAATAATGAACCTTTACCACGCCGGAGTGAAGTCACTATTGATTATCTGGCGCCATTGAGTGCATCACCTACAGGCAATATCGTTGACAACCTTCTTGTTGTGCCACCTGGCGCGCCAGGATCAACAGGCTTGCCTGGTGGAGCACCAACGCAATTGGCGCTATTGGTCCAAAGAATTCAGGATATCGACCCCTCTTACTCAACTGCTGCAGCGGTAGCATTCCTCAGGCAATTTAATTTTCCTGCAATGACCAGACTCAATGACTACCAGACGTTGCTAAACGGTATTCAGAGCTATGGTTACAGTCTTGCGTCAATCAGGCCTGGACAACCAGATAGTCAGAAGTACCATTCTCTAACCAGGGTGGAATTTGGCACTATTGTGGTCCCCCCCATGAACAGGCGCTGCCTCCAGCCCCTCCAGTTGCTATACCACAGCTCCCTACAGCATCAGCAGGTAATTATCAGGAAAGTGGTTATTGGCCGAAAAATATTTACGGGTGGCCATTTACAGAAGACGAGAGACAATCACTCGAAACACTTAAAAGATTACATCCAGAGAAGGATAAAAAAAGCATTGAAATGTTATGGGGTAGCTACAATATGTCGGGTGAACTGCGCCAGCGGTTCATATCTGCATTGATTAGTACTGGCCAGGTTCCTGTGTGGGCAGAATATCATCGGGTGGCTTCGATGAATCCCAATAATCTCAATAGATTCGATAACATAACAGCTGTCACAACGCCTATTCTTACTTCTCTTCAGAAGAGTGTAGGAGGGCATCCTAGCAGCCACCACAGCGCCATTTATCATTTTAGCCCTGAATTTCTTCGCGCCTATACTCAAATCCTCGGTTATCAACGTAATAGAGAAAACGCGCTGTTTAGAACGGATATCAGCGGAGTATTTCGTGGCGATCACCGCACACCCGATGAATTGGCAAGCCACGGAAAAATGATAGCATTTAGTAGTGGACACACAGAACAGCATACTACCGATATAACATTGTGCACCAGTACTGCCTATGGCGATGCGTATAAATATGGTCGTGAAAATACAGGATCAGCAGAGCATTTCCACTATGGTTACCAGGACGACGATGAGTATTATAGTTTTGATTCCGGGGATGAGAGTGACGATGATGAATCTGGTGCATTACGGCGAAGACAAAAAGATGGATTCGTTTATTTAATCGACACACGAGGCATGGAGGCGGTGCCAATAGCAGATAATCAGGTCCTCAATCCAGATAATGCAACAGTAGGCGGCATGACAGTATCAGCTGAAATACACGTTTCTGTTCCTCGTACCGGCCTTCCTTCTAATCGCATATGGTTAGTTAACGGTGATGGTACAAAAGCGGTCAAAATTGATGATCTACGTGAACATTTCCATGAAGAACTTTCATCGCTAGAGACGCAAACTTTTGCCGGCATTAATTCAGACGCCTACAACTATTTATTTATTAAAGCTGAAAATAAGGGATTGCTTGTACTGGATCTCAGTGAAATCACCCCATTTAATGCCCTGAAGAATATTCGTCACTATGAACACAGGCACTACCCTGCTCTTGATCAGAACCTACGTGCCTCTCCTTCCCATATCCCACCCGCCGGTCATGTTTTGTATGCATATGAAATTGCGGTGGTGAATCCAGATGATGAGAATGCCATGATTGCAGCGGGTCAATGGTTAAGAGAGGATCAAACACGTAGACACCTCGTCGATATTAATGGCGTTATCTATTCACCTAATGGAAATCCGCTTGAACTGGCAAGTTCAGAACTCGTACGGCGAGCGTTTAGGCAGCAAATAGCTTCCTTGCCAACGGATCAACACGCACAGGTGCTGTTTATCCGTGATAAATCAAGCTTTTCATCAAACATACAATGGAATGGCCAAACATTGCCTGATACCCAGCAAAAAATAGGCCGTTTTATTCATCAATATTTAGCCGGTGTTAATCCGGTAAATCTCCGGGTTACATTAGATTACATGACTGTTATCAACGATCTTGATGCAAACAACGAACCGTTACCTCGCCGGAGTGAAGTTACTATTGATTACATGGCACCATTGAGTCTATCACCTGAAGGCCATACCGTTGTTGCCCCTCTGGTTATGCAACTTGGCACGTCAAGGCCAACAGGCTTGTTCGGTGGTAATGCAGCGTTCAATGAGTCGCTACGTCCTGTCGATTCTGCTGATCTCCCGAGAGCCAGAAACCATTTAACCTTTCGCCTGTGGCAGGTACTCGAATTAATGGATGCATTGCATGCTAATCGTCGGCAGCTTAGCACACTGGATGCAGAGGAAAGTCGAAACCTGACTGATTTCTTTCATCGTCGGGATGGTTCGCTGAATCAAGAGGCAATCGCAAAAGCCCTGAGTCAGCCGCGGGTTTATCAGCTCTGGCGTAATAATGTCGTACAACTGTTACAATTACGAGGTGTCCATACACAGTTGGCGGGTTTAAGCGGCCAGCGGGCGCTGACGCGCAGCCAAAACTGGAGCGAGCAACAGGTCAGTGCCATCACCGACTGGAAAACGTTTGAAGCACAATGGCCTGATGTGAGGGTTGATCTTGCGCCACAAGCACTGTTTCTCGGTGATAAGAGCCGCTATGCGAGAACATTTTCCACTGCGCTGGGACTCGGTTTGTTGGCTGCCGATCAACAGGGCGCCCCTGCTGTTGCAAACTATTTAACCGGGCTGACTACCCACGCCCGGTTGAATGAAGAAGCCGTCGAAGGTCAACAGTCCGATTATGACCGCCGCCAGGTGCGGCAATTACGGCAGCTATTTGATGATTTGCGCATGCTCCCTGAGGCGCATCCCACTATTTTTAGCCGTCAAAGCTTACCCGCAACCTATACTGAATTGGCAGTGGGCCATTATCTATTAAAGGTCAACCAGCAGGTACTGGCACTCTCTGTCAAAGAAAATGGCCACTTTTCTCTCTATCGTCCCCGTGTCGGGCTGATGCAGATTAATGGCGCGGAGGCTAATGAAAACCGCCAGGCGCTAGTGGCTGCCTTGCGAACCCAGCTGAATACCTCTACGGAAGTGAGCCTGTATAAAGTGGACATAGCGTCCGCTCGCCGTCAATTCTCTGCACTAGCATCCTTACAACGGCTGCTGGGCGATTATCAAACCGACGGGCAACGACTGTCACGGGCTCCGGATATCACCCTGAGTCAAGTCACCTTACCGGTAAAACTGTTGCGTCGAATGGGTGCCCAGATAGACGGTAAATCTTTTTCTATCGATCATCTCGAACGACTGACCCCCACCGCCTTAGCTGAAAAGCTGCGTTTTGATGCCAAAAAATTGTCACGTTATTTGCACCAGGCTGATTACAGTCAGGCTGACGTGCAACAGGCGGTGTGTTTTCTACGCCAGCAACTCCCCTCCCAAGGCAGTATGGCCAGCCTGCTGGTGGACAGCAACAATACTGCCGCCAGGGACAGTGCACTGGCACAGCTGGAGATTATTGGCCGTCAGGTGATCTTCAAACCTCAGCCGGTGGCGCCAATACCGGATAGGGCGGGTAGCCGGGTACCTACACTGAGACTGGAGGTTGCCCCGACATTAGGTGCTGCACTTAAAAACGTACCGATAGATCTTACAGGTACGGGCCTACAGCGCTTTACCGGCCGGGCAGGTAACACAATGCAGGGCTACGCTTATCTGCGTGCGCTCAGTGATATTGCCAGGTACGACAAGTTGTTAGAAAGTAAGGAGCTGACAGCTGAGCAGCGGGCCGCACTGACCTTTGAAAAAGATCTCGCGATAGCCTCTTTTACCTCGAACATTGTGATTGATCTGACACAGGCAGGCCTCAGCCAGTGGGGCAGTCGTCTGACGCAATTGGGAGTGCGCTCCGGCTTTAAACTGCAGCTGGCGCGTTTTGGCGGGCCGTTGCTCGGGGCATTATCCAGTGGCTTTGATTTCTACCAGGTTCTCCGTTCGTTTAGTCAATTGGCGGTCACCACCGATCCACAACAACGGCAGGATTTAATCGTCGCCGGTTCATTATCGTTAGCGGGGGCGGTGATCAGCATTAGTGTGCCCATCGCTTTTGCTATCGGTGGCACGGCAGCCAGTATCGCCGGTCCCGTTGGGCTAGCCTTCGGTGCCGTCCTGCTGATGGTGGGAGGAATTTATTCTGCGATGCGGGAAGTGGAAGAGATTAAAAAAGTGGTCAATCTGAGCGGTTGGGAGAGGTTCCTCGCCGGCAGCCGTGCTTTCTTCGGGCAACAACAATCGACGTGGATCCAAAATAACCTGGCACACCATGCAACAGAAGAGGCTGCCAGAATCGCCCTCGCTGCTCAACAGGAACAGACCGCGAAAATGCGCTTACGCGCCAACATCACTATTGACACTCTCTATCAGAGTAAAGGAAAGCTGAAGATAAAAGAGAATCAGTATACAAAAATAGTGGCCACCGACATCGCCGGCCACGAGCATCTTATCGAGGACGGGATCTTGCCTGCCGACAATACACCGGACAGGCGACAGGATGCAGTGAACGCCTGGCTGTCGAAATATCAGCACGGCAACCACTCGCTGCACCTACTGCCTGGGAGCGTAAAAATGAAGAATTCCGCTCTCTTCTATTACACCCCTGAACTGGAGGAAACTGACGATGTCATTGATCTTAATAATAAGACCGAGCCCCTCCCGGCAACGGCACTTAAAAAAGGATTTATTGGTGCGCAGCTGCCAACAGGCACTTTTTCGACCGGTGAAAAGGTACTTACAACGCGCTTGAATCCCTTACAGAATGACTACCGCACGATCGCTATCGATATTGACGGCGATGGTCATACTGAGATGGGCTATTTTTCTCAGGAAAGTGGTTTCCATTTTGTAAAATATACGGTTAAAGATGGCTATAGTGCGCCACAGCATATCACCAGCATCCCCCCGCTCATCGAATGGTCGACACTACGCACGGGGGTCGGAGATATCAACGGTGATGGTTGGGACGATCTGGTTGTCAGTGGTGACAATCAGGCTCCACTACAGATTTATGTGGCCAATAAAGACAGTACCTTTAGCCATCGCGAACAGACATCAGGCATGAAGCTGTCGCGTTTGGATGATACGCCCTGGGTCTTGGCGGACGTTGATAAAGATGGCCGGAAAGATTTGGTCTCCTTTACCCGCGGGGTTCCTCTCCGTCAGGGTAGCAGATCGGGTGATGTCAACCTTCATTATGGTCAGGCGGGGGGCACGTTCGAGGCGGCAACTTCCGTGTCACTAGCGACGCTATCACCGCGTCCTGCTTCCGTTGTTAACTATCTTCATAGTATTAGCGGTGACATTAATGGTGACGGCAATGACGATATTGTCTCTATGACCCAAACCGGCGCCCTATACATATTGGCGGGCAGCGGAGACAGAGTGGCCCCTTTTATCGCTAAAGCGGTGCAACACCATAGCGGGCTCGCCGCGCTGCTGCGTACAAAAGATTTTAACAGTAGGCAAATACAGCTGCGTGATACCAATGATGATGGGCAGGCGGATTTGCTGGTGATACAAGATGATGGCCGCTATACGATCGCAGAGGGGCAGGCCGACGGCACCTTTGGGGAGGAGCGAGAGGCGGCGCGCCAGAACCTGTTCGCGCCACGGGGTGAATATCAACTCGTGGATATGATAGAAGAAAACGGTGAAAAACAGTTCAGGTCACTCGGTACCACAGGTGAAATCGTCCACACACCGTTCCACCGCCCGTCGGAAGCTGAGTCGGTCAACAAGGTGAGTCTAGGCGGGGGTAACGATACGGCCATCGGTGAGTTGACGAAGAAAAATGACTTCGACATAGGCCAAGGCACGAAAAAATTTACCGGGGGTCACCTGGCCGACAGGTTTCTGTTGTTGGGTCAAGCGGCGCCTACCATGCCGAGTCTGCTCGATGGAGGAAGTGAACTTGCGGATAAAAGCGATACCTTAGTGGCAGCAGGCAGACAGGTTGATAACAAAAGTTATCTGCTGGCACTCAACATTGGCCTCGCGGCTTATTACAGTAAAAGTCAGCGTCAGGAAATCATTGAACGATTAGATAGCATTGCTCAATTAAATGGAGAGGCCCAGCAAGCGGCGATTGCACAGTTAAAAGCATTACCCTATGTTGAAGAGGTCGCGCAGTTAAACAATATTGAAAATGCTTACGGACAGAGTGAAATCGAGGTGCTGCTGAGGGGAGATGACGGCAATAATACGCTCGGTTTAGGACGAGGTTATGCCGCCGGAGGTAAAGGAACTGACGTCTACGCTATTCTGCGTCATCGGGGAAACGAAGCGGCCAGTGTGGTACTCAGCGAGCAGGTGAGTGAGCAGGAAGATAGTCATGTATTCCTGGATTATGATGCAGAAGAGATAGCGGATATTTCGCATTTTGGCCAGGATGTGAAGCTGCGCCTACGTAACGATACTGGCCAATACACTGAATTGTATTTAAAAAACATGTATCGCCTGAGTACGGATACACAGCACAAAACACGACAACATCAGTATATACTCTATACCCGTGACGGAGTATGCATCACCGGCTGGCCAACCACCGTATTCCGCAACAGCAATCGCGACTGGCCACGGCAGCTCAATTTGACTGCGCAGTATATTCCTGACTATGACCAAAGTCGAAGAGTTGCGCTGAACGCGGCGCAGCCAGGATCGGTAGAGGTTGAACTTATTAGCCCAAGCCGTGAGAGTGAAAAACAGATTAAGGTCAGCATTAACGGTAAGCATGATAGCCCGACCGTGATACCTCACTTCCTACAACTGGCGTATGTCGGGACAAAATTTAGCACCAGGCTGCAGGGGGATCGCCACGACAACAGGTTATCCACTACGCTTTTGTCGGGAGATACAGAGAATAACAGGTTATGGCATTCTTCTAGCAGCGATAGGCTAAAAGGCAATGGGGGGATGGATCAGTACCTCATTGGCCCAGGATCTCGTCATATTGTGATTGATAATCAGGACGACGGTAGTACCAACGGAGGTGAAATTGCGTCAGATAACCTGATAGTACCGTGGCTGTTAAAAGAGATCCGGCTGGAAGAGGAGGGTAACGATATAATACTCACCCACAGAGACGCACCCGCCTTGCATCCGACTATCCGCATCAGCAATTTTAAGCAGTCTGGGCAATACCGCCATCTTTGGGTACAGGCAAAAGATAGCGCTGTTGCCGAATTGTGCTTTGACGCTAGCAACCGGATCTCACTTGGCCAGCAGATAGTCACCACAGAAGGGAACGATTATATTATGGTCCTGCATGAAACCACCTTGCGGGATAACAGCGTGGTATTAGGTGCTGGCGACGATATTTTCCTTGATGCCAGTGATGGGGGGTATCAGATTAACGGTGGTCAAGGAGATGATTATTTGCAAGGCGGTGCAGGCGCTGATGTGTATCAGTATGCCGCGGGGGATGGGCATGATCTTGTGCGGGACAGCGGCGGATATGACAAACTCGTTTTTGCCGCGGGGATCAGCAAAGAGGAATTAAGATTTGAGAGAAATCATACTGATTTAAAAATAGCGGTAGGGGAAAGGGGTAGTGTGACACTAAAAGGACATTTTGCGTCTACTGAAAATAAGATCGAAATGATCACAGCGGGCCAATACCAAGTGGATGTGAGTCTGCTGAATGAGGCGATGGCAAGTTTTGATGCACAAGCCGGGAGTGCCACGCAGGCCATTCATTCCACACCGATATCAGTGACCCCACGTTGGCTCCTACTACCAAACCAGGCAGCCTTAGTTTGACGTTAGTGCATGGAGGTGTAAAGGTGTTGTTGTAGAATGTGTTGCGGTTTCTTTAGGCAGTCGAATTTGTCTTTAAGCCAACGCCAGTAATGATTTGCACAAAGATAGCCCCATTTATTAAAATCCAGCATTTATGGATTGAATAAGTGGGGTTTTGTAGTATAAAAACATGGACTTCTATGGTAACGTTCTGGTCAAGTAATTTTGGACACAAATTCAGGTGTAAAAGTTTGAATTTAATCTGACATTTCAATATATTTAATATGAAATGAAAGCGTGTTAGAAATGAATCAAACAGCAAAAATAATCAAACCGAAACTCGGCTTACTTGACCTGGCAAAACAGCTGTGTAATGTTCAGTCAGCGTGTAAAGTCATGGGCTACAGCGTAACGTATTAATTTTGATTACAATGTATAGCTAAATTATTTAACAGGGAGTTAGCGATGAGCCACTCTGTCGATTTTCGCCGTAAAGTTCTGGGTATTCGAGAGCAAGAAAACTTGAGTATCAGAGAGACCGCTAAACGCTTCCACATTGGTTCAGCTTCCGTTACTCGCTGGCTCAGTCGTATCGAGGTTAAAGCTTCTTCCCCCCGTCGGCGTAAGCTTGATAAAGTGGCGTTAGCTGAAGATGTTGCACTTTATCCCGATGCTTACCAACGGGAACGGGCGGCGCGCTTTCAGGTGTGCCAGAAAGCCATTTGGCAGGCACTGAAAAACCTGGGTGTCACCTATAAAAAAAACCCTGCGTCATCCCAAGGCAGACGAAGAGACACGGCGTGCCTTCCAGGACACGATAGCCTGCTATAAAAAGCAGGGAAAACCGGTCGTTTATCTGGATGAAAGCGGTTTCGCACACGATAGGCCACGAACCCACGGTTATGCTGCACGAGGTCAACGCTGTTGGGGTACCCAGGATTGACAGGCTAAGGGCCGAACAAATGTCATTGGCGCGTTACTGGGAACCGTCCTGATGGCGGGCGGATTATTTTTTTGTTCCATTAACAGTGATGTTTTTTACGCTTGGGTTACCCAGCGCCTTTTGCCTACTCTTCCTCCTCATTGTGTCATCGTGATGGATAACACCAGTTTCCACAAACGTCTCGACATTCAGCAGGCTATCAGTAAAACCGGGCATCGGATTGAATATCTCACTCCCTACTCACCTGCTCTCAATCCCATTGAACATAAATGGGCACAAGCCAAAAGCAAAAGAAGGGACTTAAATTGCAGCCTTGACGCCTTATTCTCTCAATATAGTGCATAATCATTATTATGTCGTTCAGCCATATGTGGTGGTCGCCCAACTCTCCCCTGAATTTACCGCCCGCGTAGTCGATCGTTGGCAGCAACTGGAAGAGAAAGCGGCCTACTCGTTTTTACCGGTCGATTATTTATCAGCCTTGAAAACATTAACGCAAGAGGTTGAGCGACGCCAACGGCTAGAAAACCCGTTAGCACGGGCTGCCCCTAAGATAGATTTCGCCGACCGTGTGAGCGAAGCCAGTGGCATTCTGGTGGGCAATTTTGCCAAGCTGATGGGCCTTCGTCCCAACAAATTGTTTGTTTGGTTACGCAAAAATCACGTGCTAATGGGTATTCCTTCTCGCAGAAATGTGCCTCGACAGGAGTACCTGGAGCGGGACTATTTCACCTTCAGAGAAACGCCCATCGAGACGGAGCACGGGATGAAAATCACCTTCACCCCGCTACTGACCGGCAAGGGCCAAGCGTGGCTAACAAAAAAGCTATGTGAAGCAGGCTTATTGAAAACGATCACAAACGCGGCATAGGGAATAGACAATGAGTATGAAATTAATGACACACGCCATGAGTATCAAAGTGGGGAATCCGCTGAGAAAACTGATTTTACTCAAATTGGCTGATAATGCCAACGACCAAGGCGAATGCTGGCCGTCAGTGCCCTATATCGCTCATCAGTGTGAAATGACAGATCGCTCGGTACAAAAACATCTTCACCAGTTGGCAGTAGACGGCTTGCTGTGGATTGAATATCGTAAAAATGAGCAGGGCGTGAATAAATCGAATGTTTATCATTTGACGTTAAACAATGCCCCAAAAGTGAAGGGTGAAAATAAGTCACCCGGGGAGGATACAGGTTCACCTCCTGGTGAATCAAGAACGCTGGGTGGAGTATCTGGCACACGGGGTAGCGCATCTGGAACACCAGGAAGGGGTGAATCAGGAACACCCAGAATCAGTCATTCTTTTGAACCAGTCATAGAACCTGTCATAGAACCTAACACCCCAACTGCGAGCAAAATTTGTGCAATCAAAGTCGATGAGTGTCCTGCCAAGCGAGAAGACCCCATCCCCCACCCTGACTGTTTTCCTGCTCAGCGTAATTCCCCTCACGTTGACACTCAGACCAGCCTAGCGAGCCGTTACGCCTTCGAAGGGAAGATAATCCGCCTGACCCCGCAAGATTTCGACAGCTGGCAAACGCTATTCCCGCATTTGGACTTGGTCTACGAGCTGACACGATTGGATTTAGAGTTTCGTCACGACACGCCTAAAAGCTGGTTTTGCACCGCCAGTCAGAAACTGAATTACCAGAACAAACGGGCAGTGGATGGCACCACCTTCAAACGGGTTTCTGGCGACCGCTTCGCCAAAAAAGACTACGGCACCACGGTATTTCCGGCGTGGATGGAAGGGTAATGTGATGAATGTCATTGAAAAAATAGAAAATTCGCGTCAGCAGCAAGACCTCACTTTTCTTGAAGACCGGTTGAAAAGTGCCCGTGCCCCGCTGAAGGAAATAGCAGGGGTTCGGGTTGATGTAGCAGAGGTCCTCTGCCCACAACACGGGGCTTTTGAACAACGCTGTCGAACCCTGCAGGGCTTTGCCAACGTGCAACAGAAAACGGACTGTCCGGCGTGTTTACACGAAAAAATCACCGTATTGAAAAAGAATATCGCCTCAGACCAGCAGCGAAATCAGGCCCAATTGATTAAAAATTTGCTGAGCCAGACGGGTATCCCTGCGCGCTTTACCACTGCCAGTTTTGAGTCTTATCAGCCGATTAATGCTGAATCCTTGCGTTGCCAGAAGGTATGCCAGGCCTATGCACAAAAATGGCATGAGCGTTTAGCGCAAGGCGGTGGGTTGGTGATGTGCGGCAAACCCGGGACAGGAAAAAATCATCTGGCGGTTGCGATTGCTAAACACATCATTACGACACACCACGCCTCGGTTGTTCTGACATCCGCGCTACGTATTACTCGAGAGGTCAAGAGCACCTGGGCGAAAGACGCCACCCAAACCGAATCCGAGGTGATTAAGCACTACACCGGTGTCGACATGTTGATTATCGATGAAATCGGTGTGCAGTTTGGCAGTGAGGCCGAAAAGCTGATTTTATTTGAAATCATCAACACCCGCTATGAAAACATGAAACCGACGCTGCTGCTGAGCAATTTGCCGAAAGAAGACTTAACGACTTACCTCGGTGAGCGAGTACTGGACAGAATGAACGAAGGTGGCGGTTGTACTTTGGCGTTTACCTGGGAGAGCTATCGGGTCAGGACGGCATAACACATCAACCGGCGCCAGTAGAGACAGATGAAACATGAATGAATATCGAATAGTGCTGCCTTACCCGCCGACAGTGAATACCTATTGGCGACATGCCAGAGGCCGACATTACATCAGCAAACAGGGCAGGCAGTACCGTACCGAGGTTATTGCGTTAATTGCACGTAAGGGGCTTACCCTGTGCCTAAAAAGCAAACTTCGTGTCAAGGTACGAGTTCATGTCCCATACCGCAGGAAACGCGATTTAGATAATCTGCTAAAGGCACCGTTGGATGCCTTGGTACACGCGGGCATGATTGCCGATGACAGTGTGATTGATGACCTGCACATCATTCGGGGTGAACAGGTGCAAGGCGGCAGGAGGGAGATAATCATAACGGAACAGGAGGCAGCATGAACGTCACACAACTTAGGCTCAATAATGAGCAGTATCACTGGGTTAACAGCTGGCTGGAACGCTGGGGAGCCTGGGTATACAGCGGTCGATTGGAGAAGCCACAGAGTAGCCTCATCGCCCACTGTATGGCGACAAAAAAGCAGCAAGAAAATCCTACCAGGCCAATGTGTAATGATGATGACGGGTTGTTGATTTCTCGGGTGGTGGATACGGTGATACCGGTGGATAACCAGGCTTTTGGCATCCTGCTCAGTTACTACGTACAACGCCTTTCCCGTTATTCGATAGCGGTTTATAGCCAGAAAGCCGCTATACCGCGCAATATCAGCACACGAGGGGGCAACCGATTTAAAACCCCCTCACTGGCTACCTGCCGTAGGGAAATTGATCAAATACTCGAAGAAAGTCTGTATCTACTCCATCCTTCCCTCGAACAGGCATTTAAAAGTCGTAAACGTGTCGATAAAATTAAAAAAGTGGCGTAATGCTATTGACTGAAAAGAGCAAATGAGCAATGATTGCAGGGTACCCTGCCGTGTCTGTACATTGATAACGAACAACCGTAAAACCCTGACCTTCGCTGTCGGGGTTTTTGTTTTTGAATTAATAGGGTATTCCCTCATCGAAACGGTAATAAATGAAGCGGGAAGAACGTAAGATTAACGCATTCTGCCAGTATAACCACAGTCGTATAATTGATAATGCTCATTTAGATCTCAAAAAAATATTCACACTCTCGCTCTACTATACATGACCTTATTGCATTTTAATTTTAGCTAAACAGTTATCCATTTATTAGATGGGTCTTGAGCGATAATATGTATTCCATACTCAGAAGCATGTTCACATAATCCTTCTATCGTTTGAAAATCGTGAAGCTTTTCAAGCGGTGTTGCCACGATATTTACTACTTTTAATTCTGGATTACAAGACTTTAATACTTCATAGTAAGAGATGAGCCGGACTTCCTGTAGTTGTAATGCTACCCGTAATTCGCTTGATATTGCAGGTATTTCTAGCTCGGGAATGTCGGAGATATTCAGATATCCTATTCCCTGCGGTAATATAAGTGGTGCTTGGGAAAGGGAAGTTCCGGATAGGTAAAGTTCTCTTACTTTTATTGGACAAACAGCGTAAAATTGACCATCGATTTGAATCTTATCTTCCTCCTCATTCGGTTCCTCTAAATTACCCAAATCTCTCTTATGATAACAAAGACGGGTATCAAACACAGGCAATTGGTTGTTAGATAAATCAAGTTTTTGTAGCTTATCTTGAAGAATCACTGGTGTATCAGTTAGATTTAATCCTGACAGATCCAGTATGAGCTCATTATATCTTGCAGAGTGTACAATCTTGACCATTGCATTATCTATTGATTCATACTCACCATTATATGTTCTTCTTTCCTGATACTGCTTCATTCGGGAATCTGGGACTACCCAGTCTAAAAGACGATGCGCCTTAGCCGAGCGGTACTCTGAAGCTTGACCTTCTTTTAACCAATCTATAAGCAAATTAACACTATCACAACGGGTTTCAAAACTAACTTCTGAGTCACATTTCAACCAAAAGAGACATTTTGTTTTCACTTGCTCTAAGGAGGAATCCGTTGGGGTTTTCCCCACCATTATCAAAAATTTATCGCCAATTTCTTTATACCTATCCGCTGGTGTACGAGTATTGGTGCCTGGAATGTGATTTGAATAGGTTGCAGAGGTAACAATAGAGGGCATGTTGTATCCTTTTTAGAATTATTTCATTTACTCACCGGGGGGTTGTTACATCAACAGGACAGGTTCTGACGATAAACTTGAAAAAAATATTCCAATGGCAACTGAGAAAGTATATTGAAAATCGCCATTCTAAAGGTAGCTAACGAGTGTAATCGAATGTAACGATTGACTTCTTCATGTTTGCCTCCCCTCACTGCCCATCACTTTTATCCACGAGGGTTTAGGGTGCGACACTATTTCTATGACACCCCCCCGACCCCTAGCGGGAAACGGTATCCCCACTCAGAGACGAGAATGAGCATGGAAAAACTGACCACCGGCGTTGCCTATGGTGCTTCCGCCGGTAGCATCCTGAATGGTTTGCTAAACAGCTACAGCCCGGAACAATGGAACGCCATTGGTGTACTGGCTGGCGTCTCTCTGGCGGTACTGACCTATCTGACCAATCTGTATTTCAAGATTAAAGAAGACCGGCGTAAGAGCGCAACAAGCCAATGAGCAAGCTAAGCAAACCCATGCTGGGACTGATTTTGGCAGGGACGACAGCGACCGCCATTCTTGCACAATTTCTGCATGAAAAAGAAGGCAATCGGCTGACAGCTTACCGAGACGGCGCTAACGTGTGGACAATTTGCAGCGGTGCGACACGAGTTGATGACAAGCCGGTAATGCAAGGCCTGCAACTCAGTGCAGAGAAATGCGAGCAAGTTAACAAATTTGAGGTAGATAACGCGATTGCCTGGGTAGAACGTCATGTTCAGGTACCGTTAACCGATACCCAGAAAGCCGGTATTGCTTCGTTTTGTCCGTATAACATCGGTGTAGGCAAATGCTTCTCGTCGACTTTTTATCGAAAATTGAATGCCGGTGACTACCTCGGTGCTTGTACTGAAATTAAACGTTGGCTATTTGACGGCGGTAAAGATTGCCGCATTCGAGCCAATAACTGTGCGGGTCAAGTAATAAGACGCGCGCAAGAAAGTGAACTCACCTGTTGGGGACTCGATGTTTAATTGCTTATTTTTTATCCTGATGAGTCTCATTCTGCTCGTCAGTCTGGTGGCGGTTTATTATCACACTGAATCAGCAAAAAAAGACAGCGTCATCAAAACAATAAGGGATGAGCGCGATAACCTCTTTATCACGCTCCAAACAAGGCAAAAGCAATACCAACAAATAGCCGTGCTCGATAACAAACACACCCAGGAATTAACCGATG
Organism: Candidatus Fukatsuia endosymbiont of Tuberolachnus salignus; assembly: GCF_964030845.1. Lineage (NCBI taxonomy): Bacteria > Pseudomonadati > Pseudomonadota > Gammaproteobacteria > Enterobacterales > Yersiniaceae > Candidatus Fukatsuia > Candidatus Fukatsuia endosymbiont of Tuberolachnus salignus. The sequence goes on from NZ_OZ034983.1 coordinate 2,257,181, forward strand.
CAAAAACTCAGCTCGCTGCCCTTGAACATGATGTTCTTGTTGGCAAGCGTCGGGTGCAGCTCGCTGCCCGCTGTGAAACATTGCCCGCCACCCCCACGGCCACCCGCTTGGATGATGCTGCCGGTGCCCGACTTGACGACGCCGTTGTCAACGATTATTTCCGTCTCCGAAAAGGCATTGAAATAGTCACGCAGCAAATTGCAGGCTTGCAGGCGTACGTTACCCAAGTCTGTTTGGCGCAATAAATAATCGAAAAGATGAAATTGGGTGTATGTAGACTCAGGGTGTGCAGTGCCATGCGCATTTGAAATGCGACCCTTGGGAGTCTTCGTCACTTTCGGATTTAAAATCCGTAAATTAAATAGAGGTAAGTTGTCTTCATTATGAAGACAACTGCTCGCTTTAATGTTGAGGAGGCGGATTGCATTGATATTTCGATGAACTTACCCTGCTCAATTTTTAATAAATTGATTTTATGGATAATGTTCAGAATGCAAAATCACACTCTGGAATAAAATCCACCAGTTAGCACTGCCACACGCTGTTTCTTCCTATTCATTTTATTCACTTTTATCGACATAACGCGACGACATGTCGATCGCATCAACACAGGAGCACCCTATGTACACCATCAAAGTTAATTTCGGCAACGGTCAAGGTGAAGTTGGCTATCCGAGCGCCCATTGGGGCTGGAACCGCAATGCTCAACGCCTTGATATCGCCTCCAACGGTATCAGTGATGCCATTCATCTTGCCCCCTCAGATACTGCCTTTGTGCTGAACGCCGCAGGCCAGACGGTAGCGACCTATACCCATCTCGATAAATCCCCCTAACCCAAGGAATTCTCATCATGGCAAAGCCTGACTGGGAGGCCATCGAATCGGCTTACCGCGCGGGTGCGTTGTCTGTCCGTGCGATAGCAAAACGCTACGGCTTACCGCGCGGGTGTGTTGTCTGTCCGTGCGATAGCAAAACGCTATCAGGTACCTGAATCGACCCTCAGGAAATTTGCAGTAAGAAACGCGTGGCAAAGAGACCTGACCGAGAAAGTGGCGGCGGCCACAAAAGATAAAGTGGTGCGCAGTGCGGCTGTGCGCACTTTTTCTACTAAAAATACTGTGCGCACCGACCACGATATTATTGAACAAGCTTCGGATGAAGCTTTGTCTGTCGTTTTATCCCATCGTGTGGCCTTAGCCGGTTGGCGGCAGATTGCTAACCATCTGAAAGCCTTCCTCAGCAGTACCGTTATCACCGAAGACAACCATGCTGCTCTTGCCAGAACGCTCAGCGCCGGGGTGGATGCGCAACTGAAATTGATTAAAGGTGAGCGCGATGCCTATGGCTTGAACAACGAGACGGCGCCAGGGGCCGAGAAAGAGTTGGCACAATGGATGAAAGACCTCGCGGAAGGCAACGCCCATGGCATTCGATCCAACGCTGAAAACAAAATTAGCTGATCGCTTTTGGCGCTTAAACCACCTGTATTTTATTACCGATAAACACGGACGTAAAATCCGTTTTACGATGACGGCGCAGCAGCGTGCCTATTTCACGGGGATGCATACACGCAATCTGATTTTGAAAGCCCGTCAGCTGGGCTTTACCACCGAGGTGTGCCTTATCCAACTGGATGCCGCACTCTTTGAGTCAGCCAAATGTGCCTTGATTGCACATACCTTAAACGATGCCAAACGCCTGTTCCGCGAGAAAGTGAAATACGCCTACGACCATTTGCCTGACCTTCTTAAACGTGCTAATCCCGCCCGCAATGATTCCGCAGGCGAATTGGTGTTTCACAACGGCGGCTCACTGTACATCAGCACCTCCTTTCGCGGTGGCACCTTGCGCTATTTGCATATTTCCGAATTCGGCAAGCTGTGTGCCAAATTTCCTGAGAAAGCCCGTGAAATCGTCACTGGTGCCTTTGAAGCGGTCGCCACAGACTGCGTGGTCACCATTGAATCGACGGCAGAGGGCCGTGCGGGGTATTTTTTCGATTACTGCCAAACGGCGGAAAAAGCCTTACTCAGCAACAAACCCTTAGGCCCATTGGATTGGAAGTTCTTCTTCTTTTCCTGGTGGAACAATCCGCAGTATGCCTTGCCGGTGAGCAGTCCGTTGCCGCCGCGCTTGCAAGCCTACTTTAGCGAGCTGCAAACCAAACAGTCGATTAGGCTAACGGCGGAACAAAAAGCCTGGTATTACGCCAAAGAAAGCACACTGGGTGACGACATGAAACGCGAGTATCCGTCAATCCCGAGCGAGGCCTTTCAGCAATCGATTGAGGGCGCATATTACGCCAATCAGTTCCGTTATCTCTATGAGAATCAGCGCATTGGTACCTTACCGGCTAATCCGCACCTGCCGGTGCACACCTTTTGGGATTTAGGAGTAGGCGATGCCACGGTTATCTGGTTTGTCCGTGAGGTCGGCAGTGAATTTCACCTGATGGATTATTACGAAAACAGTGGCGAAGGCCTGCGGCATTACATGCAGGTATTGAAAGCCCGCGCCTATCACTATGGCGAACACTGGGCCCCGCACGATATTGATAATCGAGAATTAGCGGGCGACGGCAAAAGCCGTCGGCAACTGGCTTATGAAGGTTATGCGCTGGACGGTGACATTTACCGCATCAATTTCAAGGTGGTCCCCCGATTGCGTGTCGATGAAGGCATTGAGTCGGTACGGGAAATCCTGCCGCGCTGTGCCTTTGATAGCGTGACCTGTGAACAAGGCCTCAGTCATTTGGAGCGCTACCGCAAAGCCTGGGATAACCAGTACGGCTGCTGGAAAGACAAACCGCTGCACGATGCCAGTTCCCACGCCGCCGATGCCTTTCGTTATTTTGCCGTCGCCAAAAGAAATCACCGTCAGCTTCGGGGGCAGGTAACCCCCTTAAGACTGTAACGGCCCTCTACAGTCGCGTTAACAACCCATGAGAGTCAAACCATGTCCGATATTTCCACGCCCCATCTTGACTACAACAGCCTGCTAGCTGCCTGGGACATCAATGACGCCCTGATGGGCGGCACCTTATGCCTACGGCAACAGGGCGAAACCTATTTACCGCGCTGGACGAATGAAGATAAACACAGCTATCAGCAACGTCTCTCCGTCGCCACGCTGCTGCCGGCTTACGAGGAAACCCTCAAAAATAACTTAGGTCGTGTCTTTTCAGAACCGACCCAATTGAGTGAGTCCACCCCCGCCGTGATTGTCGAGTACTGCCAGGATATGGATTTGCTGGGCAACCGGCTGGATGTTTGGGCGCAAGCGTATTTCAGCCTGGCGCTGCAATACGGCGTGGCGCATGCGCTGGTTGACTACCCCCGTGTGGAAGCATTGAAAACCCGTGCTGAGGAAAAAGCCCGTGGCGCCCGTCCCTATGCGGTGTTGATTAACCCCCGCCAGGTCATCGGCTGGCAATCCAGCCACCAAGGAGGGCCGGTCCAGCTGACAGAATTGCGAATTAGAGAAGAGATTGTCGTCGAGACCGCCCCTTACCGCCAACAGAAAATCGCGCAAATCCGCAAGTTGACGCCCGGTCGGGTTGAACTCTACCGTAAAATCAGGCAAGCCGATGGCAGGGAAACCTGGATACTGCACGACAGCTGGGCAACCTCCTGCCCTCGCATTCCGTTGGTGACATTGTACAGCAAACGCACCGGTTTTATGTGTGGCGCCCCGCCGCTATTGAATCTGGCGTTACTCAATATCAAACATTGGCAAAGCCAGAGTGAGCAAGACAATATTTTGCATGTGGCCCGGGTGCCCATCCTCAATGTGTTTGGTCTTGAAACCGGCGAAAAGTTGACCATTGGTGCCTCAAGCGCGACACACTTTACTGACCGCACCAAACAGGGCAGTGCGTACACCGAACATTCGGGCGCCGCCGTAGGAGCAGGCAAAGAGGCACTGACGGATTTGGTCGAGCAGATGCGTCAAGCCGGTGGCAAGCTGTTGCGCAGTCAAAACAGTAGCACCAAGACCCTCGACCAAGTGAGCGAAGAGCGCCTACAAGAACAATCCCCGCTCTACACCCTGTCTAACTCGCTAGAAGATGCCCTCGATACCCTGTTGCAACTGATGGCAGACTGGTCAGGCGAAAAAGACGGCGGCAAGGTGGACATTCGCACCGAGCTTGAAACCACCCAGCAAGCCTTCAATGCCCCGGCCGCCCTGGCGATACAGGCACTGCGGCAAGGCGGGGATATTCGTCAGGTGGATGCCATCCGCGCCTTACAGGCACTGAACCTTATTGATGCCGATGCCAACCCGGAAACCCTGTGTGATGAACTTAACAATTTGCCACCGGATTTACTGTAACGCCCGCGTGGCATCGTGAGGTGACGCGCAGGCTGTATAAAAACACCCCGTTATCCTCATGCCATCAAACCGGTTTTTCTATTAAGGGGTTACCATGTCCACAGTCAACCAACGTCTGCGTGATGAAGCCCTGGCACACAGTCTGTTTCAATCACGCTATGCTCTCGGGGTGGTTAAAGAAAAGGTGGCACTACTCAACCAATATGATGCTGAACTAACCGCCCGACTTTTCGGGAAATTGGAGAAGGTTAATCCGCAACACATCGAAGTCAAACAGTTAGCCCGCTTGTTAGCCTGTGTCCAAGAGGTGAATCAGCAGGCAATGAGTACCCTGTATTTATCGCTCAGCGAGGAATTGCTAGCCTTTGCTGAGCACGAAGCGGGTTATCACTGCCGTCTCTTTGATACCCTGCTGCCTGATGGGGTGCTACACCGCTATCCCTTAGCGATTATCACCGCAGAACAGGTTTACGCGGCAGCGATGGCGCAGCCCTTTCAAGGGCGTTTACTGCGCGACTGGGTCAGTCATCTGGAAAGCGATCGCTTTCAGCGTATCAACAACGCGGTAAAAAACGGGTTTCTCTTGGGTGATACCGTCGAGCAAATTACACGCAAAGTACGCGGGAGCAGGGCAAAACAGTATCAAGATGGGGTACTGGACATCAGTCGCAAAAATCTCACCAGTGTGGTCAAAACCGCTGTTAACCATGTTTCAGCGGTAGCACGGGATAAATTTGCTGAAAATAACGCCGCAATGATAGACAGAAAACAGTGGCTCAGTACGCTGGATAACAAAACCTCATCACCCTGTGTTATCCGTGACCGTTTGTGCTACACCCTAGCCGGCCAGCCACTCGGCCACAAAATCCCCTATCTGCAAGGACCGGGACGCCTGCACTTTTGCTGTCGCTCAACGGAGACACTGGTCATCAAATCCTGGCGCGCCCTGGGCATTGACTTAGATGAGCTGGACCCGGGCACACGCGCCAGCCTGGACGGGCAAGTGCCTGCGGATACCACGTATTCTGACTGGTTACAGCAACAACCTTACGCGCGGCAAATCCAAGTCCTGGGTAAAACCCGCGCTAAAATGCTGCGAGAGGAGGGACGGCGTCCCGACGCATTTTTTAGCGACAAAGGGGAATGGCTCACGTTAGAACAGCTGCGCGAAACCCTCCATATAGAGTAAAAAATCAACATGTCAGCACAACTTAACATGTTCTCTCATCACGTAAAGTAGCAAAAACTGGACATTTTAAAATAGCGTTGATAACCAACTTCACACAGGCCACCCCAGGGTGGCTTTTTTTATGAACAGCTGTGAGCGGAAGCGACACAGCGCCCGGGTCGGATGACCGGTTAACCCAGCCTGCGGGCGGAGACAATAGCAATGAAATTGCACCTCGATACAGAAGGAAAAGCGGTACTGGAAAACGGCATGCCGGTGTATTTGCATGAGGACGGCAAAGCGATCCCCTTTGATGCGGTGGCAGCCTTGAACAAAATTAGCGCCCTCAATGGGGAAGCCAAAAGCCACCGTGAGGCCAAGGAAGCACTCGAAGCCAAGCTCAAGGCGTTTGCCGGCATTGACGACCCAGCGAAAGCCCGTGAAGCACTGCAAACGCTCACCCACATCGATCAAAAGAAATTAATCGAGGCCGGTGCGGTCGACCAGGTGAAAGCACAAATCACTCAAGCTTTTCAAACTCAGCTTGACGAGGCCAGCAGCAAAAATAAAACCCTGGAAGCCCAGTTGTATCAAGAGATGATTGGCGGACGTTTCAGCAGCTCGACGTTTATCCAGGATAACCTGGCGATCCCGGCGGATTTGGTGCAAGCCCGGTTCGGTCACGCATTCAGCATTGACGCAGGTAAAGTGGTCGCCACGGATGCGGCAGGCAACAAGGTATTCTCACGCCGTCAGCCCGGGGAAATCGCGGAGTTTGAGGAAGCCTTAGAATACCTCATCGAACAGTATCCGCACAAAGACCACATTCTGAAAGCCTCCGGCCACCGTGGCGGCGGTTCACAACCCACACCCCAGCAGCACGGACACAAAACACTCAAACGCAGCGCCTTTGATGCCTTGGACATCGGCAGCAAACAGGCCGCACTCAAAGACGGTATCTCGATCGTCGATTAATTACACACCTTACCCTTAACCCTGGAGCAACAGCATGGCAGGCAATACCTTAACGGGGTTGATCCCCACCATTTATACCGCATTAGACAGCGTTTCCCGTGAGCAAGTCGGTTTTATTCCCGCCGTCGCCCGTAACAGCAAAGCGGAAACCGCCGCCCTCGATCAAAATATCACCGCACCGGTGGCCCCCATCGCCAAAACGGTGGATATCGTGCCCGGTCCCACGGCAACGGGGAAGAACAACTGGCTGTCGGGTCGGCAGGCACCTATAACCTGCTGCTGGCTGACCAGTTCAAACAAGCCTTTCGTGCCCTGGCGAACGAAGTCGATCGCGATTTAGGGGCACTGTACACCGGCTCAGCGCGGGCTGTCGGAAAGGCAGGGAGCACTCCCTTTGGCGTCAAAGAAGACCTGGCCGATTTTGCCGATGCGCGTCGCGTGCTGGAAGATAACGGGGCCCCGACTACCGATTTACAAATGGTCTTGGGGTCAGCGGCTATTTCCAACATTCGCGGCAAACAATCCGTCTTGTTTAAAGTCAACGAAGCGGGCAGCGAAGCCCTGTTGCGGGAAGGGACCATCGGGCGTATTGAAGGCTTTAATTTGCACAATTCCGCGGGCATCAAACGGGTCACAGCAGGGACCGGCAGTGGTTTTCTGGTCAACAAAGCGGGCGGTTATCACGTCGGCAATCAGCTCATTGCCATAGACAGTGGAACTGGCACAGTAAACCGAGGGGATATTGTCACCTTTACCGGCGATATGCATCAATACGTGGTGGCAGCGGCCAGCGCCTCGACTATCACCCTGTCTGCGCCGGGCTTGTTGGAAGACCTGGCGGACAACACCGTCGTCACGCTGGTTGGTCACTACACCGCTAACATGGCATTCGATCGCAATGCGTTCCTGCTGGCGTCACGGACACCGGCGATGCCTCAAGGCGGGGATATCGCCGATGATGTGATGAATGTCACCGATCCGGTCTCCGGCATGACTTTCCAAGTGGCGCTCTACCGTCAGTATCATCAGATACGCTATGAAGTCGGGCTAGCCTGGGGTGTTGCGGCAGTGAAACCGGAGCACAGTGCGCTGATTTTAGGCTAAGACAGCGGCGTGATAGCCACTTTATGTTAGGAAAACAGCATGACCAAAAGCAAAAAAGACACTGTCGTCACCCAACCACCTTCAACTTTAATCCCAATGATACACCCGCTCCCACGTCACCCTGATGATCCAATAACCGCTAATGTGCATTCCGATGAAGTCACACGCTGGCTGAATGAAGGATGGCAACACAGTGAACAGGAAAAATAACATGCTCATCACGGATATCAGCTCCCCCGAGAGGGAAAGTTATGCCAGTGTCGCCGATTTACGACAGCTGGCGAGTAAACGAGGCGATCCGCTTCCCACGGAGGACGCTGCCTGTGAAAGCTTGTTGATAAAAGCCATGGATTACCTAGCAGGACTGAACTGGCAAGGCAAACGTACCACCGCCTCTCAGCCCCTGGCCTGGCCGCGCTCAGGGGTTATCTTCGATGGCTATTTATTACCCGAAAATATTATTCCATCACAACTCCTTCAGGTGCAATGCCGTCTGGCGTTGACGGCACAGGCTATCGATTTGACGCCTTCGTTTTCGGGTGGCAAGGAAGTGGTTCAGGAAAGTATTGCTGGAGCTGTCAGTGTGACCTATGCGTCGGGTTCTGCTTCGTCACCTCATTTTAGCTGGTTGCCTGGCTTACTGCGCGGCCTTCTCATCAGCAGCAGACAGAGTCAGCTCGTCAGGGGGTGATGACATGGCGATCAATTATGCAGGCTTACGCCGTACTGCCGACCGTGTATTGCGTGACAATGGCGCCCCTTATACCCTACAGCGAGGCGGGGGTGTGCAGGTCATCAAAGGCGTTGAAGTCGCTGTTCCGCGGGAGAATCACAGGTTGACGGGCGTCATTACTCATTACACCAAGGGTGAAACAGAGGGCACGCTTATCCAACAGGGTGACAGTAAAATGATGGCGACAGCTGAAACGGAAATTCGTCAGGGCGATCGCCTTCTTATCGAAGGCACAGCCTATCGGGTGATACAGGTCACGCCCGTGAAACCCGCTACGCTGCTGCTGTGTTACCAATTGCAACTGAGGGCCTAATATGGAGGATAACAAACGCTTTATGGCCTCCATGACTGCCTTTGTCAACCAGAGTAAACAGGCGCATCAGGCACTCCCCCAGGTGCTGGGCATGAAAATATTGGCAAGATTGGTGACGATGTCACCAGTGGGTAACGCGGACACCTGGCAAGGCAAAGCGCCACCAGGCTATACCGGTGGTCGATTTCGCGGCAACTGGCAGGTGACCTTTGATGCGCCCGCAGAAACGGAAACCGGATGCATTGACCCCCGTGGCAATCTGACGCTCACTGAGGGAATACAGCGATTAACGCAGTTTAATCAGGGAACTCAGGCCATTTATTTCAGCAACACCGTGCCCTATGCTTATCGGTTAGAATTCGGTCACTCGAAACAGGCCCCCAACGGTATGATTAGGGTGACAGCGGAAGAATTTCAGACGCTGTTTAACCAGGCGGTTAAAGAGGTTAAAAAATGAGCACGGGGCGTGTCATAGCGCTACTTGAACACCATTTGGGCGCCTGGGCAGCACAAAAAGGGTTTCCCGTCGCCAGTCAAAACGTGCAGTTTAGCGACACCGGCGGCTTGTATTTGCAATCGCATCTCTTGCCTGCGACCACGGAATGCCTGGATTTGGCGCAAGTTTCACGGGTTTATCACGGGGTCTATCAAATTACCCTCTGTGCCCCGACGGGCAGCGGCCAGGCTCAGGTACAGGCTATCGCTGATGACCTCATCAGTCTGTTTGATTTGGGCACCCTTTTAACCGATGGCATTATCCGCTGTGCTATCATCAGTGTCCCTACAGTATTTACGGGTATCACCCACTGTCACACCTACAGTCTACCCCTCAGTATGCGCTATCGGGCGTATGTGATCTGATTGGCAAACGGCATTATTTTGATCAACTGACCTCAACAATTATTTCGTTATTACTTTATTTCTAAACATCATCTTATTATCTTAACACTCGGAGACAGCTTATGGGCTTTGCCTTACCGAATGGTGCCCAGGTTTACCTGGCCTCAGACTACGAAACCGCGCTACCGTTTACGGCTATCACGAATGCTGCCCATGCGATGCTCACAGTAGTCGGCAACGATAAAATTAAAAAGGATGACCTTGTTCACATTTCTTCCGGCTGGACGGGACTCAATGAACGGGTTGCTCGCGTGTCGGCGGCGACGGCAACCAGCATCACCTTGGAAAATATCGACACCCGCCAGACCACGCAATTTGTTGCCGGTGGTGGAATGGGCAGCATCCGCAAAATAAAAACTTGGACAGAAATTCCGCAAATCAAAGAGGTGTCCAGTTCTGGTGGCGAGCAACAAACGGTCAGCCTGCAATTTTTATCGGATACAGTGCAACGTAATGTTAACACCGTGAAAGCCCCGCGCACCTTGACCTATACCTTGGGACATGATCCTGCTTTGGCGATTTATCCGCTATTACGGGCCGTCGATCAGGGTCAAGCAATCGTCGCCTTCTCGATGTTCGTCCCGGGCCCGAAAGAAAAACGCTACTGGTCAGCCACGGTGGCCTTTAACGACGTCCCCCATACCGAAGTCAATGCCGTTGAAACCGTCTCGCTGGTCCTGAATCTGCAGAGTCCCGCGATGACGTTTTACAAAGAACCCGCCTAAGGATACCCCATGTCGATTGAATTTACCTTACAACCCCAGCCACGCTTTAAAGCCGATGTGGCTATTCCACGCGCGGGCCTGGAGGCCGGTATCGTGACCTTTACCTTCAAACATGTGCCACTCAACGAGATGGCGGAGCGGGAAAAACGCAAAAACCAAACGGGATTGGATTTTGTTGAACACATTACCGCCGCCTGGGCGCTGCCCGATGAGTTAAATCGTGACAATTTGACCAAATTGGCGAATAACTATCCCCAAGCCATTGAAGCCATCATTCACACCTTTTACCGTGAGCTCTTGGGTCAACGCGAAAAAAACTGAGGGCGGTTGCGACGGCGCTCTACACCCCAGCGCCTTGTGCGGAAGAATTAGCCAGCGCAGGCTTACGCCCTGAGGATTTTAACGCACAGTGCATTGAAGTCTGGCCTGACATCTGGCCGTCTTTCCTCGTCATGCGGGCGATGTCGACCCAATGGCGCACGGGGATGGCGGGTCCGACTGGCCTGGATTATGGCTGCCTACTCCACGTGATGACTCTACTAGGCGTAGAACCCCGCGCAACCGTTTTTGACGATATCCGCACCCTGAAAAGTATCGCCTTGTCCCTTATTCACAAGAGGCATTCAACATGACAGAGATTGCAACGATTTCGCTACGTGTCGACACCTCAAACCTGGAAAAAGGGGACAGGGCACTCGAACACTTTGGCGACACGGCGGCGCGTACTGCCACCCGAGCCGAGGATTTCAATTCATCGTTTACACCGGCTACCCGTACGCTCAATGCGTTCGGCCATCAAACAACCCAGGCCAATCTTAGCCTGCAACAACAGCGTGATGAGCTGCACCGCTTATTGGGTAAAATTCATCCGGTCACCGCGGCCTTTGGCAAGCTTGATGAGAGGGAAGCGCAGCTCAGGCGGTATAAAAACTTGCCGTTCCTTGACAAGGACACCTTTGACCAAGCCGCCCGGGCAATTCATCAGGCGCGTGATGAACTCGCTCAAGCTGCCCAAGCGAGAACCGCTGAAGGTCGTGCCGCGGCGGCGCAAGCCGCTGCAGACAAAGTCGCCGCTCAGGCAAAAAACGCCTTTATTGCTAAACTGCGTGAACAAAGTGAATGTCAGGGGAAAACCACTGCGGAGATTTTGGCCTACAAAGCCGCACAATTGGGCGTCACCCAACAGGCTGCACCTTTCATTGCCACACTCAGGGAACAAGAAAACAGCTGGAAAAAAGGCACGATATCGGCGGGTCAATACCGGATGGCATTACGTCAATTGCCGATGCAGTTTACCGACATTGCGACCTCGATTGCCGGGGGGATGCCGCTGTACCTGATTGCCATTCAGCAAGGAGGACAAATCCGGGACAGCTTTGGTGGCATCGCCAATGCACTCAAAGCCATGGGACAGTGGCTGACACCGACCAAAATCCTGCTCGGGGGCGCCGCGACCGCGCTGGCAAGCGTCGGACTGGCCTACTACCGGGGTGCACAAGAAAGCAGCACCTTCAATAAGCAGCTGATTTTGACCGGCCAGTATGCGGGCAAAACCGCCACTCAATTACAACAGTTGGCTAAACGACTCTCCGGTGACGGGTTAACCCAATCGGCGTTATCGGCAGCTCTGGCACAGGTGGTGGGCAGCGGCGCGTTTGACAGCACACAAATTGAACAGGTCAGCGTGGCGGCCGCCAAAATGGCCGCGGCAACGGGGCAATCCGTCGATGACACCGTCAAACATTTTACCCGCTTACAGGAGGAACCGCTTACTGCGGTCAAAGCATTAGACAAGCAATTACATTTTCTGACGGCTTCCGAGTATGAACAGATAGCCGCGCTGGAACGTGCGGGCAATACTCTAGGTGCAGCACGCCTGGCGATGGAGGCCTATGCCAATGCCCTGAAAACCCGGGCGGATGACATCGTCGCCAATCTGGGTACGATGGAAAAAGCCTGGTACAGCCTGAAAAACACCGCCAAAAGCGCCTGGAATGCGATGCTGGATATCGGCAGAGAGCAAAGCCTGAGCAATCAAATCGTTCGGGTGGATGCTCAGTTAAATGACCTCAAAAAAGGTTACTTTAACCGCACGATGATTCAGGGGCTAGAACAGCAAAAAGCACTGCTAACGGAGAAGAAATTTCAGGCAGACCTTGCAGCTGCCCGCCAAACCGCCGAGCGCCAGGCCGAAGCCATCGAAAAAGCGTCGCTGCAACGCCAAGACCACTGGCGTGAACGCTATGCCAACCAAGCCCAGCAGCGCAGCAAAGAGCTGAAAAAATTTAACGAGATTGCTACCCGATTCAGCCCGCAGGAACAAGCGCGTATCCGTGCGGCTATCGAAGCACGATTTCCCGACGAGAAGCGCAAAAAATCACCCCCTATCCGCCAGGCAACAGGCCGTCCAGCCGCAGTCTACCGTGATGATGCCGCTACCCGCGCCTTACTGGAAAGCCGCCAGCGGGTCGCGATGTTACGTGAACAAGCCACGCTCACCACCTCGATGAGCGAGCAGGAAAAGCAGCAGGTGAGATTCACGCAGCAGATAGCGGATTTAAAAACCAAATCGTTATTGACTGCTGACCAACAATCGCTACTAGCTCGTGCCAAAGAAATCAATGCCAGCCTGCAACTGGAAGCTCAGCTATCCCGTGAGAATAGTCAGCGGCAAAAAGCACTCGCCGCACTCAAACAGATGGAAGACACCAGCCAGTCTCTTGCCCGTCGTAACGCTCAGCAGCAGGCCAGGTTTGGCCTCACCGATAAACAGGCCAGGTGCGTTGACCAGACCTTTCAGCTGGATAATACCTATCAGAAACAAAAAGAAGGCATCACCGATGCCGAACAATTAGAAAAAATCACCGCCGCCTATCTCAGAGCAAAACACACGTTACAGGCGGGTTTTCATCAGGAAAAGCGAAACGAAGGAAACTGGCTCGCGGGCATGAAACAAGGAATAACCGAATACGGTGAAACCGCCCATCATGTCTTCGCTGCGACGCAAACACTGGCTAGCACCACCCTGGGCAACCTGTCCTCGATGATGACCGAATTGACCACCACCGGTCAGGCGAATCTGAAAAGCTTTGCCACGGCATTTTTGACAAATATCGTCGATATCATTAATCGATTACTGATTGCTCAAGCAATACAGGCAGCCATGGGCTGGATAGGGGGGTCGTTTACCACGAACCCTGTAAATGCAACCAGTCACAGCGCCATGGGAACCGGTGTAATGGGCATGAACACCCGCTGGCAAAGCACCGTGCCCAGCCATGCGAGCGGTGGCTACACCGGGGAAGGCGACAAATACCAGCCTGCGGGTATCGTCCACAAAGGCGAATTTGTGATGACTAAAGACGCCACCGAGCGTATTGGCGTCGATAATCTTTATGCCCTTATATCTTGATTATTAACTTTCAAAGGTTGATGATCCCCAACTGATCATTGGGATGTCACCGGAGAGTTTGTTTGCGCCCTTAGGCTTAAAGCTTGTGCAGTCAGATAAAACCCCGGTGACATATTTATCGTCGCCTGTAAGACCGAACGGTATCTTGTGCTAAGAGCACGTATTTATAAGGAAGGTCGGGGCGATCATTTAATTATCTGTTTTTCATGGGAGAATCAGCCATGGACAAGACCGCAGTGGGTATTGATGTTGCCAAATTAAAATTCGATGTTGCAGTGTGGGTAGAGAGAAAAAAGTATAAAACAAAAGCATTCCCGAATACCCCCTCTGGATTTAGCCAACTACTGAAATGGCTTATCCCTTACGGGGATTGTCATATTTGTCTCGAAGCCACAGGGAGTTACAGTGTTCCACTGGCTATGTTCTTAGTTGATAATGGCATTGACGTCAGCCTAGAAAACCCATCACGTATTCATGCCTTTGGTGAGAGTGAACTGAGTCGGAACAAGACGGATCAGGGGGATGCAAAAATGATAGTGCGCTACTGCGCACTGCATACACCTGTCCTCTGGACTCCTCCTCCCTTGAGCGAACGTCAATTAACCGCGCTAGTACGCCATCTAAAGAGTTTAGAGGAAATGAGGCAAATGCAAGAAAATCGGCAATCAGTGGCTGACGATGTCGTTCAATCCTCACTGCTTGAAATCATTTCTGCACTTAAACAACAAATCCAGGCCACCAAAGAAAAAATAAAAAACCATATCGATAACGATCCTGACTTAAAGAAAAATAAAGCGTTGCTGGAGAGTATTCCTGGTATCGGTGAAATACTAAGTGCCAGTTTGCTGGCGTATGTGGGTAATGTGTCAAAATTCACTAACAGTAAGGCAGTGGTGGCCTATGCCGGGCTTAACCCAAAACTTTGTGAATCAGGTTTATTTAAAGGACGGAGCCGCCTATCAAAACGGGGTCATACCGAGCTCAGGAAAGCGTTGTATATGCCCGCTCTGGCTGCCCTTTCTTGTAATCCGATAGTGAAAGCACAGTGGCAACGACTCGTATCACGCCATAAAGGGGGTAAAATGGGCGTCTGTGCAGCAATGCGCAAATTACTCCAACTGGCGTATGGTGTGCTGAAATCAGGCATCCCATTCGATACAAAAATAGCACTTGCATCATGATGGGCAAGACGGTATCTGATGCGCGGTTATGCGGAAGGGGGCCCGGTCAGTCATCGCCAAACAAAATCACCGTGCCCCCCCTTCATTGGGGAGGCAAGGGAAAGCTACAGCGGTAGCAATCAACGTGGGGGATATTAATATTTTGAATCAAGGGATGGGACAGCAATCCAGCCCAAGCACACAGGATAGCGCCGCTCTGCGAAAACAAATCAAAACGGCGATTACGTCGACTATCAGTGAACAGCTCAGTAAGCCCGGTACGCCCTTATGGCTGGCTGTGCAGGGGCGGGGGTGATCAAATAACCCATTGCCTAATAATCAAGAGAACATTTTTTAGGTAATATGAGGGCATTTTGTATAGCAGGGGCCGTATAAGTTGATTATGAAAATCAGAAATAACATATTGATATTAATTAATATTTATTAACAAAAGTGATCACGTTACATGGCGCCTGCTATATTAGCGAACAAGGGGAGGAAGCGGTTCGTTCGCTTTTCTGTATTCATCTTTATATTTGTTATATGCATCAGCAGCTGCACCGATGACACAGATACCTGCAGGAACAGCTGTAACGGCGGCCCCGATAGCAGCTCCGGCGATCGCGCCACCAGGCACAGGCACTACTCCCGCTCCAATCATGAATCCCAGACTAGCCCCAGCTGCAACAAGCGCCAGTGCATGGGGGAGGATCTTTACACCCTCAACGAAACCTATACACAAAGCCTTTCCAACATGCGTTATTTTTCTTATAAATATCTTCAGCTTAGAGAATGAAGCTGACTTTTTATTCATGGCAGGTTCTGACGCAATATTTCTCAGGCTCGAGGGAGAGGGAGCACCACTCCTCTGAGGAGACCCAACAACCCCAACAGACCCAAAATCTAATAGTTCAAATGTACCAAGACTCCCAGTATATGACGATGCATTTGCACCAAGGGTAGATGCCATATTTTTTCTCTCAATAATTAGTTATATAATAATTATTATAATCAATGATAAACATAAAAGCATCTATTAGTTAGACACACAGGACGATTGCGCTATGTTATTTTTATTTTAAAAATCAAGTAATTAAAAAATAGTACGCTCGCTACGCAATTTTAAAATTAGTTAATAATCATATGGTTATAAAACATAGCGCGATTGCCCTATAGATACACAACGCTAATATTGACATGCCTTGACACAAATAAGGTCACGAGGCAATTTATTGAATCATGGCAATTAAAACATTCAGTTGGCGTACTCAAGGTACACCGGAAGGCAGCTTTTTACATCGCGTCAGGGTGGCGCAGTTCGGTGATGGCTATAAACAGGTCGCAGGCGACGGTATCAACCCCGAAAGCCAGTCATGGCCTCTGACTTTTCAGGGCACTGAAAAAAACATGCTGCCATT
The DNA here is from genome assembly GCF_964030845.1 of Candidatus Fukatsuia endosymbiont of Tuberolachnus salignus. Taxonomy (NCBI): domain Bacteria; kingdom Pseudomonadati; phylum Pseudomonadota; class Gammaproteobacteria; order Enterobacterales; family Yersiniaceae; genus Candidatus Fukatsuia; species Candidatus Fukatsuia endosymbiont of Tuberolachnus salignus. Next base: position 2,273,422 of record NZ_OZ034983.1, read on the forward strand.
GCTCACCTTTATTCGCCAACACTGTACACAGCCTTGCTTATGGACGCCACCCTATGGGGTGCTGGGTCTGTACCGTGTGGCAGCAGATTCCATCAAGATGACTCCCTTGGGCGGCAATATCCTGTCTATCAACTTTACTTTTGAACAGGCTTTTCAGCCTTTATCGATAGATTAAAAAACAATCATTACACATTGGATTCTTTTAAAGTTTTTTCTAAACTAGAATATTCTCTAAGTTGCTTGAGATCTTCAATGACGTGAGCAGAAATATCAATTTTATGTTTTTCTCTCAAATCATTAAAATTTTTATTCAATAATGATATGTCTACTGAGATACTTTCATTTGATGTCATTTGTTGAATTGCTTTTTTTAATTCTTGAAAATTTACTTGTAATTTCTCGACAATATTTTGGGTAGGAGGCTCTTTATTAATGACTTTATCATAAACTCTATGGGCCTCATCTGCGATTTCTGATGTAACCGATTTAGACTCAAGAAGATGGCTGACATAATTATGATAAAGTGTATCTTTATAATCTTGAATACCATTTCCTTTAAGATACTTATTAGGACTAAAATTTTCTATAGCAGAAAATTTATTCTCCTGATTTTTCAATGCATGTGCTGTTTCCGGATTAAAATTAATAGCTTTTAAAGAACATTTTATCATTATTTCTTTAAAAATTTCTTTGTGCTTGCTATTTATTTCATCACGATATAATGAGATGAACTCACAACTAGCACGCTTAAAAAATACGCGATCTTCTTGTGATAAGTCTTTATTATCAAATGATATTAATTTTTCATTTATTTCATCAATTTTTCCACGTAAAGTTGTGGTATCCATAGAATATGGTGCAGCTCTAACGTTAGCTGAGTTAGATGAATTTATTTTTGGCATGATATCTCTCTATTTAAAATTATCATTAATGCATTTCTAATAAATGTTATTGGGAACACTATTTTTCAAAAATTAATACTAAGATTAAAAGCGTAAAATTACTATCAAAAAACGCTTATATTCGAGTCTATGCTTGAGTGGGTCTGCTGAATGCGTTATAAAGAATATATCCATCATTGATAAAAAATATTAAATGATTTTTTATGTGTTTTGGCGTCTTAAAAGATGACATCATATTGATAATCTGAATTAGGGATAAGGCATTTAGTAACTATTGGTTTTTAAATGTATCTAATAAAAATGTTGGCTTAATAATTACGAATAAGTAAATACATGAAACTCAAAAAGACAATTTTTGTCGCTTATTCTGGTTATTACTTCTTTATACCATAATAATTTAAATTAATTGGACCTGTATTTATCCAGAATGTAGGAAAAATAGGGAGTAACATTATGGCAATCCATACTGACCTGCAACGCTTGGCGCCAGGCAATCGTATTCGTTTATTCGAAGTCGATGGCACGGCGTTCCAGGCAACTATTTTACGCTTCCACGCGGATACTTTAGCCCATACACCGGAAGAACTGACTGCCGCTGCAGCTGATGAAACCAAGCTCAACGCAAAATCCATCTGGTGGCAAGGTAAGGAATATGCTCCCTGGCCGGTACAGATAGAAGGACTGGAAACCGCCAGTGATGGACAACAAGCACAGCCCAGATTAACCGTTGCTAACCTCGATGGCAGCATTACTGCCCTGTGCTTGAAATTTGACGACATGGTACAAGCTAAAGTTATCATTCACGACACCTTCAAACATTATCTGGATGCGCGTAATTTTCTAGAAGGCAATCTCGAAGCCGATCCGACACAAGAAAAAGTCCAGGTCTACACCATTGACAGCAAATCACTGGAAACCAGCGAGATGGTTGAGTTCACCCTCTCCAGCCCGGCGGATTTGCAAGGTTTGCTAATTCCTACACGGCAAATCCATTCGCTGTGCACCTGGGCGATGCGTGGTGACTACCGCAGCGGTAACGGCTGTGATTATGCAGACAATCGATACTTTGATGAGCAGGGCAACTCCACCGATGATCCGACTAAAGACAGATGCACTGGCCGGTTAGTGGAATGTAAAAACCGGTTTGGCAGACATAATCCGTTACCTTTTGGTGGGTTTCCAGGCTCAGCACTGATAAAGAGATGATGATGCGTAAAAAAACGCTACAGGCGATGCTGGCTCACGCTGCTGCCGCCTATCCCAACGAGTGTTGTGGTCTCATCGCTCAACAATCACGGCAAGAGCGTTATTTTCCCTGCCGCAATTTAGCCGCTAAACCAACAGAACAGTTTTATCTCGATCCTCAAGGCTACATGGATGCCGAAAATTGGGGTACCGTCACCGCGATAGTGCACAGTCATCCCGATGCAACTAGTCAGCCATCGGAATTGGACAGGGCACAATGTGACCATACCCAACTGCCCTGGTATATCGTCAGCTGGCCCGAGGGCGATGTGCGCACACTTCAGCCTCGAGGCGAGTTACCGCTGATAGGGCGTGAATTTGTGCTGGGGCATAGCGACTGCTGGGGACTGATATTGTCATATTTTCGCCAGACGCATGGCATTGAACTTAACGATTATCGGGTAACCCACCCTTGGTGGGAATCAGGTCAGGAAAACAGATATCTGGATAATTGGTATCAATGTGGATTTCGGGAATTTAGCGGAGAAACGCAACCCAGTGATGTAGTGATGATGCAGGTTTCAGCCCCGGTTGCTAATCATGCAGGGATTTTGCTGGCAGACGGCATGTTATTGCATCATCTGTATGGCAAACCCAGCCAACGAGTACCTTACGGCGGTTATTGGCAAGAGCGTACGGTGAAGGTGGTCAGGTATCGGGAATTGATATAATCTGATTTTGTATCTTTTGAACCATTTTACTATCAGCTCAACGAACTTTGATTGAACTGCAAAACTTGGAGTTGTGTAATATTCGTTATATTTTGTTACGTAATTATATTGTGCATAATATGATCAAACAGGGCATTATTGTGGTTTGTACAATTTAGAATTAAAAGAGATTAGAATGGTCAGAGTTAGTAATCCATCACCAGGTAAGGTTGTTGATGCTCCTTCCTTATTCTTATGTCCTACTCTCCACCCACCAATTAGATTTCAAGACAATCAACCTAATAAAGCTCATAATACTTACAGGTCTCTAAGTCCTCCCTATCGTGTTCTCGATTCGGAGGACTCACACGATGTACTTGATTTGAGTGCTTCATCCGGGAAAAGACCTGCTAGTGATCCTAATCTTCAATCAGCAAAGCGTATAAAACCTTCTGATTCTCCAAATTCCTTCGATGAAAAAGCAAGCTCACTAGTTAGGGTTTCTAATAGGAAGGCTAGCTCTCCTTTGAATGATCCATTTATGCGAGCTCAAATAAAAAAAATACAAAAATTACAGGCGAGCCATAAAGATAACGTTATTCATCCGGTTAGTACCGAAACTGGTCTCTGTAATACACCTAGGTGTTCATTTAACAAAAAAATACAAGAGAAATTTGTCGACCTCATAGAGCCTTATCCAACATCAACTCAAAAGTTTGTTCGCAAGAAATTAAATCTAAAATCAAGCACTGTTTCTAACTGGCAAAAACCTAAAAAAGAATAAACTCAAAACCTCAGGATTAATATCACATTAACTCTGAACAAGGGCTGCCTATGCAGCCTTTTTTATTATCAGGAGCCAATAACATGGCAGTATTCCACCAACCGTTACGAACAATCCGTCTGTACGGAAAACTCGGGCACCTGTTTGGCCGTGTGCATCAACTCGCGGTCGAGACCCCCAGAGAAGCGATAAAAGCGCTGTCGGTTATCCTGCCTGGGTTTGAGCAATTTATGTTACGCAGTCAAGCACAAGGCCTGACCTTTGCAGTATTTAACGGCCAGCACAATATTAGCAGAGAAGAATTAGCCAGCGCCCACGGCAGCCAGGATATTCGCATTGCCCCGGTGATTATCGGCAGCAAACGGGGTGGCGTGTTTCAAACCATTATCGGTGCGATGTTAGTGGCAGCATCCTTCATTCCTGGTGCTCAATTCTTAGCCCCTGTGGGCATTTCCATGATGGTCGGCGGGGTTATCCAAATGCTATCCCCACAACAAAGTGGGTTATCACGCCGTGAGGACCCTGATAACAAGCCCAGCTACGCCTTCGGGGAGCCCGTCAATTCCACCGCACAAGGCAATCCGGTGCCGATTGGCTACGGCAAGCGGCGTATCGGGGGTGCAGTGATTTCGGCGGGCATTTACGCGGAAGACCAGATGTAAAAATAACAGAACAGCGAACACAATCCAGGTCGCCAAGGCGATCTTTTTTTATGGGTAAACTATGGTCATCACAGGAAACAAAGGCGGTAGCCAGCGGCCACCTACGCCCACAGAATCCCCGGACAGCCTGCATTCTACCGCCAAAGCTAAAATATTATTGGCCCTGGGTGAAGGGGAATTTGCGAGCGAATTAGACGGCACCCGTATTTATTTGGATGGCACCCCGCTTAATAATGCAGACGGCAGCGCTAATTTTACCGGTGTCACCTGGGACTACCGCCCCGGCACCCCATCGCAAGACTACATTCCCGGGATGCCGAACGTTGAAAATGAAGTTACGGTCAACACCGAGTTAAAGGCCGACACCCCGTGGGTGCGGGCTATCAGCAACACCCAGTTATCTGCGCTGCGTATTCGATTTAGCTGGCCGGCGCTGCAACGTCAGACTGATAACGGCGATGTTAACGGCACTCGCGTTGAGTATGAGATAGAGATGGCGACCGATGGCGGGGCTTACCATACTGTCCTCAAGACCGCAGTGGAGGGCAAAACCAGTACAGGGTATCAGCGTTCACACCGTATTAACTTGCCTGACGCGAAAACCGGTTGGCAACTCCGTGTCCGTCGTCTGACACCGAACAGCACCAGTAACCGACTCGCCGATAACATGCACATTGAGGCATTGGCCGAAATCATTGATGCCAAGTTGCGTTATCCCAACACCGCTCTGCTGTATATCGAATTTGATGCCAGCCAGTTTCAGCACATTCCCGTGATTGCCTGTGAGCCCAAGATGCGGATAATACGGGTGCCCACGACCTACGGCCCCGCAACGAGGACGTATAAGGGCACGTGGGATGGCACTTTCAAATGGGCGTACAGCAATAATCCGGCCTGGGTGTTCTATGATATTTTGCTTGCCGAGCGCTTTGGCCTCGGCCATCGCTTAACCGCTGCACAGGTGGATAAATGGGAGCTGTATCGCATCGCGCAATACTGTGACCAATTCGTCCCCGATGGCAAAGGGGGTAACGGGACCGAACCGCGCTTTCTGTGTGATGTGTATATCCAATCCCAGGCTGAAGCCTTTATCGTACTGCGGGATTTGGCGGCGATATTCCGCGGCATGACCTACTGGGCGAATAATCAACTCTGTGCCCTGGCCGACATGCCCCGTGACCGAGATTACCTGTACACCCGCGCCAATGTCATTGAGGGACGTTTTTCCTACGCCAGCAGCTCAGAAAAAAGCCGCTACAGTACGGCAATGGTCAGCTGGAGCGACCCGGCTAACGGCTATCAGGATACCCTTGAAGCGGTCTCGGATGAAGCCTTGGTGCGACGCTATGGCATCAATCAACTGAGTACCACGGCAATCGGTTGTATCCGTCAGACAGAAGCCCACCGGCGTGGTCGTTGGGCGCTGCTCACCAATGCCAAAGACCGCTTGGTGACCTTTGATGTTGGCTTAGATGGCGCGATTCCGTTACCAGGGCACATCATTGCGGTTGCCGATGAAATGTTATCAGGAAGAAAAATCGGGGGGCGCATCAATCAAGCCGCAGGCTGCGACATTACCTTAGATAGACCCGCTGACGTCAAACCCGGCGATCGACTTATCGTCAACTTACCCCGTGGGTCCGCCCAAGCACGCACCGTCCACGCGGTTAACGGTCAACTTATCACCGTCAGTGTGGCTTACAGTGAAACGCCGCAACCGGAGGCGATTTGGTCGGCGGAGGCCGATGACGTAGCCCTTCAGCACTACCGGGTGACCCGTATCGAGGACAATAACGACAACACTTATCGCATTAATGCTGTCCAACATGACCCTGATAAATATGAACGTATCGACAGCGGCACGCGCCTCGACGAGCGGCCTATCAGTGTGATTCCGTTGACCCTTCAACCCCCTCCGACACACATCACGTTGACCAGCCATGCGGTGATTGCTCAAGGTTTAGCCGTCACCACTTTACAGGTTAATTGGCAGGCAGCCAGCGGTGCGACCGCTTACGACGCACAATGGCGGCGGGACAAGGGCAACTGGACGCCGCTACTGCGGGTATTGACTTGCGGCTTTGAGGTCCCCAACAGCACTGCGGGACAGTATCAAGCACGGGTGAGGGCCATTAACGCAGCAGGCATGGCTAGCCTGTGGGTCACGACGCCAGAAATCCCTCTCCAGGGGAAAGCAAACCCGCCACCCCAACCGGTTAGCTTGACCACCACGCCAATTGTGTTTGGCATCACACTCAATTGGGCCTTTCCTGCGGGCGCTGAAGATACCTTAAAAACCGAGGTGGAATGCAGCCGTTTTGCTCATGACGCCCATCAGAAGCCACTGATTGACATTGCCTACCCGCAGCGTCATTACACGATGCAGGGTCTGGCTGCGGGGAAAACCTTTTACTTTCGTGCCCGTCTGGTCGATCGACTGGGCAATCAAGGTGCCTGGACACCGTGGGTCCAGGGGACATCGAGTGACGATGCAGATATTGTGCTCGATCACATTCGTGATGACATCATGACCACGCAGGCCGGTAAAAGACTCACCTCTCAACTCGATACCCTCATAAAAACCAGCCAAGCCAATGAAAGAAAACAGGAACACAGTCGTATCACACTCCAAAAGGAGGTCAAAGACCGGGTAGAAGAAACGCTGCTGCAGGTGAATGAACGACTAGAGCGACAAGACAAAACATTGCAACGGTATAACCAGGGACTTAAATCCCGCTTCAAAATAAGCCAATTACAAACACAAGACGTGCAAAAGACCGCCACGCATCTGGATACCGCATTTGTCACCTACAAAGAGGAGATGGACACGCAATTTGACCGTGCTAACGCGGATATGCTGGCACTCAGACAGGCTCAATCCGATGCGCAGCAGGCGTTCAGCCTTTACCGCCTGGATATCACTGCCCGCTTTGATAAAAATGACGCGTTAATAACCGACATCCACACGGCGCACGCCACGGCGACCCAGGCCCTGGCCGACTATCAAAACCGGATAAGTGCCCGATTCGGCAAAAATGAAACGGCGATAAGCCGGGTCAAACGCGCTCAAACCACGGCGACCCAGGCGTTAGCGGAATATCAAAACATGATTGCCGCGCGATTCCGTGACAACGACGCTGCCATTGAAACCAAAGCCACAACACAATTTACCTCATCAGGCGGTAACGCCCTGTACAGCATAAAAGCGGGCATTCATCACCAGGGCAAATATTATGATGCGGGCATGGTGGTCGGCGTGGAAACCCGTAACGGGAGTGTAAAATCACAGATAGGTTTTAATGCCGATAATTTTATTTTATTAAGTGGGCAAAATGGCAAAAAGTTCTCGCCCTTTGCGGTAAAAAATAATCAGGTCTTTATACGTGAGGGCTTTATTCAAGATGCGACCATTGACACGGCTAAAATAAAAGAGGCCGCCATCACTAATACAAAAATTGGTGGACCTCTCCAGTCGACCAACTGGGCAGCAGGCCGTTCAGGATGGAAAATAGAGAAAGCCGGCAACGCCGAGTTTAACGATGCTACCTTCAGAGGGACAATATATGCCACCGATGGCTGGTTTAAAGGGACGGTGTCTGCGGATAAAATAGAAGGGGATATTCTGGACATGTCTCCTAATTTTTTTAAAACAAAAAAAGGCAGCATTCCCGATAGCCAATCTGTAATATTCCCTTTGTTTTATATAAAAAAACAGCCTCACCACGAAGAGTGTTGCTATTAGGGAGAAAAGAGAAAGGGATAGCCTTGAGCGTATCACCCGATTGGGTCAGAGCAACGATAACCCGTGATGGCATGGATGTGCAATACCTTGGGAAAGCCGGGGCGGGGCTATTAGGAGAGTATGTTAACGCTGTCAACGAAGATATTGATATCACCCTCCCGGCAGGTGAAGGGGAGGTATTAATTGGTTTAAGATTACAATCTACACGGGGTAAGCTTAGAATGTTCAACTGGACGGCAAGCGGTGATATCTACACCATGAAAAACGCAGCCAGTATCAAAATAGCCTGATTAAAATAACTACCCGCCTATGAATTTTACCGTATGTAAGATGACGTTTTCTGTCATCTAAAATTTTATATAAAAACAGATGACAAATAACCACACAAATTACGAAAATAAAGATGGTCTGATATAGAGTATCGTTCGTCAAGGCTGCCTCCTAAGGTCGGCGACGTGAAGTAGTCTGTTATCTCTTGATTTTTTTTAAGAAACGGTGTTATCTATTAGCCGGTCCCGTTACTCGTTCAGCTAAGGTGTTATGCCTAAAAATATCTGTCACTCACATCAAACAGCGCATACCAAAATGGTGAAGCAGACCTTGAAAGAGGTTGCTAAAGCCTTAGCCATGCCTTATCAGAAAACGCATCAGGCCTTTACTGGCGGAGATAATCTTTTCATTACAGAGACGTTTTGGGAAATATTCTGGGCTCGCTTTCCCGCAGAGTCTGCAATGAATGCGGTCTATTTTTGCCCGGAGTGTCGGTCGTTTGATCTAGAACACCCGTGATGCTTGAGCCGAAAGATGAACCGTAAACTGCGTCATCCTTTTCAGGTCGGTCATGCGTGGTGGAATTACTATTGTGCTCATGCGGATAAAATACGGCCGGTGGTGGTCGATAATCTGATTAAACTGTTTTCCTGCGGAACATCGGCGCTGGGGTTTGCCAGCTGGCGCTGTCAAAAGGCAGGCTGTACGCACACCAAACGGATTTGCTTTACCTGCCACAGCCGTTCATGCCCTTCCTGTGGTAAGAAAGCCACAGAGCGGTGGGTGGCCAAACAGCGCACGGTGCTTCCCATCACAAAATGGCAACACATTACGTTCACTTTTCCCCGTGAGTTCTGGCCGTTGTTTGAGCTAAATCGTGCGCTGTTAACGCATCTCAGTCGTCTCGCTGCCAAGGTTATTTTAGATTTTTGCCAGCCAAAAAACCTATTGCCTGGCCTATTCACGGCGTTGCATACGCATGGGCGAGCGCTGAATTGGCATCCTCATGTGCATCTTTCGGTGACCTGTGGCGGACTCGATGACAATGCCGAAAAATGGAAAAAAATCACGTTTAGCGGAAAAACGTTGATGAAACAGTGGCGTTATCAGATTATCACACTACTTCGTCAACAGTGGGATACCTTGCAATTACCACCGGAGTTATCACAAACCCTCACGAGGCCGGGTCAACGGGAGCAGTTTCTGGATTTCCATTACCAACGGCATTGGAATATCGACCTGGCAAAGCCGACAGACAATGCCCAGCAAACGCTCAATTATTTAGGCCGTTATTTAAAAAAGCCTCCGGTGTCGTTATCCCGGCTGGAACATTATAACGGCCAGGAAGTGACCTATCGCTACCTCAGTCATAAAACCCGAGAGCAAGAAAAACTTAACCTCAGTATGGACGAGTTTATTCAGCGTTTTATTAGCCACATTCCGGATAAACATTTTAGGATGGTCCGCTATTATGGTTTTTTAGCGCCCCGCCGTCGGACTACACTGCTGCCGATTATAGATGCTTTGTTGGGGCAGGAAAAAGAAAAAACCGTCAACATCACTTATGCGGCAATGTTAAAACGCCTAAGTCGTATTGACCCTCATGAGTGCATCCTGTGTGGCTCTCGTTTGGTGCTAAGCGGTATCACATCAGGCTTGCCGTGGCATCAGTTAATGCTTCACCATGAATCTCTGGCAAAAATGAAGGGGATTTAGCCTCTGCAGGGAAGGGGCGCCTCGCGTTCGAAAATGCTGGTTTTTTAAACGAAAATGACCCTATTATCACCCGGGACTCTCTACGTTAAGGAGAATAACCCTAAAGTTTGAAAATAATATCGTTTATTTTTTGATCCAATTCTGTTTTTGACAATAAAACCAAATTATTAAAATTCCTATCTATCAAGATAAGCATGGAATACATACGACTGTATTTAGCCTTCCCTACTGACGGGAAAAATAAGTCCTTAAATATTCCCTAAACCTATAGTAGGTGCTGTATGTATTCATTATCATTCGAAACACTGGAAAAATTAGATTACTAAATAATATGTGAAATTATAATTTTTATGAAAAATTTATAATATTATTCTAAACACAAAAACCAGTATCTTCTGGTCAAATGAGTATATGTAACATCACTATTTATAGGGGCTTACTTTTACGTAAGTCGCCTTTTCGTCATTTGAGCTGATTATATGCTTTAAGATTCTCAAACATATAAACTGCTAATAATTTATCTGAATTTTTTTCAAATACAAACTCATCCATATACTCACCTTCATGCCTCTCTCCATCACCTTCTTTCAAAGTAAAAGCTAAATAAAATCTGGCTGCAACACGATCAGTATCCTCTGTGTTGATGAAATATTGCTTAAATTTAGTACTAGCAGAACGAACCTTTGGTAAAAAATCTTTAAAGAATTCTTGGGCGTTGAATTTACCTTTACCTGTTGAGAAAACGACGGACTCTTTAGTAAAAATTGTAGCGATTTCTTGATACTTTGCTGCTCCCAAACCATTAACGTATTTTTTAACGACTTCCTGACGTTGTTGAGCAAGTTCCTCGGATGTAGTTGCAAATGCAGTATTGGTGAGAGCGAAAAGTACGATGGCAAGATAAGACATTTTCTTTAGTTTCATAATAGGTTCCATATTAGTAAGTTATCCCTCATTTGCATAGTGATCCATCACTAGATTAATGTAATAAGCTACCATCTTGATTGTCAACTGTTACCGTTAGAGCTGATATAAATGGAACGGCAAGGAATGGACAGTAGAAGAAAAAAACTTGCCACCACAGCGGGTCAACTGCGAAATGTGTTTATTATTACCACTCACAAACTGACCTTGATTAACTATTCGATTAACAAGCAGCCCTTCACCGACATTCAACACATGGAATTTATGACCATGTGTGTCGCGTAGGCATCTTGGCTGAAACAGGTAGATTGGTTGCTAGTTACGACCACTTATGGGGATCCCCATCGGTCAGCTGTTACACCGTGGAACCATTAAGGCTGGCAGTAGCGATACTAGCCTTAAGCAACAAGCATGGGAAAAAATTTTTTAAAATTTAGTATTAACCTATTTTAATATATATTATTATTCTATTATCTATTCATAATAATTATCATTAAAAAATAAATAATTATCTTAGCAAATTAAAATAGAGTATAAAATACTTTTTGACGATAAATAAGACGATTTGATACGTACAGAAACGATGAATGTGTTTTTTATACATTAAGCTATTAGCTCATTTTATTGCACGACGCTAATGGATGTTTAACGACCAACAAAGCATTAAAGGAACGAACCGTGGTAGCACCTGTTTCCTCTGAAGTTACTCACCCCCAATCTCATCAAGACACTCCAAAGTTTCAAAGCTCTCGGATATCCTTAAGAAAGGGGTCCACTGATCGTTCTTTTTCTCTGTTAGACTTTGCAAGAGAGAAAAAATGGCGTCATGCATTTGGGCATAACGGTGTGGCAAATTTACTTAGTGTGAGTAGAACAGCACATCGTGATACTGCTCAAGTTTCGTCTAATATTATTCGCCAGGCACCAACATTTCATCGATCCCCCGCTACAATTTATGTCCTTCTAGAAAATCAAAGAAAAAGTCTAAAAACATTAGCAATACAACCTTTCAAGATGGAAGAAGAATTATCACACAGTGAATATGCTAGTTGTCGTGCCTTAGTGGGAAGTCAGGCTCAGGCTCTACTACCCTTGCTGTCTACTTCTGAAAGAGGAAGTCAGCAAGTTGGTACAGAAGAGAAGAAAGTAGTTATTTTTAAGGCTAAAAATGAAACCGCTTCTATGCCTTTAAGCACTAAACACTGTACTCGGGAAGAAGAGGCACCTCCTGGATGTGTAACCAATAACCCCAAACGGTCATACCCTCCAGTTAGCCGTCAAGGAGTTGACAACCATGCAGATTTTACTCATCTCCGTCATTACAATCGGTAAAAAAATGAGCGCTAAATAAACACTGAATGTTATTAATTCTTAGCATCCATTAGTGCTAGAAAATAAAGATAAATATTGCCTCTTTCATCTTCTGGCATTTTGGCTACACATTATCTACTGCCTATTAATTTATGATGGCATTAATGGTTAACAATGAACCCCGAAAGCAGACTTGATTATCTTAAAGATGTATTACAACTACCCAGCTTAGTGTTTGATGAAGAAGGCTGTTGCATCGTTACTTTCGATGGTATCCCGATTAATTTTCAAACGATTGATGACCGCTTGGTGATGACAATTTATATCGCTGAATTGCCGGAAAATACTGAAGCTGATTTTTTCGCTAAATTACTGGCGGCCAATCTGTATTGGAAATCGACTCAAGGATGTACCCTGGCGTTTGATCCAGAGAGCCGATCACTGGTTGCTCAGGTCATTGACGATGAAAATAAGGACATTAAAAAAGTATTGGAATCACTGCTAGAAGTGACCGAGGGTTGGCGTACCTATATGGATAACCCTCCCATCCCACATAAACGACAAGATATTAGAGGAATAAGATTATGAAAACCGGTTCAGCTAGCGAAATAGTAGGTTCTTCTAGCTCGCAGACTACAGAAAGAAGAAGTGTTGAAAGCAGTGCTAAGACTCGTTTATCTTCAGGCGGTGTTGAGATAAAAGTCAGTCATGATGAAAAAAAGTCATCCTCCAAAGAAAACCTGAAAAGGGTGATGATAAGAGCTTATAACTTGCCTTTTTCACTACTTACAGCCAAACCTAAAATTAGCTCAGAGCAAGCTAGTAGTAGTGGATACTCTACAAAACAAACAGTACTCGAAAAGAGAAGTTTGCAAAACACCTCTAAGATACCTAATGTTGCAAACATTCCGCAAGAGACTGCTTATTTAGCTATGTCCCAAGAAAAAGCACCTTCACAGTTGGAAAAGGGATCCTCAGAATTTCCATATATGGTTGATCATGCCGCTGCAGCAGAATTCTATATAAAAAACGGACATCGTTCTCATAAATGTTTCCACGAACAACATGGTGTTGGATGTAATGGTCAAGCAAAAGATGTTAAAAAATCTGAAAGCTCTAGTCCACAAATTGAAAATCGCCAAAATAGTGGAAGAAATGTTTACCCTTGGCCCAAAGGGAACACGTCAGGAATAAAACCAGCTTCACATGCTGTGCCTCCTGGTCAATACGCCTAATTTATTTTCCATTTTAAAATAAATTAAAAAGCAGAATATTACATGATTGCTTATTGGCAATCATGTGAGTTCTGAGTAACAACGTGCTACCACTGTATTTTTTACTAGCAGGTAGATAGTTTGTTGGTAGGAAGCTCTTCTGCAAGAGAAGTCACAACGCTGGATTCACTAGACTTCTTCGGAAACTAGCATTCATGTAGGAATTTTGTTAAAAATCTCCTGAACAAGGAGCCCCTATGAAATATGAGGGACTCAAGGTACTGGAAGAGGAAAAATTTCGGCGCTTAACCGGAATTAAACGCAGTACATTTGAAAAGATGATAAAGATATTGAATGAAGCAGATAAGTGTAAGCAAGGAAAAGGAGGTCGGAAACCTAAGCTGTGTTTAGAAGAGCGCTTATTAATGGCCCTTGAGTATCTACGGGAATATCGCACTTATTTTCCTGTCAGCCAAAGCGATGGGGTGAGTGATAGCACATGCTATGAAACGATTAAATGGATAGAGAATACGCTAATAAAGCATCCTGATTTTGCCCTACCTGGACACAAAGCTTTATTAAAAAGTGATAGGGAGTATGAGCTCGTTCTTATTGATGCCACAGAAACGCCGATTGAACGTCCAAAAAAAATAAAAGCAGTTTTACTCAGGAAAAAAGAAACGACCCACCTTAAAAACCCAAGTGATCGTCGATAAAAAAAGCGACGCAGTCATCTGTACAACCATTTACTAATGGGAGGCGCCATGATTTTAGGTTGTTCAAGGAGTCTGGTGTGCGAATACATCCTGAAATCAAAACAGTGACAGATACAGGTTACCAAGGGCTTGGCAAGATTCATTCAAACTCGGCGTTGCCTAAGAAAAAGACAAAGAAAAATCCTTTAACACAAGAAGATAAACGCAACAATCGTAAGTTATCAAGCCTGCGTGTATTAAACGAAAATGTCATTGGTATGATTAAACGATTTAAAATTGTATCAGATCGTTATCAAAACAGGCGAAAACGGTTTGGATTAAGATTTAATCTGATTGCAGCAATTTATATAGCAGAACGGTTCTATTCTAATTACAGCATAAAGATGAGTCGTGTCATATATTTGTACTGAATAGTATTCAGTATGTAATCAAAATTATACCGTACCGCTATAACATGGAAATTAGATAAATGAGAGTTTCCGAAGAGGTTTAATGAATCGAGCGTAACAATCGCATTATCCAACGCTAATGCATCAATGATCTGACGAGCGAGTTCGCCTTCTTTGCCCTGACTGTTTGCCGCTTTTTGATAGAGAGTAATACCGACGTCAACATCATAGGCACTGACGGTATGTAAGGCGGTACAAATCTCTTCAGACCAGGTTCTGCGTAAGGTTTTACCGTCGAGTGCTATCAGAGTCCTACCCGCTCGCTCACGTCGTTCATTAATCCATGATAGCAAGGTTTGAACGAGCAAATACGTCTTTAATGCATTGATAATGTTTGCAATGCAACGGCGGCGTGGGATCCCGCTTTGATAAGTGCCATACTTTTTTAGCCAATCGAGCTGAGCTTCGCCAAAATCCTGGATAGATTTCCACCCCGAGGCTCCACTTAACACCGCGGCAAAAACTAAGAAAATCACATCGATCAATGGGTGCTTAATATTGATATCTTTACGCCGGTCGGGGATCAGGGCTAATTGCTTAAAAAGGCTCATAGTTAGGTATTCATTAGGATAAATACTCTTCTGATCATTCTGCCTACATAGAGTTCAAATTAAAGTGGGATCCCGCCCTGGTATTCCCCTCGGATTTATTGAACAACCTGCAACCTTAAAAAATGACAGCGTTTTCCTTCAGATTGGGTTTCGAAAAGAGAAACCAGCCCTTCTTGGATGACAATATTCACGCCTTAGAGCCGACGTTATTAAGCAACACGCACAGAGCTGTCTAGACTATTATTGTATGATGACAATTGCACTACCGTTTTTTCTGCTGTTGGACCAGACGTAGACGATACACTGACACGTCCCTCAGAGAAGGCCGCCATCTGTTGAGCCAGATTTTCTGTGCCATGATGAAGGGTGATACAGTCAAAACCTCCGTTGCCGTTTAACAGACTTTCCGTAAACCTGTCCTTAAGGCCAACAAAATGGACATTTAGTCCGGATTGTTTTTCTTGTATCCATGCAGAAAAGGCTTGGTTCAACGGTTCAATGCTAGAAGCGTTGGTGAGGTAGAACATTTCACCTGTCGGACTGGTCCCCATGATGCCATTCATATAATTCACTTGACGATATCCTACTTTGAACACTCCGGGAGTTTTGATCACCTGTAGCCCAGCATCCTCTAATTGCTTATTAATCAATGCGGTAACTTTTTCCCTTTCCTGACGTGATTGTGCAAGGTCAGACAACGTTTTTTCCAGATTTTTTTCCAAATCTGTCTTGTATTTCCTACGCCTCATGACTGATTTGTTACTCTCGTCATTCAATACACGTTGCACCAGTTTCTGGGTTTCCTCATCATCTTGCATCAGCACGCGTCCGTCCGCCAGCGGACGTAAATACATGTCAATATGAAACCCAGGCTGACTAATGATAACCAGATCTTCACGTGGCACATTTAGCTCATCGGCCATGATATCCTGAGAAATCTCATTCATCGCCAGGAAACGAATAGCCTGATTATTAGCCTCCTCCCCGGTAAGCGTTTGGCTCATAAAATCCCCTGCTTTCAGCATAACTATCATACGGCTGACAGCGCTAGCATCAGGATCAAACGTTTTCAATTTTTCATCGATTAAAGCATCGCTATAAGTATGCTTATTGACCAGTGTGGTCTGTAATATTGCATCACGCCCAATCAGTACGTAAGGCCGACCATCGGCGCGTCGGCCAGTCAGCATATTTCCCCCATCGATGACGGACAATGTTTTGATCATTTGCATTCCGCGCGCTTTTACCATGTTATCAGCCACATCCAATGTTGTCTGATTCAGCCCCTGTGTCTCGGCCTTGTCTGGGGTATCTAGACTATGATGTCCTTCCTCTTCTGCACCAGGAGTATCCTTGCTCAGTGCGGTCACAAACTTGGTGAATTTGTCTTCACTGTACAAAGGTGTCTGAGGCTGAAAAGCATACTTGCCATCGGCAGATAACCACATATTATCTTCCATCCATTTATATGCAGCTTTTTCATTACGTTCAGCCTTTGATGTTACCATTAAAGCAGTACTATCAAGTGCCATTCGCTTTATGGCTTCGAACCCGTAGCGCTCTCCCAGTTCTTGTAACTCGTTTGAAAAATGATCAACGTCTTCTTCTTCGTCTCCTGCTTCTGCAAGATAAACGTCTTCTTCTCCTGCTTCTGTAAGATAAGAGTAAGAGGAGTAATAAAGATGACTGATACGATTTTTGAGGTCATCTGAATGTCATCGAACAAAGCGGTGTAACGGCCATGCGCCAGTAAAAAACTCAATCCGCTGGCCTGTGAAACCGGTAAAGCAGGGGGAGTGACTACAGGAATATTTACCTTATCGGCGATCTGAGCATTGTTAGAGACTGTGCTTTCTTGCGGCAACTGCCCCGCCGTATTACGGTGCTGGAGGGTGGCTTCGTTCACTTCGCCAGACGCCAGCAGGTGTCTAACGAACTGTTGATTACTGGCAGCATAGGCGTAGTGCAGGGCGGTATTACCCAGCTGGTCAACCAGATTATTTAATCCCCATTTACCGGCTGGGGTTGCCAATATCATATCAACCGCTGCACTGTTATTAACCTCGATGGCACACATTAACAAAGTCTGACCTTTTCTCTGAACTCCCTTGCCCCCACTAGCATAGTGGGCGGTTAATACATCAGTTTTACCCGCACGAAAAAATCTTATTCACAATTCTAGTCCTCAGTGTGCTACAGCTAGCTGTAGCTGTTCGTATTTGAAAAGGGTAGGGCTCGCATTTATAACGATTTTAGGATCAGCTTAAAGTTTAAATTACTACAGCTGCCAGCTGCTTTGAAATTTTCTTTTATATCAACCGGATGCCCGCATTTTTTTGCAGAAAACAGTCCATTCTGTGCTTCAAAGGCGCGAATTTATAACAATATTTTTACATAAACAATAATATTTACATATAAAAAAATAACATTATAAAAATAAATTAAACAATTAACATAACATCGGAACCCATCATGCCAACCTATTTTTTATCTCCTATTTTTACATAAATCCTTGCAGTGACCCTATTCAAACGATTACTGATTGACTCTAATTACAAGACAATATTCAGTGATAAAATTAAGAAGAAGAGCAGCCTTGCCAGGTAAGTGGTACTCGAACGGCATAAGCGTTTACAGGTTAGGAAAGAAAGTTTAGAAGCAAAACGCCAATGCATATTCGAAATTGAATTCAAAATTGATCGCTGCTGCTAAGGCGTGTGGTGAGGCCATTGAACGACTACTCCATAAAATTGAAATGAATCAGAGTCAATTACGTTTACAAATCAACACAGCCAAAACAGAACTCGAGCAGTTACAAAAAGACATGCTTGATGTAATTTATCATGTCCTAATCTGCCTAATGATTCAGTAGCTGATGGTAAAAATGAAACAAACAATCATCTTTGCCGTCGTGATATGCAGCCGATTTAACGCCACGTGGTAGTGTTTCCATGTGTTAAGCTCAGTAATCTCATTCTCAGTAGCAATCCCTAACTCCACCGCATCTTGCAAGGGCGCGATTTTCGTCATCGATTCTCTGAGTAAATAACGGCGCTTTTCGGCGCGTGTTTTCGTTTGCTGGGCAGTCAAAAGCCTGTTGATGCATCGCCATCGCTTCCGGCAAGCTAAAACCCATTTCGCTCAGTTGATAAGAATCAGCGAGGACATTGACGTATTCACAACCATTTTTATCGGTCACGAGTTTCGCACTGAATAAATAATGGTAAAAGGTGAGCAGGAAAAACGACTAAGAAGGGTTATGTGATGTGATGCCATGTCATAAGCGGCGGGTATCTCAAGAAATCACTCTTTATCAGCAAAAATGGAATGTTATTAAATACGCCATTTTTGATCACATTAGATTACTGTTGACTTGCCTTAGTTAGATTTGTGAGAAACTCGTGTCTGAGCATTGAGCATGCCCGAATCAAGATGAGATAATTGTGTAGAAACGTGTCCAAGTGTAGAAAATGACTGTGTCGTATTTGTGTCGTCACTGAACAGCGTTGAATGTCGATCAAGGACATTAGAATGCACTTAATGACACAAACCCCGCCACTAACGTAGATTATATCAATAATGACAATAAGTTAAATCACCATCTACGGCCTTCTAAGCCGTAGGTCACAGGTTCGAATCCTGTAGGGCGCACCAAGTAAATCAATAGGTTAGCACCCTTTTTTTTAAGTTAAAAATCATCCTGTGTCGTATTTGTGTCGTAAACTCGCAAAAGCGGATCCAGTTGCTTCGCGTGTTCCGTTAAATGACTGGGTGCTAAATGAGCATATCTGCGCACCATTTCAACCGATTCCCAGCCGCCCATTTCTTGCAACGCATTCAATGGTACGCCAGACTGAATCAGCCAACTCGCCCAGGTGTGCCGCAAATCGTGAAAGCGGAAATCCGTGATCCCCGCTCGCTTCAATCCAGTATACCAGGCTGCATTGTCGTCAACGCGCATTTTCCTGATTGCAGGCGTCAAGGTGCCATCAGATCGCGTTTTCGCAACCGTATGGACAAACACCCAGCGCGCGTGTTTGCCTCGCTGACCCCGTAACACATTGCACGCCGTCTCATTTAAAGCAACCCCAATCGCCTTCCCTGCTTTGGCATTTTCTGGGTTGACCCAGGCCACTTTTCTTCGCATATCAATCTGTGACCATTCCAAATCCAGTATATTTGAGCGCCTTAACCCCGTAGCCAGCGCAAAAATAACTACCGGTTTAATACTGTCTGGCATACAGTCGATGAGCCGGGTGGCCTCATCGGTCGTGAGCCATCGTATCCGCTTGTTGACCGGTTTCTTAGCTTTTATAACCGGTGCTGATTTGATCCAGTTCCATTCATTAGCGATTATCCTAAAGAGTCCACGAATGAATGACAGGTATTGACTTTTTGTCGCAAGAGAAACCGGTTTAGGCTCGTATTCGGGGACAGAGAAATTTTTCCTGATTGCTGCGTCCCGTTTCGATTCCCATAGTTGCCGGTGTTTTCGGTTAGTCAATGTTGAGAGGGCTAAAAATACTTGCTCCACGGTGATACTTGACACATCTCGCCCCGAAAAATGCAGCAAGAAAAATTCGATTTTTGTTTTATCATCGTCCAGGCTACGTTTGTGGCTCTTCTCATCCAGCCAGCGTAGACAACATTCATCAAAGGTTCTCACTGGCAGATCATCCAGATGATCAACACGCCATGCCTCTGATTTCAAACGGTCATACAACTCCTTTGCTTGCTTCTTGTCCTTTGTACCAAGCGATCGCCTAATTCTTTTGCCTGTCGAGGTAAAGAAATGGCAGTGCCATATTCCCCCTCTGAGTATGAGTGGCATCGTTTGCCTCCTTTAAAAGTGTCATCACCTCCACGTGCTTGTGGATTGCGCAGATAGTCAATACAGGCTGATTTCAGGATCATATACTTCCCACCCTTTCCGTCTGAACGCCGCCCGAAGAGCGCACCCGATTTGATAATTTTGCTCACTGTCCTGGGGGACAGGCCCAATAATTCAGCCGCACCCTTTAGCGTTAATCGTGTATCTTCATCCATTGTCTGTTTATTAATCCTTTATCCATGTTAAAAACGTCATCAATTCATCTGCACCGAAGTGAAAAAATAGTTTGGGCCTCATGAATCAGCGGAAATAAGCTAGATTTAACTGACCTCCACGTTATTTAAGGAATAAAAAAATCCTGGCAAACTTTCTCTGCCAGGATAGGGTTATTGGTTATAAAAACTTTATCTAAGTAAGGTTGCAGGAAATAGTGTGACTAAATCCGGTTGATATGCACATTCTTTAAACTTATTCGATGAACGAACGTGAACTCATTAATTTATCCTGTTCTATATAGAAGGTTTTCTATCAGTAAAGTGATGCAATAAGCACATGTTTTTAATTTTTCAATGTGGCAATCATCGTGTCTTGAGCTATTTCACCATAATGGTCGACAAGGTATTGAGCAAAATGAGCTGCAGTTATACTGTATCCACAATGAGCGCTGACAGACGCGGCAAAGGTTTCAAGTGCTTGGTGAAGTGTCGTGCCAATATAAATCATCTCTGACGGTTCTTTCATCACGTCTTGTAACATAACGCTTCCTTTTTTTAGAGATAACATGTAAGCACTCCACTTGTATTGACAAGGAGAAGCCCTTCGCTAAACGCATTGTTTTTCGAAGAATCAATAAAATGGTTTTATGGCAATCGATGTTTAGGCTTTTTTATCTTCTTGAACCAGCTTCTTAATCGGTTAAACCAATTTTTCTTTTCATTTCTTTTCGCTTCCAAGACCTTATCTTTTAACTCTCGTTTTCTCGCTCTGCTCTGTCTGTTGCTCATAAGAAAACCTCCTACTCAATAAACTGTATCCCGGGGCGTATAAACGCGTGGGGAACAGTGCGGTCAAAGCCGGTTTGATGACAAAAATGTTTAAAGTCCAGCAATGAATGCACTTTCGCCTTTTGGTATAGAATACGAATTCTATTTTCTATTGTGCGATGAGAACGTGCCAATTTTTTACCTATTTCCTTGGCACTCATCGTGCGTAATAAATAAAAGACTATCCTCAGTTCAGATTGTGTGAAGAGATTCGAGGGCGGTTCCAATAATAGCGTGGCAGTCAGCTTGTCCACGTAGTGTGGCAGTGAAATAATAGCCAGTTTTCTGCCATAAAAAACGGTGCCGATGCATTTCTTTCTTTTATTATGCAACGGAAAAGTTTCGTATAAATAAGGTTGCAGTTTCTGTTCACGACCAAAAAAATGCGTTTTAATGAGGGTAATTTTTTGCCCGCTTTTTATAACCTCTCTTTCCAATTTTTGAGTTATTAAAGAAAATTCTGCAATACACGTAGGAAGTTCATCATCACGCCGCCCTATCACATCAAATCCTTGTGGCAAATTGAAAAAGTCAAAAAAAGCACGATTGGTATAAATAAACCGTGAGTCACAGTTTTTTATTCCCCAAACATCTTGACTATTTTCCATCATTTGATGTCAGAGACAATGAACGTAACGACAAGTTAATCTTATTCATAAATTATTCTATGAGTTTTTTTTTGTTTTTTTTCGTGCACATGAGTCGCGAATAAAATAGATAACCGATATTAAAATAAGCGGGGCTAATAGGATGAGAAAAGGCACCGTCATCCAGAATACAACGTTTTCAATCACGGGATTCTTCATCACGGTTTCTCCTTTGAAGTAACATCGGCTTTTGCGTTAAAAATGCGCCTTTTTTCCAATGCAGATTGGAACGTATTAATTACTTAAGCCAGATAATGCTAAAGGGAATAAACAGGATGCCGTAGGTGCCTTAAAGGCACCTATGCTCCTTTTTTATTTTGTAGTACGGGTTTGCTGTTGCTATTTAACAGAACGAGAGTCCGTTCATCTTACACATTGCTGCAAAGCAAACAGCACAAGACGCACATGGAAGATAGTGAGCAATCCATGAAGTGAACGAGGCTCAAATTTGATTTTTGCCGCCTCCAGGGTCTGTTTCACAACTTTGTATGAGATTGATCGCAATTCTGAAATTTCTTTTTGTGACACGCCCAAAGAGAACAGCATCGCCGTTTCAAATTGCACCGGTGTTAATTCAGGAAACACTTCCCGTAATTCAGGAAATTGGGTAATATCGATGTTAGCCATTGTAGCCTCCCATGAGGTTGTGGTGGTTAGCTGACAGGGGTGGTTGCTGCCATCTCTGTTAGCGCTAGGGTTAAGTGATATAAACGGGATTGCGTCACCGTCGCTATTTGTAAGTTGTTGTGGCTATTTATGTTTTCATGGTGAGTGACTCCGTGGGTTTATGATGCGATGCTAAGTTCTTTTTCGTGGGTGAAGTGCCCGTCCCAATGGGTTTTCATTGGCAGCTTATTTTTGCGGTAGAGGTCAAATAATCGGATTGCCCCTTTGCGTAGTAAAACCGGTTGGTATTTGATAAAGTCATCACCGCTATGAATGCTGATTTTATGTTGATGTTCCGTCAAATATCGGTCACGTGCATAAGAGGTTGCACGCCAGCGGATATGGGATTTACTTTCGTTATAAAGCCAATTTCTTTCTGCCAAGCAGTGATTAATCTGTTGTGTATTAATACCGTTGAGCATTTTGCAGAACTGAGTCGTCGTTATTCCTTCCTTAAACAGGTTCTTCAACTCCTTTAATTCCGCTTCCTGTTCTTTGTTCACTAAGGCTAGCCTGGTTTTTTCACGAAACTGTTCTGCCCATGCCATAGCCGCAACAGGGGGGTCTTCGAAATTAGGTAATATGCAGACAGGCCGTGTTGCTTTCTCTTCCAGCTCCCGCCAGCGCGTGGCGACTTTATGGCGAAGTGGAATACTGTAACCCATGACCAATGTCATGGTTAAATCCTGATCAAGTAGATATTCCTGATAGGTGCGACCACTGGCGTCTTTGTAATCGGCCGAAAACTCGGCCGATTGAATGTTAATCGATTCGAACATTTTTCGACAATCATCGAGAACATGTTTATGTTGTTTATCCATTAGTTGAGCAATTTCACGACTAGACATTTTTACTTGTTGATAGATATTAATAACATTTGACATGCAGAATTCCTTGCAAGTGAATTGCGATTAATGACCTCCGATACGTTACCGGAGCGGAGGATTAATTAAGCTTTGATGTTGCGTCAGCGGGGAGTTGGGCTTTGCTTCTATTAACAAAATGAGCGAATACCATCCCATCTTTGAAACAGTCACAAAGACGGCAGGCTAAAGGTGAATTTAGTTTTATTGAAGGCGTATAGTTGCTCGCTATCTGACCAATAACACGCTATGGACGTAAAAAAAACCGCACTACTTATGTATGCGGCATTCGCTAGTTAAGGTTATTTAACACCTTTAACAAAATATTCCCCCGAGGCTGAATCATCATTCAGCCCGTCCGGGTATAGCAGGTGCTAAGACACCTTAATGTAGCAATACTTCAATATCTTGGTCAGAAAGTCCAGTATATTTTTTAATCTTTTCTTTGCTTGCTCCGTCAGCAAGAAGTTCTTTCGCAATCTCGAATTTAGTCTCTTGACGTCCCTGTTGCATGCCCTGTTGCATTCCCTGTTGCATTCCCTGTTGCATTCCCTGTTGCATGCCCCGTTTTTCGCCCCGTTTTTCGCCCCGTTTTTCGAGTTGTTGTGCAAATGTCATAATGTCTTCCTTTGCTTGTGGAACGGAATTAAGCCACAGTGCTAATGACTTGTCCAGATCATCTGACTCTGCCAAATCACTGGCTCTACCACATATTTCAATAAAGTACCTCAGTACGTCTTTGAAATAGTCACGGCTCACTTGTGTGTAAATTGTAGTCATTTTCTCTTCAGATAACAACACCTCTAACCAGGTGAGGGGAGATTGCTTTTCGCGGTAGTGTTTGAATAAGATTTCCATCACTGACGCTAAACCATGTGTATTTATTTCTTCATCTGACATGACCGTTAAATCAATCAGTTGAAAGGGTTTCAGTGCCAATTTTTTTGCTAATTTTGGCTCCTCAAAACATTCCCAGATTGCTCGTGAGTGGGGATAAGGCGATTTTCCTCCGTGATAGAGCACTAAAGGCAACACAATCGGCAATTTTTTATGACCCTGCTTTAAGTGGTAGTTCATCAACTCGACAACGTAACAGAGGATACGAAATGCCATCATTTCATCATCACTGCTTTGATGTTCCGCCAAAATATAGATGTAGCTCAGTTGGCCTTTAATCTTACAACTGAAAACCACATCGCTATACAGCGTATCAGGCCATTTAGGGGATAACTCGTTGGGTACCATCTTTAACGTGGAGATATCAATTAATTTCAGGATCCTCTTTGGAAGATGTGCCTTCAACCAATCCAACGTAATCTGTCGATGCTGTAGGGTGCCTTTAAATAGTTTATCATGAGGTTTCGATATGTCAGGCACGGCATGCTCTCCCTGGGGTTCTCTCTACAATGTGGCGTCGATATTATCGACAGGCAACTCTACGCGTATTTCATCCGGTAGACGATCACTTTTTTTCAGCGGCGTTATCTTCATGCCACTTTGCCATACGTTTTAATCTGTTCGATTTCACGTTCAAGTTCCTGCAGAAATTTACGCACTTCTGTCTCAATTTCCTTGCCCAGTGCTTCATCAAAGTGAATGCGTTTCTTGAAGTAAGCCAATTCCGGTGGCAGTCGATTATCATAGCTGACAAAGTCACACCACCTACGACCGGTACATAGCATTTGCGCATGCATTTGCAGGAGGTATTCTCTTTTGAGTTCGCCGGTTCTTAATGTCTTCAGATGCGTCCAGGTTTTGGGGCATTTAATCTCGAGCAGGCCATCCTCATTAACCAGTCCGTCGGGACTGGCGGCAAATCCCTTGATGGTAGAGTGGTCGACGAGCCCCACTTCCGTGACCTCTACTGCAAATTCACGCAATATGTAAGCCTCACGTGCGACGGGTTCCAGTGCCGTCCCGTGCTTCATGTCGAGCGTGACAAAGGTGTCTTCTCGTTTCCCCGTCAGACGCTGGCAAATCAGCTCGGCCCTGTATTTTTTTCGCGTTGCTGCGTCGCCTGTTTTGACTTTTGCCATCACTTCTGCCAATTTGCTGGCTGTGACCTTGCCGCATCTTGCAGCAAACCAGGCTTCTGTTCGTTGTTCCATTTTTTACCTCGATAAATTGTCTTGTCATCAAAACGGAGAACCCCTCGTAGAGTAGGTCTCTGGTTTGACATCATCTCCCCAGCGACCTCTCGTCAAACCGTGCTTGCAGTTTTCCCGCACACGGCTTTCCGACTGTCTTCTTTCCACAGCGTTACGACGGCACAGGTCGGGCATACCGACTCCCTTCATCTCCGGTTACGGACAGGCTGTACAGCTTAAACAGCCCGTGGTAATCGTAGAACCAGGACGGCGGGTGGTCCCTCCACCCCTTACCCCGTTTCTTGTGCTTCTTCCGCAACATGATGCAGAGTGTCCATATCGTGTAATTCGCTATGCTCAAGAAATGCTTCCTTGAATTACCTGTCTTGAAGTAATTCCCCCATCCGCGAAGAATCGGGTTTACCTTTTCTTTCACCAATGTGGGCCAATCCCAGTGCTGCCCTTTTCGGACAACATCACGGATTTTCTGCTTAACAGACTTCATAGCCTTGGGAGTCGGATAGTAAAAGGTCTTCAACTCGCCCGTCACTTTCGATGGTTGAACTGCGAACCTGTGACCTAGAAAGTCAAACGGCTCTTTCATGGCATTAACTATCCGCGTTTTCTTGGCATTAAGCGTCAACCCAAGTCGGTCTAAGACTTTCTTGGCCTGATCCAGATAAAACTCCGGGCGCTTGCTGCACAAAATCACAAAATCGTCGGCATATCGCACGATATGAGCATCATGCGGACGTTTACCGAACGCCTTTTTCTCCCACGTCGAATCAAGCCAGTGCAGGTAGAGATTAGCGAGCAAGGGAGAACTTACTCCGCAAACAATCTGGCAAACTTCTGCCATATGTTTTGTCTGATCCTGCTTCCAGGCTGGTATCATTCCCGGGATTCACCCGAAAAACCACCACAATTTCATCACGATAAATTTCTATCCGTTTCACCAGCGCACGCAGAATTTCTCGCTTCATCAGAAAATCGTCCGTACTCAGGCGTTCCGTGACCGCAGCAGCAAAATCCTCCACCCGGTTAACCAGTAGCAGCAACTCATGCTGGTTCTCTGTGGCCTGTTTCACCTTCACTCTCTGGCGCGCAAGTTCCGCCAGCCTGAGCGTCATCACTCTGATCCGTGGTTCAAAGTCTGTTTTGCCAATCAGCCCTTCGGCAAAACTATCAATCAATCGGGACCGCCCCACGTTTAGCTGATTTTCTTGCTTTTTCAGACGCTCAGCATCTGCGGTCTGTCCACTGTGCTCTGACGCCTGCGTTAGACGCTGCTCATATTCTTTTTTCAGCCGTTCCGGCTCAGACAGCAGCGCAATGACCTGTGCCCAGACCGTTTCATCCAGCATGGATGTCCTGACCTGTTTATTGTCACACACCCGAATGCCCCCAAAGCGGTAAGCATCCGTCCCAGTACAGTGGTAATAAGAATACTGCGCCCCCCCTTTTGCCGCAGATTTACTGACTTTTTTGCCATAATACGCATAGCGACAGTGGCCGCACACAGTCAGCCCCTGTAAGAGATAAGCGGCTCCCCGGCGCCCCTGTCGTGCATGTCGGCGGTTTTCTTCCAGCTGTTCGTTGACCGTCAAGAAAAGAGCGCTGTTGATGATGGCAGGCACAGGGATCCCGATGCCGTCATCCGGCTTACTTCGTATTACTGAATAACCGTTCTTGAGGATATCTGCACTGTTGCGCGCTGCTCTCACCCGGGGACGGGGGGCGCAGTTTTTCGTTTTTCCGAACACAGCAAGTCCTTTGTAAGCGGGGTTCTTTAACATGCCCCATACCGTACTGCGGTCCCAGCCGGGTTTGCCGGTGGCGCTTTCTATGCCTTTCTCAGCCAGACGTCTGACCACACCGCCTAGACTCAGGCGCTCTATGCCAGCCCAACTAAATATCTTCCTGACCACGGAGGCTTCATGAAGGTTGACAATATACTGTGCGGGTGTCCCGTCCGGCTGCCTGCGGATATACCGATAACCGTAAGGTGCACCGGAAAGGACACCGACATTACCACAGCGTGCACCGTGAAGCTTACCACGCCGGTTGCGCTCCATAATCTTTGCCCGCTCATATTCAGCAAACATCCCCTGCATCTGCAGAAGCATCATGTCTTCCAGCGTGTCGCCGGGGGTGTGACAGATAAAGATAACCTCCACGCCGCAGGCGCTGAACTCTTCCATCAGCAGAGCCTGATAGGCGTATTTACGGGCTAGCCTGTCGGGCGACAGGATGTACAGGCATTCAATATCGCCTGCCGCCGCGTAGTCCCTCAGGCGCTCTAGTTGCGGGCGGATAAGTGTAGCACCGCTGACACCATCATCGATAAAGAGCATGGCGTCAGGCAACACGTGGCCGTCCTCACGGATGCGGTCCTTGATTGCTGCAAGCTGACTGCCGATGGTGCCATTTTTTACCTGTTGCCCGGAAGAAACGCGGGCGTAGAGTGCGACCAGTGCCTTGTTCATAACATTTTGCTCCGTCTAGCGGTTGAGCGGGCAGGAGCCCGGTGAGGTTTGGCCTGGGCCTGGTCGTGAGGGGTAAGCACGTGGTGGTTAACGGGAGTCAGCTGTTCATAAACATCCGTCAGCTGGTCGTCAGAAAACCGGCTGGGCTCGAAAGTGATACGTACGTGTTGTGAAAATGGCTTCGGTTTCATTGCTGAGGGTCACTCCGTGTGCCGTTATCAGTCTCAATAACGAGGGAAAACTCAGTGATGCTCCCATCCGGATGACCAGACTTGAGGCAGCGCCGGTGAAAACGCATGCCCCAGCTTACGCGAAAGTTTGCACTATTGTTTGCGGAGTAATTTCTCCCTTGCTCGCTAATCTCTACCTGCACTGGCTTGATTCGACGTGGGAGAAAAAGGCGTTCGGTAAACGTCCGCATGATGCTCATATCGTGCGATATGCCGACGATTTTGTGATTTTGTGCAGCAAGCGCCCGGAGTTTTATCTGGATCAGGCCAAGAAAGTCTTAGACCGACTTGGGTTGACGCTTAATGCCAAGAAAACGCGGATAGTTAATGCCATGAAAGAGCCGTTTGACTTTCTAGGTCACAGGTTCGCAGTTCAACCATCGAAAGTGACGGGCGAGTTGAAGACCTTTTACTATCCGACTACCAAGGCTATGAAGTCTGTTAAGCAGAAAATCCGTGATGTTGTCCGAAAAGGGCAGCACTGGGATTGGCCCACATTGGTGAAAGAAAAGGTAAACCCGATTCTTCGCGGATGGGGGAATTACTTCAAGACAGGTAATTCAAGGAAGCATTTCTTGAGCATAGCGAATTACACGATATGGACACTCTGCATCATGTTGCGGAAGAAGCACAAGAAACGGGGTAAGGGGTGGAGGGACCACCCGCCGTCCTGGTTCTACGATTACCACGGGCTGTTTAAGCTGTACAGCCTGTCCATAACCGGAGATGAAGGGAGTCGGTATGCCCGACCTGTGCCGTCGTAACGCTGTGGAAAGAAGACAGTCGGAAAGCCGTGTGCGGGAAAACTGCAAGCACGGTTTGACGAGAGGTCGCTGGGGAGATGATGTCAAACCAGAGACCTACTCTACGAGCGGTTCTCCGTTTTGATGACAAGACAATTTATCGAGGTAAAAATGGAACAACGAACAGAAGCCTGGTTTGCTGCAAGATGCGGCAAGGTCACAGCCAGCAAATTGGCAGAGGTGATGGCAAAAGTAAAAACAGGCGACGCAGCAACGCGAAAAAAATACAGGGCCGAGCTGATTTGCCAGCGTCTGACGGGGAAACGGGGAGACACCTTTGTCACGCTCGATATGAAGCACGGGACGGCACTGGAACCCGTCGCCCGTGAGGCTTACATCTTGCGTGAATTTGCAGTAGAGGTCACGGAGGTCGGTCTCGTCGACCACCCCACTATTGAGGGGTTTGCGGCCAGTCCCGACGGATTGGTTAATGAGGATGGCCTGATCGAGATTAAATGCCCCAAAACCTGGACGCATCTGAAAACGATAAGAACAGGTGAACCAGAAAAAAATACCGCCTGCAAATGCACGCACAAATGCTGTGTACGGGGCGTCGATGGTGTGACTTTGTCAGTTATGACAATCGACTGCCTGACACATTAGCCTACTTCAAAAAGCGCATTCACTTTGATGAAGCGCTGGGCAAGGAAATTGAAACCGAAGTGCGAAAATTTCTGCAGGAACTTGAACGTGAAATCGAACAGATTAAAACCTATGGGCGGGTAGCATGAAGAGGGTGTCTTCATCCCTCTGATCCTATGTTTCCAAAGAGGTCATCATATTGTCTGAAAGGTCATTAAACGACAACCCAAATAGGTGTTTAGCGAAAATTTCGCTAATAAATATTCCCTCTGTCAACGCTAAAAATCGACATGAATATTCAAGAATTTATCAGTCATTATAAAAACCACCCCGTTCTGTTTATAGGTACCGGCTTTAGCTTACGTTACCTTAAAAATGCCTATAGCTGGGATGGGCTATTATCAAAGATTTCCTTGGAGTTAACCGACAATGCTGAATTCTATTATGATCTCAAAGCGTCCTGTATGCTATCTGGTGTTTGTCACTTTGATCGCCTGGCGACAAAATTAGAAAAAGAATTTAATCAACGTTTATCTAAAGAGAGAGACGGTAAATTTAAAGAGATTAATACTGTTTTTATGAAAACATGAAAAAAAATATTAAATTAAGTCGATTTAAAATATACATTTCATCCCTATTCTCTCAATTGAAGATAAGAGAAGAGCGGCAGGAAGAAATCAGTGACCTGATTAAAGCAAGGAAAAATATGGGTTCTGTTATAACAACCCACTACGATGGATTGATAGAGAAGTTTTTTAATTTTACCCCATTAATAGGAAATGACATATTACTCAGTAATCCCTACGGGTCAGTTTACAAAATTCACGGGTGTGCCCAAGACCCTTGCAATATCATCATAACGCATGAAGACTATGCCCATTTTAATAATAAATACGAATTAATCAGGTCTCACCTGCTTTCTTTATTTATCCATAATCCCATAGTATTTATAGGTTATAGCATAAGCGACCAAAATATTAAATATTTACTTAAAACGGTGTTTTCCTATGTGAATGTGAACACTGAATTAGCGAAGAGAATTCGTGATAATTTTTTATTGATTGAATATCAGAAAGGGACCGACTCGATAGACATCACTGAACATGACATAGAAATAGAAGGTATGGCAACGATACGGATCAATAAAATCAAAACGGATAACTATAAAGCAATTTATGACGCCCTGTCTCGTCTTGTTCTTCCTGTCTCAGCAAGGGATATCAGGAAAGTACAAAAAGTGTGGAACACAATAATAAGCGGCGGAGAAATTAAGGTAAAAATAACGGAAAACATCGACGATCTAAAAAATGAGGAGAGGGTTATTGCTGTTGGTTCAGAAAAAACCCTCTCCTATGAATGAGAACGAAATCTGAGATGAGGCAAAATTATTTCAGTATCATTGATGAGGCGAAGGGTAAAATGGTAGAGTCATTGAATAAATAAAAAATGCAATCTAACCCGTTTTTTTCTGTTTTTGCATTTAGCGCTATTTGTTCTTTTCTGGATAATGTTGACTGTTTAAAAGCACAACAACTTAAAAAAGTCAATGAACATTTTCAACGTATAGAGCAAATCTGTAAAAATAGCCCTACCTCCCTACGCGCCATTTTATGTGATAACGCTATCTCTGACGCTAGAAAAGAAAATTGTATCATTTATAGCGTATATCGTGACCAGATCCCACTCAACGAAGTGAGAGAACATTTATTATCCTAAAAAAAATGAGACGCCTTACCGTAGATTACTGTGTCTTTATGATTATAAGATATCAAGTCAAATCCAAAGCGCCCGTTGAGCATTAAAACCCTATGGAAAAGTGGCATGAAGATAACGCCACTGAAAAAAAGTGATCGTTTAGCGGATGAAATACGCGTAGAGTTGCCTGTCGATAATATCGACGCCACATTGTAGAGAATAATCACAGGGAGATTGCGCCGTGCCTCAGGTACCGAACCCACATGATGCAACATTTAGGAAGTGCATGAGCAATGTTAACGTTGCCCGTGATTTCCTACAGTTCCACTTACCGCCTGAAATCAAGGAGCAATGCGATTTTTCTACGTTGAAGATCGAACCGGGTTCATTCATTGAGCCGAATTTGAGACAACATTATTCTGACATTGTTTATTCACTCAAAACGAAGGAGGGTAAGCGTTGCTACATTCATTGTCTCATCGAACATCAAAGCACGCCAAAAAAATTAATGGCTTTCCGCTTGTTCCGCTACAGTATTCCCATCATGCAACAGCATCTTGACCAAGGCCATGACGAGTTGCCGGTGGTAATACCGATCCTCTTTTATCATGGA
The DNA here is from genome assembly GCF_964030845.1 of Candidatus Fukatsuia endosymbiont of Tuberolachnus salignus. Taxonomy (NCBI): domain Bacteria; kingdom Pseudomonadati; phylum Pseudomonadota; class Gammaproteobacteria; order Enterobacterales; family Yersiniaceae; genus Candidatus Fukatsuia; species Candidatus Fukatsuia endosymbiont of Tuberolachnus salignus. Next base: position 2,305,104 of record NZ_OZ034983.1, read on the forward strand.
GAAACAAGCCCTTATCCCTACAGTATGGATTGGCTGGATTGTTTTGCTGACAGAGACTTAGCACAAAGAGTCTATTCTCAGCCTTTTCCTTTGGTGGATGTGACCACGATACCCGATGAAGAAATCTTGACTCACCGCAGTGTTGCTCTTCTTGAATTAGTACAAAAGCACATTTATGCGCGTGATATCATAGTGATAAGTCAGTCTATTGCACATTTACTGAATACGGGTTATACAGAGAGTGAACTGGTTAAGACATTAATGTATTATATTGCTCAGAGAGGAAAAACAGCGGATACACCGCAATTTTTCAAAACGATTGTGGAGCACGCACCGACTTACAGTGAGGACATCATGACGATTGCACAAGACCTGAGAAGAGAGGGCCGTGAGGAAGGCATGCAACAGGGCATGCAACAGGGCATGCAACAGGGCATGCAACAGGGACGTCAGGAAAGAAACACAGAAATTGCCAAAGCGCTTCTTAAGAATGGTGTGGATAGGGCTTTGGTTAAAACATCTACTGGACTTTCTGACCAAGATATTGAAGATATTGAAGTATTGCTACATTAAGGTGTCTTAACACCTGCTATACCCGGACGGGCTGAATGATGATTCAGCCTCGGGGAATATTTCGTTAAAGGTGTTAAATACCTTTAACTAGCGAATGCCGCATACGCAAGTAGTGCGGTTTTTTTACGCCCATAGTGTGTTATGGGTCAGATAGTGAGCAATTATACACCTTCAATAAAACTAAATTCACCTTTAGCCTGCCGTCTTTGTGACTGTTTCAAAGATGGGATGGTATTCGTTAATTTTGTTAATAGAAGCAAAGCCCAACCCCCCGCTGACGCAACATCAAAGCTTAATTAATCTTCCGCTCCGGTAACGTACCGGAGGTCATTAATCGCAATTCACTTGCAAGGAATTCTCCATGTCAAATGTCATCACTATCTATCAACAGGTAAAAATGTCTAGCCGTGAAATTGCTCGACTAACGGGTAAACAGCATAAACATGTTCTCGATGATTGTCGCAAAATGTTCGAATCGATCAACATTCAATCGGCCGAGTTTTCGGCTGATTATAAAGACACCAGTGGTCGCACCTATCAAGAGTATTTGCTTGACCAGGATTTAACCATGACACTGGTCATGGGTTACAGTATTCAATTTCGCCATAGAGTCGCCACTCGCTGGCGAGAGCTGGAAGAGAAAGCAACGCGGCCTGTCTGCATATTACCTAATTTCGAAGACCCCCCTGTTGCGGCTATAGCATGGGCAGAATAGTTTCGTGAAAAAACCAGGTTAGTTTTAGTGAACAAAGAACAGGAAGCGGAATTACAGGAGTTGAAGAACCTGTTTAAGGAAGGAATAACGACCACTCAGTTTTGCAAAATGCTCAACGGTATTAACACACAACAGATTAATCACTGTTTGGCAGAAAGGAATTGGCTTTATAACGAAAGTAAATCCCATACCCGGTGGCGTGCAACCTCTTATGCGCGTGACCGATATTTAACGGAACATCAACATAAAATCAGCATTCATAACGGTGATGACTTTATCAAGTACCAACCGGTTTTATTGCGCAAGGGCGCAATCCGATTATTTGACCTCTACCGCAAAAATAAGTTGCCAATGAAAACCCATTGGGACGGGCAATTTACACACACCAAAGAACTCAATATTGCGTCATAAATCATAAACCCACGGAGTCACTCACCATGAAAACATAAATAGCTACAACAAGTTGCAAATAGCGACGGTGACGCAATCACCGTTTTATATCACTTAACCCTAGCGCTAACAGAGATGGCAGCAACCACCCCTGTCAGCTAACCACCACAACCTCATGGGAGGCTACAATGGCTAACATCGATATTACCCAATTTCCTGAATTACGGGAAGTGTTTCCTGAATTAACACCGGTGCAATTTGAAACGGCGATGCTTTTCGCGTTAGGCGTATCACAAAAAGACATCGCTTTATTACGCTCGGTATCCTATCCCGCAGTGAAACAGACGTTGGCAAGTGCAAAACTCAAATTTGAACCGTATTCTCTGCATGGTCTGTTTACCGTATTTCATGTCCGCCTTGCGCTTTTTGCTTTGAAGGGATGTAGAAAGCGATAGCGTCTAGCATGATAAAAATAGAAAAGAGAGTCTCTCTCGTGGAGACTATTCCATTTTATTTTTCTAATTAGACTTTCGCACTGACTAAGTAATTTACCCTCTCCTAAATGGGCGTCATCCACAATGAAAGGGGCTGAATGGAGTTAGGACAGATGATGAAAAAAATAGCAAAGGTCTCAAGTTCATTGCCTCTGACATCAATGATGGAAAACAGTCAAGATGTTTGGGGAATAAAAGACAGTGACTCACGCTTTATTTATACCAATCGTGCTTTTTTTGACTTTTTAAATTTGCCACAAGGATTTGATGTAATAGGACGACGTGATGATGAACTTCCTACGTGTATTGCAGAATTTGCTTTAATAATTCAAAAACTGGAAAGAGAGGTTATAAAAAGCGGACAGAAAATTACCCTCATTAAAACGCATTTCTTTGGTCGTGAGCAGAAACTGCAACCTTATTTATACGAAACCTTTCCGTTGCATAATAAAGAAAGAAATGCATCGGCACCGTTTTTTATGGCAGAAAATTGGCTATTATTTCACTGCCACACTACGTGGATAAGCTGACTGCCACGCTATTATTGGAACCGCCCTCGAATCTCTTCACACAATCTGAACTGAGGATAGTCTTTTATTTATTACGCACGATGAGTGCCAAGGAAATAGGTAAAAAATTGGCACGTTCTCATCGCACAATAGAAAACAGAATTCGTATTCTATACCAAAAAGCGAAAGTGCATTCATTGCTGGACTTTAAACATTTTTGTCATCAAACCGGCTTTGACCGCACTGTTCCCCACGCGTTTATACGCCCCGGGATACAGTTTATTGAGTAGGAGGTTTTCTTATGAGCAACAGACAGAGCAGAGCGAGAAAACGCGAGTTAAAAGATAAGGTCTTGGAAGCTAAGCGAAATGAAAAGAAAAATTGGTTTAACCGATTAAGAAGTTGGTTTAAGACGAAAAAAAAGCCTAAACATCGATTGCCATAATATTCTCTACTCCGTTATTTATATAAGATTTTTATAACTCAATAACTTCATCCTGGCAGAGAGAGTTTGCCAGGGTTTTTTTATTCCTAAAATAAAAGTGGAAGCCAGTTGGATCCGGCACATCCCCGCTAACTCATGGGATTATCCATCGAGTTTGAATCACACAAGTGTAGGGTATCGACTGTATCAATTGATTGTGAAATTCATAGTAATATTAAATAATAATAGCTATTAATATAAATAAGGAGATTACATATCTCTAGCCATATCTAAAAGAAATCATCAATATTATGATGTTACATCATTAATATTCGTCGTGGGGTATGATTATGTTTGCTACTGGTGCTAGTTCCGCAACCTTCTCACCAATTACGTCTTCTACTGTATCAGAACCTGCTCAGATAGACCCTATAAAGAAAAGATTAGACACCCTAATTCAAGGAAAATATGTGCTGGTGTTTAGTGGATTTTCTGGTTCCGCCGGTTATGCAGATCCTGAATTATTTACCAATAAACTAAAAAGCATTCTACAAAACGCAGTTAAGGAACATGGCTACAACAATTTACTAGTTGTAGCAGGTGCCACGAGCAGTGGTATTGGAGAAGTCTATAAAATAGCAGAAGAGATGGAGATTCGTACTTTAGGTATCGTTTCTGAGCAAGCTAAAAAACATCCTAAGGATATATCACCTTCTTGTAACGATGTGGTTTATATCCCTGATCCGGAAAACAATTGGAAAGTGCTATATGAGGAGAAAGAGGAGAAGAAATCCTATATGGTCTACGTTTGTAAGGATAAAGGCGAATTTTATGCCCTTGGTGGTGGTGACGTGGCAGTAAGCGAGTTGATTGAAGCTGAATCGTCGGAGATAAAAACTACAGTCTTAAAATTTGATAGACATCCAACCGACACGGAAAGTATATTGAAAGAAAATCCCGAAGCTGACCCTCACCCCGTGAACACTTATTATGATAACGAAATAAAAGAAAGACCTATGTCAGACCTTTCTATAAAATACGCTTGACCTTAAATTTTTTCTGCTCTTGAGTTGAAATCACCGCTGACCATTTAGACGATAACTAAGATTCTGATCTCCTTCTCCCTCTCCGTTCAGGCCCCCTCCAGGGGGCGAATAATTCACTGAACCAGGACAAAGTGTTGCCCCTAATATGTACGTTATTGCGTAAGCAGCGCTGAAAACAGCGTTCTCATCGAATTTATAAAGCAGGCTACGAGTCAATCGGCTGAACATCGCGCAGAAAATTAGTCCCCTCACTGCCAGTTTCAACAAGTACATAAAACAAATAATCGTTCACCCACTCAACACTTTGCCTGCCAAGCCTGGGTTGAATGATTACGTTTTTAACATGGATAAAAAAAAAGAGGACAACCATGAATACTATAAGGCTTGATGATGAGTTATTTACTCTCACGCAAGCTGCTCACTTTCTACAAAAATCTCCTCGTACTGTGCGCCAGCTAATTAAATCACATCGGCTACGAGCGGGTAAAAGCGGGCAAAACGGTGGGGGTAATTTTGAAATCTTAAAATCAGCGTGTCTTGAATATATCGACAACAACCAACATAATCAGGCCGTGAATGCAGAAGACGGCCTTATAGAAAGGACGACTAGATGGCACTTAAACAGAGGTACGGCGAATACTGGTACTGTGATTTCGTTGAGGCGGGGAGTGGAAAAAGAGTTAGGCGCTGCCTTGAAACGACAGATAAAAAACAAGCGCAGGAGTTGTACGATCAGTTAAAGGCAGAATCATGGAGAGTGCATAAGCTGGGTGATATTCCTGAACATACATTCGATGAGTCCTGTCTCCGCTGGTTGGTAGAGAAAGTACACAAACGCTCACTGGATGATGACCGTACAAAGATAGAATTCTTCCTCAGCCATTTTTCTGGCAAACTTCTCTCCTGGCTCACGGAAGACAAAGTCATGGCAGTGGTGGCGAAAATGCCGAATAGGAAACATCGGCAAATATGGGAATTAAAAAGGGATGCAGCGATAAGGAAAGGCAAGCCGGTTCCAAAATACACAGAGAAACTGGTTTCAGCGGCGACACGTAGCCAGTATCTTTCATTTATCAGAAGCTTGTTGCGAGCCGCGGCTGACGAATGGAGATGGCTAAAACAGGCACCCCCGATCAAGGCCAAGAAACCGCAAAACAAACGTATTCGTTGGCTTACTAAAGATGAAGCAACAACGCTAATAAACTGTATGCCGGATCAATTCCGGCCAATAGTCATTTTTGCTTTGGCGACCGGTTTACGTCGGTCAAACATTAGACCTCTTCGGAAACTCTGATTTATCTAATTTCCATGTTATAAATTGCTGCAATCAGATTAAATCGTAATCCAAAACGTTTTCGCCTGTTTCGATAACGATCTGATACGATTTTAAATCGTTTAATCATACCAATGACATTTTCGTTTAATACACGCTGGCTTGATAACTCACGATTGTTGCGTTTATCTTCTTTTGTTAAGGGATTTTTCTTTGTCTTTTTCTTAGGCAACGCCGAGTTTGAATGGATCTTGCCAAGCCCTTGGTAACCTGTATCTGTCACTGTTTTGATTTCAGGATGTATTCGCACGCCAGACTCTTTGAACAACCTAAAATCATGACGCCTCCCATGAGTAAAGCTTGTACAGATGACTGCTTTGCTTTTTTTATCGACGATCACTTGGGTTTTTAAGGTGGGTCGTTTCTTTTTTCCTGAGTAAAATTGCTTTTGTTTTTTTTGGATGTTCAATCGGCGTTTCTGTGGCATCAATAAGAACGAGCTCATACTCCCTATCACTTTTTAATAAAGCTTTGCGTCCAGAGAGTGCAAAATCAGGATGCTTTATTAGCGTATTTTCTATCCATTTAATCGTTTCATAGCAGGTGCTCTCACTCACCCCATCGCTTCGGCTAACATGAAAATAAGTGCGATATTCCCGTAGATACTCAAGGGCCATTAATAAGCGATCTTCTAAACCCAGCTTGGGTTTCCGACCTCCTTTCCCTTGCTTACATTTATCTGCTTCATTCAATATCTTTATCACCTTTTCAAATGTACTGCGTTTAACTCCGGTTAAGCGCCGAAATTTTTCCTCTTCCAATACCTTTATTTGTTCATATTTCATGGGGGCTCCTTGTTCAGGAGATTTTTAACAACATTCCTACATGAATGCTATAGCAGGCGCCGTATCAGTTGATTATGAAAATTAGAAATAACATATTGATATTAATTAATATTTATTAACAAAAGTGATCATGTTACATGGCGCCTGCTATAGTTTCCGAAGAGGTCTATTATCGATTTAGAGTGGTCGCAGATTGATATGCAAAGAAAGGTGGCCTGGATCCATCTAGAAAACGCCAAAGCGGGCAAGGCAATTGGTGTGGCTCTGAATGATACCTCCTGCAAAGTATTGAGGGAGCAGATAGGTCGTCACTCTCGTTACGTCTTTGTTCACAATACCCCAGGGTATCGTGCTGATGGTACAAAGACGGCCGAAGTGAGAAAAATACGAGTTGATGATAACACAGCCTGGAAAACGGGCTTAAAGCCGGCAGGTATTACGGATTTTCGTTTTCATGATTTGCGACACACTTGGGCAAGTTGGTTGGTTCAATCTGGCGTGCCATTATCAGCATTGCAAGAAATGGGAGGCTGGGAAAGTATTGAGATGGTTCGCCGCTATGCTCATCTTTCGTCAAGCCATCTGACCGAGCATGCTAGAAAAATTGATGACGTGATGAGCCTTCATGTCACCAATCTGACACTTTTAAAACAGGCGGTTAAAAATTAATGATAAAATTGCATGTAACTCATTGATTTACTTGGTGCGCCCTACAGGATTCGAACCTGTGACCTACGGCTTAGAAGGCCGTAGATGGTGATTTAACTTATTGTCATTATTGATATAATCTACGTTAGTGGCGGGGTTTGTGTCATTAAGTGCATTCTAATGTCCTTGATCGACATTCAACGCTGTTCAGTGACGACACAAATACGACACAGTCATTTTCTACAGTTAGGCATTTTCACGAGACCATATCATTTTTAATTTGGATTTCCTCAATATTCAGAAAAAGGTCATGTATTCGATAGGCTTATTCTCTGTCATAATCCATAGTTTTAGCAGGGTAATGGACGATAGCGAAAATAGAAGTTCGTTGCCTGTCCTGTAAACGCACCTTTCAACTGGATTATTCGTATAACACCTGTTAAGTCACACGTGGGCAAGTTGGCTAGTTCAGTCCGGGATTCCTATCTCTGCATGACAAGAAATGGGGGGATGGGAAAGTATTGAAACAACAAGCAGGTACACCCATTTAGCACAGAGTCATTTAACGTAACATGCTAAAAAAATCGACGGGATGCTACATGTCAACAAGACTAATCCAGCACGCGAGAATATTCCAGAATCGTCCAAAACACTGTAATTCATTGATAAAACTGGTGGGTCGTGCAGGGTTCGAACCTGCGACCAATTGATTAAGAGTCAACTGCTCTACCAGCTGAGCTAACGACCCACGCGGCGGGGATTATTCCTTTCTTCGGTGCTACTGTCAAATACTTCATTAGACTTCTTGCAAAACCGTAGTGCGTTATGCAGATTCAAGGCGCCTGAAGCGCCGTAATCTCAATGTAATTTATCTCATATTGTTGCTCTATTAAAAACGTGATGTAATTCCAGAATATCGTGATGCGATTATATCCATCACCATTAAAACCACTGGAAAATTACTTTGAAATGAATTAAAAGACACACTATGAAATTAACGCCACTGGCAATAGGTCGTAAAAAATCTTATTTTGTTCATTAATCGCTAGTTTACTGCTGTTCGTTTAAAAACTATCAGAAAATTAAACATACATTCTATGAAATTTGGTTCACTAAGCGATTTTTCTCTGTCAGTACTTGAAAAATCTACCTTTGAAAATGATGCTCGTGTAGCTAGTAGCTAATAGACATAACAACAACATATAGGTTTATAAGGGGTTACAAAAATAAGTTTTCGGCTCAAAATACAAACAAAATAAAATAATAAGAGAGAATCTGAGACATGACAGAACAAACTGAAATTGATAAAAGCTCTAGACAAAAAGAAGGAAAATATCTGCAACGCGATCTTTCCAACCGCCATATTCAATTGATTGCTATTGGTGGTGCTATCGGTACCGGATTGTTTATGGGAGCAGGTAAAAGCATCAGTCTTGCAGGTCCATCGATTATTTTCGTGTATATGATCATCGGATTTATGTTATTTTTTGTGATGCGCGCTATGGGTGAGTTATTATTGTCTAATCTACAATATAAGTCGTTTAGCGATTTTGCTGCTGATTTATTGGGGTCTTGGGCTGGATTTTTTACCGGTTGGACTTATTGGTTCTGTTGGATCATTACCGGGATAGCTGATGTCGTCGCTGTTACTGCCTATGCACAATTTTGGTTACCCGAATTTTCACACTGGCTCTCGTCTCTATTGGTCGTTTTACTGTTGTTGTCACTGAATTGGGCAACAGTAAAGATGTTTGGTGAGATGGAATTTTGGTTTGCGATGATCAAAATTGTGGCTATCGTGGTATTAATTGTCATTGGTATCATTATGGTATTGATGAGTTATCCGTCCCCTTCCGGCTCTGTCGCTTCGTTTGGTCATCTATGGAACGATGGTGGTATGTTTCCCCAAGGTTTGATGGGGTTTTTCGCTGGCTTTCAAATAGCCATTTTTTCTTTTGTCGGTATTGAACTGGTTGGAACCACCGCAGCAGAGACGAAAGATCCTAAAGTGATATTACCCCGCGCCATCAACGCTATTCCTGTTCGTATTATTATGTTTTATATTTTTTCATTGATCATGATTATGTCTGTCATTCCTTGGAGTTCTGTTGCCGCAGATAAAAGCCCTTTCGTTGAATTATTTATCTTGGCTGGCCTACCTACCGCTGCCAGTGCGATCAATTTCGTGGTGTTAACTTCTGCGCTGTCCTCCGCTAATAGTGGTGTATTTTCTACCAGTCGTATGTTATTTGGCCTCGCACAGGAAGGAGATGCGCCCAAACAATTTAGTCGGTTGTCACGTTATTCCGTACCAATATTCGGTTTAACATTCTCTTGTATTTGTTTGCTAGGCGGCGTGGTATTAATTTATCTTATCCCCAATGTGATCACTGTATTTACTCTGGTGACTACAGTATCCGCCATTCTGTTTATGTTTGTGTGGACAATCATTTTGTGCTCTTATCTGGTATACCGCAAAAAACGTCCAGAATTGCATGGAAGATCCACCTATAAAATGCCAGCGGGTATTTTGATGTCAGTGGTCTGTCTGATTTTTTTTGCCTTTATTTTGATATTACTCACCTTTGAAACCCATACCCGTCAAGCGTTGATGGTCACACCATTATGGTTCGTTATTTTATCAGTAGCATATTGGCTGCTACAAAAACGTAAAGTGAAACCACAGCGAATAGGTCTTCCATATCCGTAGTGTTATTTTTACTATAAATATCATGTGATTAAAACGGAAAGGTCACAGTCGATCGAAATAAGGTCAAAATGCGTGCCGAATTGTCGTGCTCTTCACGTCTCTTCGGTCACCCAAACAACATAAAACTGCCTCACATTTTGTCCCAACCCTGCCTTCTGCTATCACAGTATTTGTCCATCATAGCCGAAGATTTATGTCCCAGTAATTTTTGCGCAAACGTGTTACCTTTTGTCTCACTGTGCAGCCTGGCTGATAAGCTTCTGATTTCGTGAAAAGAAGGGGTCGTGCCCTACCGTTTGCTGCCCGTTCACGGGTTTCAGAACGAGAGAATAAACTCCCCAGCCTGTTCGTTAATTTGTCAAAAATCGCTGAGCCACCGACGTCATCTAATACCATAGGTTAAAAAACCACCAATCTCGCAGCCCTTCATTATGCACAACCTAGCTACGACTGTAGTACTAGCTCAGTGAAGTCAAAGGCAGAACGCTACACTCACCGCTAAATGTGTTCTGTACTTTTTTCCCTTCGGAAAACTTTAACATTGGCGAACCCTTGTTCACGTAAATAAAGCGCTTGCAAACGGCTCATAATACCGCGGTCACAATACAACAAATAAGTTTTACTCTGGTCAAGTTTACTAAATTGGCTATTCAATTTATAAAATGGCAAAATCTGTACTCTGTCCAAGTTCAGGGGTTTCTCTTCCTGCTCATCTTCGGCGCGAATGTCTAACAGTACGTCGTTGTCAGTCAATTGAGTCACAGTTTCAACTTGCACCGATAACTCATTACTTTGCTGTATGATTTCATGGTCAAGCTCACGCATATCGATCTTCTTGGCTTGATTGACCACATGATCAAGAATGGAAAAATCAAAACCAGATTCTTCGGCTTCAATTTGCGCTTTTACTGCTTTCACTGTTGGCTTTTTCGAAATCACACCGCAATATTCTGGCATAGTTTTCGCGAAATCTTCAGTACCAATTTCTCGTGCCAGTTTGATAATTTGCTCTTTATCATAAGAGATCAGCGGTCGTAAAATCAGCGTATCGGAAGCATTATCGATCAAACGCAGATTCGTCAATGTCTGACTGGAGACTTGCCCGAGAGCTTCACCCGTCACCAAGGCTTGTACCGCATAGCGCTCGGCTATTTGTGATGCCGCACGTACCATCATGCGTTTTAGCACCACTCCCATTTGACCATCGGTCACTTTTTCCAAAATTTCAGCGACGATCGGAATAAAATCGATCGTGATAAAGCGTACTCGATGGGATAGACTAAAACGACGCCATAAATGATGAGCAACTTGCTTAACGCCGATTTCATGAACAGAGCCACCAAGATTAAAAAAACAAAAATTCACCCGACAGCCACGACGTATCAACATATAACTCGATACCCCTGAGTCAAATCCCCCCGAAATCAGTGACAATACTTCTTCTTGCGTACCAATCGGGAAGCCTCCTAACCCTTGATAACGTGCTCTGATTAAGGTTAATTTGTCTTGATCTATCGCCAATTGTACTTTTATTTGCGGGTTAGTAAGATTGACCTTAGTATTTTCAATATGTTGGTTAAGGCCACCTCCAACATAGTGTTCCACATAACTTGAAGTAAACTCATGTTGACCACGACGCTTTACCCGCACGCAAAAAGTTTTACCGATCAATATCGTGCGATAAGCTTCCAACGTATGCTCAAAAATATGATGTATATCTGTATAGTACCGTTCTTCAACGTCAAGAATATGGTGAATACCGGGTATACGTGTCAACGCATCACAAATTTCCGGTGACAATTCACTATTTTTTGTGCGCACTTCGATATGATCCCAATGGCGAACAACCGCCAATGAATCATCATAGGGTTTAAGTAGGTTGCGAATGTTAGTGGTAAGAATTTTAGTGAAGCGCAGGCGTACCGACTGACTTTTGATAGTGATTTCTGGGAACAATTTGATGATAAACTTCATGGTGGTTTTTTATCAGGTAGGTTAGCGATTGAAAAATAAATAGACCTCTGGCGAAACCGCAATTTGTAGTACGGGGTCAAGATGTATTGGCTAAATTCCTGTCAATGAGTTATCTATTCTTTTGACCTGTTATTCGCGTCGTAGTATGACAGTATCGGCGTCGTTTGTCATACAGTTCACAGTGACGGTGCTGAACAAATTTAGCGCCATATCTTAGAGCCTGTTCGAAATCTCTTGTACTCGCTGATATAGCTGGACGATATAATTTTGATTAGAACACAAAGATGTGCCATTCCGTAGATTGACTCCTTAACGTATCCATTAGACAATCAAAATTATATTGCCCAGCTATACTCCGTCAAAAACATGCTCAAAGTGCTGATTGACTCTATGTAAATTGCGCTTTTTCGCCCGTTTTTTCTGGTTTTTACCAGATGCCGGTATTAATAGAGACCCCAATCCATTTCTCCATCGCCAATTATTGAGTTGTGTTTTCTGGATATGGCACTTTTTATTGGGTATCAGAACCGTAATGTTACGATTTTTCATCTTTTTTTCAAATGATTACGATCAAATGTCAACAGCTCTTAGCGGAAGCGACATAAACTAATTTTAAGATCATAAATAAAAGTGATCCTGTCACATCGCTCACGCTATATTTTAATCAAGATGACCTAAGAAAGATCATGGTTTTACCTGGCCATTGTCAGGTGAAGTAATCTGGTAGCTATCGTAGCAGAGACGTCAGCCACTGCAGCAGAAAGCCCAATTAAAATAGAGGCGCCCGCTACTACGAAGGAACCGCTAATTTCTCCGATGTTTGCCCAGTTATGTATTGCTTCTACTAATTTATTACTGGAATCACATTCTGACTTGGAATGGATAATCAGTTGACCATGAGCATCAAGCTCGCTTTGGCTAAGCAATTGGTGATTAGTATCACCGTATTGGGATTCAGTGTAGCCGATTAACCGGCCACCAGCGTCGTGTTGACTTTTGGTTACACCATAATTGACTAATTCTCCATTAGCATCGAGTTCAGCTTCAAGCTGAAAAAGCAACTGTCCATCCGCGTCGTATTTTCTCTCAACATAACTGCTGCCAATGAATTGTCTATCAGCATCGTATTTATGGCTGACTACAGTGTGATAGGTTAGTTGTCCATTAGCATCGTGTTTAAGTTCGCGCAGGGAAGAGCACTTGCCCATCTGCATCGGGCTTAGTCTCAAGTCGGAAGAATAACTGTTTATCCACGTCGTATCCTACCTCAATACGACTGCTGCTAACATGTTGTCTATTAGCATCTTTTACAGGATCGATGATATGGAATTTATCTCTAGTGACAATTTGAGGGTGATTTTCAGGTAGATCTGTGATGATCCGAAAAAGGCGAACCGTTGACAAATCGCTACTATTTTTTTCTGCCAAAGGTACGTTCATGCTTTTCATTCAACACTCCGTTGTTTAATAAAATTGCTCGGAAAGTTCATCTTTATATCACATGAGCTCGTAGCTCAATATAAGTAGGTTACTCCTGATTTTTATTCAACGTCAATAGACTTTTTGCAAAACTAGACTTGTTGCCTAATAGTAAAATAAGTAGCCTGTTTTAGTAACGGTATATATAGCTGCGCAATTTAATTTTAGTTGCCTAATAGACACAGATAAGTAGAACAATGGATAAAGGAAGAATCATCTAACTCTTTGCTGTTGTTTCTTGATGCTGGTTTTTTATGAACTATAGTTAATGATGAATAATGACTTCCTATAAAACCGTAGATGCAAAACGCACCCCTAAAAATGCCTAAAAACGTTTTTATTAGGTAACAAGCCTAGTATCTACGAGAGTAGTCGATTTCGAATAGGCTCTTAGTGAATAAACCCCATGAGTTTGCCATTAATACGCGAAGCATATCATCTACGGAGAGAATTATTATGCTGACAGCAAAACGAGATACCCCACTCCCTCAACAAATTACTCCTTCTTCGGATACCCTCAAAACTATTTTTATCGACATACTACAACGCCCGGAACAACTCGGCTCTACAATAGAAATCGTTACCGCCCTGCTTCCGCAGAGCAAATTGGCGAGGGTGTTGCAAGACGTTTTCATGTATCAAAATACGCCAAGTAATCTACTCTCAGTGCAATATGCCACCAGCGAAACTTATCGGGAACAGCGAGTTCAACTAGGTATCTCTGTAGCAACTATTCTCAAATTTTTCGTGTTACCACGGATACATGAAAACGATTTCGCGGAGATGATCAGCCAAATCGCCCCTCATCCTGCTACTGTAAAAAAAGAGGCAGCTGAAATTATTCGAAAATCGTTAGCTACCTTATTGAACAATACGTTAGTTCCTTTACATATTGAACGCACATTTGCCCCCAATGGCCAACAAAACGGGTGGAAAGTAAACCGAAATTTTGCCCAGGAGGATGTGGGTAGTATGATTGCCATGCCTTTATTGGATGGAAAAACTGCCTTTGCCCGTGTCGATTTTGCAAAGGGTCATTTCGATTTACATTTATCTGGTGTTGGCCCTGAGGCACTCTCTGAAGATTTCAGCGTCCAGCCACTCTTTGGCACAGGTAACTATCGAATACAGCTAAAAAAAAGTTTACAACAAACAGTGGTAACAACAGCCGGACAACAAATTGAGTTTAAAGACGAAGCTGAAGGTATCCAATTTTTTGTTACCGTCGCCTCAATTGGCACAGGAGACAATCCTTTTGTGCTTTTAGAAATGCCGACGTTTATTTCAATACAAAACAGCGTGACACGACAAAAGGTAAATTTACCGACAAATATTCCTTTACCTGCCAATATTTCTGTTCATCAGAAGGGTAACAGAGCAACCTTCGGTCGTGCTATTTACCAGTTTCCACTTGGAGGTCGTTTATCCGATTTTAATAAACAGGTGCTTCCTGCCGAAACAGCCGAATCTTTGACACAAAAAATCACTGATCAACTAAAACTGGATACATTTTTGGCGGGAATTTTTGCAGAAAAGATCCAGGCTAAAATTATTCCGAGTATGTTACGGCGTACCCTTTTCGGCACTGTTTTAAAAATGAGCTCACTACTTAAAAGACTGACAATGTTGCTGCCACTTCATCCGTCCGTGTTATCGTTACGACAATGGATGGATCAACAGGAAGAACAACAATTAATACATACAGAGTCTGTGTTTCAACAATTGATAGCACAGCTGCATGATAAAATTGATCAAGTGATAAAATCACTCATTTTGCCGAAAGTCAGCACACCCTTTCTAAAAGAAAAAGTGAACGAGCACCTGCTTGATTATGATACCTATGAAATAGGCAAACCTGCTCAATTTGTTGAACAACAGGCCGACACTATTACACAAAAAATATTCACTGATTTACTCAGTGGATCTTCTATTTCCCCACAAGATGAGGCTTCATCTGTCACCCCTGTTAAATCTCTAAAGCAGCAAATCACCGAGCAACTTGCGTTAGACCTGGATACTTTTTATCAGAAAGTCGAAGGGAGCAGATTACCTATTGCTCCAGCAACAGGTACTAGCCAGCCCTCGCAACAAAAAGAAGTGACTGCGCCGGAAATGACTTTGGCAGCACGTTTGGAGCGGACAAGGAAGCTGGTTTATCAACTGACTTTTTCACCTAAAAAAATAACATTTTTTTCGCTGGATGCTAATCAGCGTGCCGATCTTCTCGATTTTTTCCAACGTGACGGTGAGCTGGATGTCCAAAGATTAATGTTAACCACAGTGAATGAAATGGAATATTGGTTGTGGAGTGTTCAGGTTCGTCAATTGAAGCAGTTAGGAGGAATACATTCTCAACTCAGTTCGTTAAGTGGGCAAGTAGCACTGGAAAAAAGTGAAGCCTGGTACAGCAGGCAAAAAACGGGTGAAGTAGCGTTACAAAACGCAGGGATGAAAGCGAAGCGGTTACCTGACATTGAGGCACAAACGAGCGATGCCATTCACGGCTTGTATATGGGATATACCTGGACTGAAGCGGTGGCTCTCGGCTTGATTTGGCTTGATGCACGCTCATCAGGCAATGCGAAACGTTTTTTCAGAGCACTATTTTTTAATAGAATGCCGACTTATTCCTTTTCGCAAATCACGTTAGCGAGGGAATTATCTCAAACCTTCAATCAATTAAAGAAATCGGGTATCAGTAAACGGCCGGTTTTTACCCGCTCTTCAGTCTCTATTTTTACTGCTGGTGTCGGTGATTATTTGTTAAAAACAGCCAATCATGTGCTGATGCTGTCTATCCGTGTTGAGAATGAACAACATGTTTATTATTTGTATGATCCCCATATAGGAGAGGTACATCTTCGTGGGGTTTATGCCACAAAAACTGCCGAGGCACTTAAGGCGTTACTCAACGATTACCTGGAGGAGGAAAATGACCAGGCCAACAACCAAACTCGTGCTCAACGTTATGGCGTGGAAAAAATCAATGGTCAATACGCATTCGAGATTTACCAAATCAACCTCCTGCAGGCGAGAGAGGCTTGGCCAGTGCTCAACAAGTTACGGACAGTATTTGACAATTTTTCAGACAATTTACAACAATCGGCGGTGTCTTTGCCTACTCATGATGTGGATCTCGCCGCCGAATTGCTGGATCAGATGAAGATAACCATTGAAGGTAATGCCATCAGTGCTGCCAGTCTAGCTGATATTACGTTAACCTCAGGGATGCATTTTGATCTTGAACGACTTAATTACTATCTCACCCATTCCAGTAACAGTATCTCGACCGGGCAACCCTCTGCACCAGGGCAGCCTAGCGTGCCGGGGCAAGCGACCAGTGGGCAAAAAACAGCGCCACAACAAAACAGGACACTGGGAGTTGAACATTCAGCACCAACCGGTAATTCTGTGCTCGTCGATCGCTCAGCATCAAGCAGAGTAGCCATAGCGGTAGGTAGGCTAAATACCCAGGCGCCTGCAAACAAGTATCGGCATATTAATCGATTCAGCCATTATGGCGGATCAACTATGCAGGGATACGGTTACGCCCGTGGCATCTATGATCTGACAAAATATTTTGAAATACTCGAAAATGAAGAATTATCGGATCCAAAGAGACAGGAGGCGTTATTTCGTCTAGAGATGTCAGCAGCTTCTTTACTGTCTAATTTGGCTATTGATGGCACCCAGTATGGTTTGAACAAACTGGGAGAGAAATTGATAACGGGATTGCATTCCAGTAAAACAGTGGGATCAACTGCCATCAGCTCAGCTTCGAAGCCGTCATCCCTCAAGGTAGGCCAAAAGATAGTGAGATTTGGTGGACCAATATTAAGTGTGATTGGCAGTGGTTTCGATATTTACAATGCACAGGAGTCGTTTTCGGCTTTATCCCATACTACTGGCAAAAAAGAACGACAGGATTTGATTGTCAGTGGATCACTCTCGGTTATCGGGGCTGCCGTGGGTATCGGCACCGCCATCGCTTGTGCCTTAGGGGGAACCGCAGCCACAGTGGCAGGACCCGTGGCGCTCGCGGCAGGGCTTATACTGATTATCTCCTCACAGATTTATTCTTCAATACGTCAGATTGAAGAGCTGAAAAAACATGTCAATCTAACGTTCATGCAGACGTTGCACAGCGGCTGGTTGCTTTTCTGGCATCGGCCGCTGGATGTCACTATTTCAAATGAAGCAAGCTACCAACAGACATTAGATCAGGTGCGTCAACAGTACAATGACCAGCAAGAGCAATACGCCATGCACTTCCTCAATCATGGTCGTAATGTCAGCACCCTTTACTACAGCCGTGGCCAGGTCACCCTACAAGCACATCCTTATAAGCGGTTGATGGGGCAACCTGCCAGGCATACCACAACGAGGCATGTCAATCCGACGGTCTATTACATCGACAATCAGGTGATTAAAGACAACATTAGGCCTGAAGAAAGTGAAACCGTGCATGCGCAATATCGTCGACGTCGATATTTTAATCAAAAAGAGTTTATTAACACCTATCTGCAAGACAGTAATTATCAATTTTATACGCCAAATGATTTACAGAGTATCGATGATACCATTGATGCGAATGCAGGTAGCGGCAATGCGGTGCGAGCACAATTCACCGGTCGGCGTCAGCAGCAGGTAGCTCGGCTTGTCGTTGATAAGGGAGAGAGTTCGCTGGTGCTCAGTAGTGCATTAAATCTGGAGAGTGATGATTATCACGCGCTGATGGGGGATTTTAACGGGGATGGTCGTCTGGATATTGGCTACTTTGCTCCTCAGGGATTTTATCTGCTCACCGCGGGTGAAAATGGGGCTTATCGTCAAGCACAATTAATTGAAAATATGCCCTTTCGGGCGCGCGATTTTGCTCATCCACGACCTTTGGTCGGTGATATTAACTCTGATGGGCGCGATGATATTATTATTTTTTCCTCGAACTCATCCGTGATGGCAACGACTACTCTGAACATTATGTTGGCACAAGAGGATGGGAGTTTTTCCTCTTTCAGACAAACACTGCCGCAAGATATTCTGAACGATTTAACAAATCCTGGGCCGGTATGCGGTGATATTGATGGTGATGGCCATGCTGATTTGGTGTCGTTTAGTGGTGGAAAGATTTGGATCTATTACGGTACCAGTTCCGGAAAATTTAGCATTTATAACACGTTACTTTCGCCGAAACCTTTGACCCCTATCTCTACTGACATCTTTTCGTTGACTAATCTAACCCCCTTTAATACGCCATTCAGTAGAAGCCAAATGCATCTCTATCAGCGGATACATGCACAAACAGTTAATTCAGATCCCATACCGGTTATAGTGCCTGCTATTCCTCTCGCGTTTTTTAGTGGCCATTATGTGCACCAAGGCGTAGCTGATATCAATGGCGACGGTTGTGACGATATCGTTTCATTCACTGAAGAAGGAAAAATACACACGTTATTGGGCAGTAGTAATCGACAGAAAAAATTTACTGCCTTGAACACACAGTCTTGTGAGCGGCTCGGCGACATGTTCAACAGCGTGATGGGGATTAAAACTTCACAGATACAGCTCGATGACATAGATGAAGATGGTCGAGCAGATTTGGTGATTGTCAACAACGATGGCAGCTATACCTTCGCCCAGGGGAAAGCTGATGGGCAGTTTGGCACAATGATTGACGGTCATACCCGTCGAGAGCGGGATGAAAACGGCGATGATCAGCCCAATTTTCTGGCAATACGAGAGCAGCAACATATTATGGGGATCACGCGAGGAGAAGCAGGCCAAAAAGTATTGTTGTCGCTCAATACGGCCGGAGAGGTCAACGCGCATTCCTTTGTCGCTGTACGTAAGCAGGATAGGATAGTTTGGTTCAAATTGGATGAAGGTGATGATACGGCGACTGGCTCCTGGGAACAACGTAACTATTTTGAAGTGGGTTCCGGCAAAAAAACCTTTACCGGTGGACGCTATGCGGACAGTTTTTTACTTATGGGAAGCCCGGTATCAGGTCAAGCGAGTTTACTCGATGGGGGGACAGATCCTACCTCTCCTATCCCACTGAGTGACCATGATATCGTGATGGCAACGGCTGAGCCTACGGATGGACGGGGGTATTTGATCGATCTTGCCTCGAACTATGTCGGCTATATAGCGAAAAATAAAACAGAAGGTGAAATAAAAGAAACTGAAATGGTCATCGACGAAAATAAACGGCTAGCCATTTTACGCAATATTGAAAATGCGCAAGGACACAGTAAAACCTGCGATATTCTGATCGGCAATCATCGTAACAATGTGCTTAACGGGGCAGGATCCCGAGATGTACTTATCGGTAATGGCGGCAATGATGTGTTGATTTTATCGGAGGGAACGGCCAAAGGCGGCACAGGCACAGATAGCTATCGTATTCTGCAAAATCACCAGGAGCACTCTGTTTTAATCAGTTTACAGAAAACAGGGAACACAGAAGACATCAGCAATATTCTAATTGATTATCAAGCCGATAAAATAGAATCTGTGACGCTGCGTGGGGAGCATATTGTTATCAGCTTACGTAACGATAATCATACACTGACTACACTAGAGCTACACCATATGTATGCTACTGCTGCAAACGGTAAACAAAAGGAACTACAACACGATTTTCTCCTGTATACCCGTGATGGTTTTTTGATAAAAGGCTGGCCGTCGAAGGTGGCTAAGGATCCAGAAAATAGCTGGCAGTTGATCACAACACTGATAGCGAAATATGAGCCCAACCTGGATCGCGGTTGGCAAAATCGTACTTTAGGATTGAAGAATAAGCAGATACAGCTTCATCAGGTTACGCGCAATGAGCAAGATCAGGGGCAGATTACTGTGAGTGGCAAAAGTCGTAACAGTATCATTTTGCTACCAAAGTTCATCCAACTGTTTACCGCAGATACCCCGTATCATGATCGACGAGAAGGCGATGATGACAAAAACCAATTTTTGAGCGAGGAAGGCAACGATGTCTTGATGGGGAAAGGAGGAGCTGACCTTTATCTTATCAAGGGGACAAACCCTCAACGTGAAGTCGTTATCGACAATTATGATGGCTCTGAAGAGAATTTTAAAAATGTACGGCGGGATAGTTTATCGGTACCCTTTCCCGTTAAGTACATCCGTTTGGCAATAGAGGGTGATGATGTCGTGCTCAGTCATCGTGATCAGCCAGCACAGTATCCTAAAACACGTATTCGCCACTTTATGAAAAACGAGCGGCACAGGCATTTATCACTCATCAGTGAAACTCACCACGTAATCGAATTATATGTTGATGACGCAAATCAAGTCTCACTTGGACGGGTGAACGCTACCGCAGGTAATGACCGAGTCGTAATTTATAATGGAACGGCCCTTAGCAATAACCAGCTGGATGTCTTGGCTGGGGACGACATGGTGGCAGATTATAGTGGCAGGAATCATACGCTAAACGGAGGTGAAGGCAACGATATATTATGGGTTGAAGAAGGTGATAATATTCTTGACGGGGGCACGGGGACTGACTTCCTCTATGGTGGCTTAGGGAACGATATTCTGTCTGGTGGGCGAGACAACGACACCCTTGAAGCGGGCAAAGGAGACGATATTTATCAGTTTGCCAATGGTGATGGTCACGATATCATCACCGAAAGTGGTGGCGAAGATACGTTAGCATTTGTTTCTGTGAGCATCACTAAAGAAAAAATATGGCTAGAAAAACAGGATAAGTCTCTCAAGGTGCTGATTAGGGGTGCCGATAATGGCACAGTGACTGGAAGCGTGCTGATTAAAAACTATTACAGCCAACCAAAATACTCAGTAGAAACCATAAAAGCAGGGGGATACCAGCTAAGCGGTGAAAATATTGCTCAAATGGTCAGTGTGATGTCTACTCTTTCTTCCGTACAAGGGAGTATGCCCTCATTGCAGAATCATAATTTACGGGCACAGATTAATACCTTGTGGGCAACTGTACCCTTGCTGGTGCATTAAGGCTCAGGTGCTGACCACCAGCGCCTTAATTTTTTTATGTAAAACCGAATTCACACCACACAGCAAGTTATGCAAGAGGTCTCATGAGTAGTCATGTCAGCCAAGAGCCGGCAGTGGGATAATCATATGGCCATCATTGGTGTTGCCAGCAACACTGAGATAGTGTTCTTTCATAGCGTTAACTGAAATACTGTGTTCACGGGAGAACACCAGTTTCAGTTTATGATGATAGGCATTGTCTGCCGGTTTTACAGGCTCAAACACATTTGCGATGAAAATTAGCGTATTACTGATAATCACGCATAGAGTATCGCTATGTTTTGAGATTTTGACATTTGCTGGACCGATATCAGGAGAAATGTGGCAAAGCAATGCGCCTTTACCGTAGTGAAGCAACCATATTATGGGGTAGTCAAATAACGCGAACTCAAAGTTAAATGAAGCCTCTTCAGTTTGCTCAACAGATGTCGAGATGACCAGGTTGGGCACATCGATGTTGAGATGTGCATCATGACACAGTGTTACGGTAGAACCCGTATCTAGGGTAATAACCCCCCCTCACGTTGGTAACAGTGTTGTTGGTTATCTATGAGCTTGTCCTGACCCTGGCTGTTGATTCTGATTAAATACTGTTCATCACAGCGTGAAAAATAAGCTTCAATTTTCTTACTATCAAAACCGAAGTAGTTGTATTTCTCATTGGCAAGAATAAAAAGTATATTTTTCTCCGGTTGATAGTAGCCTTTTTTATTATCTGGTAACGCCACTATAACCATTTCATTGTAGCTATAGTTTTGACAAAGGCTGTGTAGGGCCGTTTTTAAATGATCTCCACGGTATTCATCGGTAAAAATATCAGTGACTGCAATTAATGTTATTTTAAATTCGTTATCATGCGTCATGCTGATGTTAAGTAGGATCCCTTTGGAAGTAACACCTTGTATGTCACCTTCTATCACTGTTCCTTTTCTATTCACTCGAGCACTAATGAAGCCATCACCTAACATGTTATCTAACGTTAGCACGTTGGCAGCCGGGACCGAGTCTTCATTTTGCAAAACAGAACCAGTAAAAAGACTGGGTAATAAAGAGGCGTTCATGACAGGTACGTAGCCAATTTCTTTGTTCTTTACGCCCTTGTTATTCAGCATCCACGCTCCCTTGAGGCCATCCGATATTCCACAAATTGTCAAGTTTTGGCCCAGGTCAGTCTTACATATAACAAAATGTTGACTATCTTTGGCATACCAAGCAAGCAAAGGAATCGATTGATTTTCATCACCTTGTAACAAACCAGAGATACTAAGGTGAGGCGCTATTTGAATCGTTTCTTTTTTTCTCGTGGATCCTTGTAGTTGTTTTATATGAGTGGCAAAGGCTATTGACCAATCTCGGTTGTTTTCTATAAAAGCGTTTTCTATGCCTGATAAGGTGAGGATCCTGTCATTAGAAAGTTGGTAAATAAAACCCTGTTTAGTAGTAATCAGGGCATTTTTTATCGTTAATACCTCACCGTTAGTTAATCCGAAATCCGCTAGATTCATTGCCTTGGCGTCGGTGTTATCTTTCTGTACATAAAGTGCGTGAAGTGGTTTATCATCATTTGTCGGATCGTTATGGGGAATAACTACACTCCAGAAAAAGTAATTCACCTGTATGGGGGCTTTAGGTGTTGCACATCCCTTATGTTTCTCAGATTTTCTGGAGATTTTCAACTCGTTAGGTTCTTTCGATTCTTTGCATTCTGCAATTTTTTCATCAGGTTCTGAAGACTCTTCAGGTTCCGAAGACTCTTCAATTTTTTCTGGCTCTTCAAATTCTTTAAAAACGCCAGCAAGATTAATCAGGTAGCCAGGATTATTCACTATGCTGTTACTGATGTTGGCTGATATATTTCCGGTCACTGCCATGCTGTCTTTAAGAGCCCATATTAGCCTGTTTCCTATGCTGATAGTGGTATCAGTCTTAGCGTTACGCAGTTCTTTAATATTCTGCCCCACTCTCCGCCATGGATTGATCTTTTGGTGCTGAAATGAAAATTGACGGCTAGATAATGTTCTTTCCATAAAACGAATTAGGTGGGTGAGATCACGATCTCTCGTTAATTGATCCCTGATCTCTGTGGGTAAACCATTTATTTCAATCAATGCAAGTTTTTCTTCAGGATCTGATATATCAATCATATACTTGATCCGGATTTTCTGACCGTTATAAACGTATTCTTGATCAAAGAGTATGGCTTGTGCGAGCAGTATGTTCTTGCTAAGTGTTAGGGGTGATACCTCTGTGTGATTGGTGTTTTTTGTAATAGTCGGTCTATGACATAGAGGAAGATAAATTTGTAGTAACCTATGGGTTTCAATTTCTGATACCCAAATAATATTTTCATAGGTATACATGACATTGGGATCATCAATCGCAGGTATAACAAGATCACCTTGGTACCAGGCACATTCATCGTAGGGGACGATGAGCCGGACGTTTTTGCGTTGCGTACCAGCAAAGAGTGTATTTTGGTGGCTAGCAGTATAGAGAAAAGTGTCTTGTGCGAAGGCATAAATGCAGGGATCATCGCTCTGCTCGTCAGGGTCAGGTGTAAACCCGTTGACATTGATATATCTTCTTGTCTCACCGAAGCCTTGAATACTCTGGGCGATATGCCGTTTCACTGCGCTTTTTTTATCACGTTGTTGAGCAAGGTTGGGGATAATACTGACATCAAATATCAAAGGAATAAGACGGCACTCCCTTAAATTAACGTCGAAGGTCCCTTCAGGCAGTTGAATCGTTGTCTTGGTGGTATAACGGTGGATAAGGGTTATCGTTATTTTGTCGCTAGTGCGTTCACGGTTACCGCTATCCACGAGACGATCAAAATAGATCTGGACAGATCCTTCATTAGTGACATGAAAACTGGTTTTAATACCCGTGAGGTGGTGTGCATTGATATTCCACTGCACAGCTTTATTTTCGCATTCAATCGTAATATCCGCTTGTGCTTTATTCAACAGTAGTAAAATAGAGGTATTTCCTACTTCTGGGGCATAAATCCTGTAGTGAAGATATTTTTTGTAAGTGTTGTCGATAACTCGCTGATGTTCCCCTGCCCCTGGAGCAATCAACCTGTACTTAGGAGTGGTACCCAAGAAAATTTTTATTTCGGTATATTTATAATCAAACTTCAGAGCGGTAATAGCTCTATATTTTTCTTTGTCTTCAAATATAAATCCGGAGTCAGGTTGTTTAGCAAAAAACCGTTCGGTGTCAAATTCAGCATCTCCCCTGAGTTGCACAAAGAGGACGGAATCGTACCTTGGCTCCATCGTCGCTTCAGGTGCTGTAGGTAAGACTAAGGTGATTGAATCATTATCTTCTTGTTGCAATGCAACGATTTCCTGCTTTTTGCCAACACCATATAATTCTCTTAGATTAGCGTAAGCTTTAGGCGTTATCTGGGTAAAAGTATCTGCCATTTTAAGCATTCTCTGCCCATTATCATCAAAGGTGACAAACATATTATCAGTATCTGTTAAATTGATTTCCGTGATAACTGTCCCTGTATAGGGGACTAATGTACCTTTAACCAGATAGAATCCTCCCCGAATCCATCCTGTTTTCATATTATTAAAATAACGACCGATGGCTTTGGCTTTCTCTATACGCTCAAGGGCACTCTCTACCATGAGTGATATGAAGTAACTCGCAACGGCGAGTGCGATACCGACAACGAATAAGACGACTACAGCAAAGGGGGAGGTGAATACTAAACCGACGCATCCCAAAACAATACTCACGATATCAAAGGCCATTCTCGTTAGTGCAGTACTACGTTGTGTCTCATTTTCAGCCAGGAGTAATTCAAACGAATTCAATCCAAAACTGAAGATACTGAGTGCCAAGTTTCCTTTTGCCAATAAGGTATTGTATTTACCGAGAGACGTCGCTGCGATGCCAAAATGACCGCTATTTCTTAGCTGATTTGCTATCGCCTTGAGGGTTAGCTCACCCGCGGTGCCTAGCGTATTCGCTAGGTTGTTACTGTCTGCCATCAAAGAAATATACACATGTGCCTGTACTGCTCTGGCTAGCATAGAATCGCCTGGTATCTGATTAACACCATATTGAAAAGCATCATATACAGACAAAAATGAATGATAGACACTGGCGATACCACCGGCCCCCCCTATCTTACCCACTAATTTAGGGCGTACTCGCCCTTGTGCGAATTGATGATACTGATCAATAGATTGTGTCTGATCATCTAAATACTGACGTAACTCCTCAAAAAAATTATCAGAAACTTCCAATTCTTTTACGCTAGTGAAATCTTTAGTATTAATGAAAGGTATGACATATTTTGAACCGATTGGATTGTATTTTACCTCTGCGAATATCATTACCCAGTCCTTACTGAAAGACTGATTTTTATCTTTCAATGCCAATTCTGTACGTTTGAGTCTCATTCGTAAATTGAACCGACTAATAACATGGATATTGGGGTGCGGACGAGTAAAATTAAAATTTTCGTATTTTTGTATATATTTAGTATTACCATATTTTTCCATCAATTGAGTATTTTTATTATTAGGTTGTTCAGATTTATCTTGGCGTTGGAAAAAAGAGTAATAATGAAGAGGAATAGTATGCTGCCGATTTAATTTATTGATAGCCGCGTTGAGCTGAGTAATCGTTGCTGTTACCTTATTGAGTTTGGTTGGATTGTCATCGTCACGCATGTCTTCAACAAGTAAGCTATCATCAATATCGCCTAGATAAATTCTGCTAATCATTTCCTTACTGTGTTTGCTTTGCAGAATAAGATCTGCATTACCATTAAGATTAAATTGGTAAAAAGTAAACCGATTATGTGTTACACGTTTTTTCAGCCGTAGAAAAGCGGTTTGGGGATCGCCAAATAATCTGGTTATCAGGTCTTCGAGTCTTTTTCTGCCACAGGTAAGAGTAAGCGCCTCAAACCAATCTTTGTATGTTTTCTTCTCCTGGGTTTGTTCCAAAATTTTCATCAAAATAGCGATTTTATGATAGTGACCATCAGCTATCAAAATTTCACCGCAGCCTGCGCTCATACCTGCTATCAGCACCATACTCTCGCTATTCATCAACAGAGATGTGTTCAACGAAGCACCTGTTTTAATGCTTCTAGCAATATCTTCATCCATTAATCCGTCTAATTTTTCGGAAGTCTCAGTTACCCAGTCACTGAGTTCGGTAATATAGATAGTCGAAAGCTGTATTGTATCTGTGAGCAGAAAGCCGTCTTTTTCAAAGGGTGTAATCACTTTAGTACGCCGTGCCACATCTTGTTCAATAGATTGATATTCATATGTTATGGTATTATCTTGTCGGGTAAATTTAATTTTTACAGCATCTACTTTTGTTGGGATCCAATCAATTTTGTGTAGGGATCGACCTCGCTCAGAAAATAGTTGACCACTCCATCGATGGCCCATTACATCGATAGTAAACAGGCTTTCTTGAACAATGATACTATTAACGAATACATTATTAGACCGAAGAGATTGATAGAGTTGTTTGATAATACCTTGTTTTAGTTCTCCTCGTTTAGGCGAGTTGGTGGGCAGCATGTTAGTCAACCCACAGCCAAGGAGGGTGACTTGTTTTCTATTTACTCTATCGTATCCGCCTCTTGAAGATTTTTTGCCTAATATATGCGCTATTGTATCCATTGAAAAAGCGATGAGACTACCATTACCAACTAACGTAACGCGAGTTTCATGTTTTAGATGCAAGTTAGCGGCTGACTCTACTTTTTTTAGCTGATTATTTTTTCTATCGTAACGGTACCAAGCATTAAGCTCAGTGTTTTGATAATACAGGGATCGACATGCTGCTTCAGAAATTGGGTCGTTGTCATAAAGTTGTATAATATATTGGGCGTGGTATTGGGGATGAAGGGTAAAAGTATTAAGGTAGCGCATTGTCCCTCTAAGGCGTGATTGGTCAAATTCCTCAGTTAAAAAAGAAGCCTGAATAAAAGGGGGGCTGATCAAGTGTTGAAATTTATAGGGCATGTCATATTTAAACGATACGATATCTATATCGCTCAGTAGTTGGAAATAGGCACGATCATAAGCAGAAACACCTGCCAGCTCAGGGGTCACACGGTCATATCGGCTCATGATATCGTGCCGGTAGCTTATTAAGGCGTGGGCATTTAAACTGAATCGCTTTTTAGGGAGCAATATGGTAAGTTGAGGGCTGACTTTTTCTGGTAATGTCAATCTTTCTGAGAGGCCATTAATATTATAGTCCTTGTTATCAATTATCTGGTGTGTTTTTTCTAAATTAACCAAAAGCTTCTCAATAAAGAGGCTGTTTTTTTGGGCGATAAGTATTTGATTACTGCCATTAGTATAACTACATTGAAAATAAGCATCGACTTTGAGTTCTCCCAATGGCACAAATAGCGGAATATGCTCTTTTTGCGCCAATGTGAGTACGGTTTCGATGGCTTGCTTAATCTGTGAGTCAATAGGGGCAAGTTGATAGCTATCCATGAGCGCCAATCGCCCGGGAATTTTATTTTTTTCCATGAGTTGATCAAGAATAGTTCTGACGATAGTAGCTTGTTCTCTCATCCCTTGAGGGTCATTAGATGTTTTTTTGATTATATTGATAAACAATTTTTTATTAATTTCTGGCAATACATCGGTATATAGGCAAATACCGCCCTCTTTTCTTAATATCAGTAAACGAAATATATCAATAGCCGCTGCCAAATTCCCTCTTAGAACCAGTTCCTTAACATATATCTGATATTCTTTTGCTGTATAATTCGTTGTGTTTATACTTTCAATAGAAATTATGGTGTCGGGATTGTCTTGTTTTAATTTGGCTAAAGCGTAAATAAAACTGCTATGATGGATTGTATCGATATTGCCGATCTCTTCCCATGTGCTGATATGATGGTTGATTAAAAAATTCAGCGCCGCTTGATCGAAAGTAGCTCTGATAGTAGGGCTTTCCATTTGTTGTTTAATATACTTATAGGCTTTATTTTGCCAATCAATAATACGTTTCTTAAAAGTATTATACAAAGCAGTGTGGTTTTTTTGGGGATCATTGAGTATTTCCTTACTGACTTGTTTTTGCAGATAGGTAGAAAGTTCGCGTGCCAAGTAGGTAGTATTGTCAGTCCATATTTTTATATTATAATCAGGATTTTGCTGTATCCATAAGTTGATATATTCCCGTTGGATATCTTCTATCTTGCCAAGACAAATAAAATGTAAGGTTTTATTTACAAGTTCCATAAGTCTCTCTGTGCGAGATAATAACAAATCTTTAAGTGATTTATTATTTAGGAGTGTATCATTTTTATATATAATGGAAATGCTTTGATAGATACTATTAATCATCTTTAATAATAGTATCATTTCTTGTTTTGTAGTCACTGCGGGGGTGATTATTTCATATTTTTCTTTTGCATCGATAAAGTTTTTATATAATATGTTATCGTTGTAAGAAAGATCTTCTCTTTTTATTTTTGCTAATTCATTGATTATTGTTAAACGTTCCATATTTTGATTCTCTGATTGTAATTTTAATATTATTGGGGTAATCAATGTGACACAATTTTTCCCGCGTCTAGGCGTCGCTCATAGAGACTTCGAATAAGTTTTAAGAAAAAGGCAGGGTTAATACAGCGGAATTTATTATGCAAGGAATTGATTTAGAATAAAAAGAATTCATTCTGCACGTAATTTACACCAATTCTATGCAAAATGCAAAAATATCAATAAGTAATCTTTTGTTTTATTTTAAAAAATAAAAAAGAATAAATTTACCTTGGGTTAAATAACCTAGTATTGCATTCGTTAATATAATGAACACAGTATAATTTAATAATAAAATTTATTAATAAAAGCATCATGCGCCCCCAAGGCTGATGAATTCAAAGATGACACTGCCGAAACGGCGACACGTTTTTGTGTGGGGATAGCGAGTCTAATGCGCTGGGCTAAACGTATCGACCCTTGCCTGACGCGTAATAAACCGGCGACCAAAATAAATCGCGCCGCGTTGCTCCTTGATGTGGAAACCTATCCTGACGTGTCTCAATACGAACGAGCTCAGCGTATGGGGGGCAGTGCTCGAGGGATCTGCGATGCGTTAAAACGCGCTGGGTTTAGCTATAAAAAAACATTAGATCTCTTCGGAAACTCTCATTTGTCTAATTTCCATGTTATAAATTGCTGCAATCAGATTAAATCTTAATCCAAACCGTTTTCGCCTGTTTCGATAACGATCTGATACAATTTTAAATCGTTTAATCATATCAATGACATTTTCGTTTAATACACGCTGGCTTGATAACTTAAGATTGTTGCGTTTATCTTCTTTTGTTAAGGGATTTTTCTTTGTCTTTTTCTTAGGCAACGCCGAGTTTGAATGGATCTTGCCAAGCCCTTGGTAACCTGTATCTGTAATTGTTTTGATTTCAGGATGTATTCGCACACCAGATTCCTTGAACAACCTAAAATCATGACGCTTCCCATTAGTAAAGGTTGTACAGATGGCTACTTTGCTTTTTTTATCGACGATCACTTGGGTTTTTAAGGTGGGTCGTTTCTTTTTTCCTGAGTAAAACTGCTTTTGTTTTTTTTGGACGTTCAATCGGCGTTTCTGTGGCGTCAATAAGAACGAGCTCATACTCCCTATCACTTTTTAATAAAGCTTTGCGTCCAGGTAGGGCAAAATCAGGATGCTTTATTAGCGTATTCTCTATCCATTTAATCGTTTCATAGCAGGCGCTCTCACTCACCCCATCGCTTTGGCTGACAGGAAAATAAGTGCGATATTCTCGTAGATACTCAAGGGCCATTAATAAGCGCTCTTCTAAACACAGCCTGGGTTTCCGACCTCCTTTCCCTTGCTGACACTTATCCGCTTTATTCAATATCTTTATCATCTTTTCAAATCTACTGCGTTTAACACCGGTTAAGCGACGAAATTTTTCCTCTTCCAGTACCTTTATTACTTCATATTTCATGAGGGCTCCTTGTTCAGGAGATTTTTAACAAAATTCCTACATGAATGCTAGTTTCCGAAGAGGTCTAATAAAAAATAATGAGAGGGATAATCAATATCAATAAATAATAGAGTCTTTCATTGTTATGAGGGGTAGTATTAAAATAGGGTCCTCTCTTTATAGGCCGAATAATGAGACAATCATATAAAATTTATCCAATAAAAATAGTCTTGACGAGCAAAGCTATTCTATTTATTCTGTAATAAAATCCATTTTTGATTTTTCAGTGTGGCAATAATCGTGTCTTTCGCTATTTCACCATAATGGTCGGCAAGGTATTGAGCGAAATGAGCTGCAGTGATTTTATACTCAGAGTGAGCACTGATAGATGCAGCAAAGGTTTCAAGTGCTTGGTGGAGTGTCGCGCCAATATATACCCGTGATCAATGAAGATGCTTGATTTTGAAGTCGATAAGGATCATGCTCATAGCCATGAAAATAGAGCTGACTGCTGACCAGAAAATTACCCTCGAAGCCCAACATCGTCAAAGCCATGACCGCCGTGTCTGTGACAGGATCCGGTGTGTTTTGTTGTCCGCAGACGGCTGGACTCCCCCTATGATTGCTCACTCACAGCTCATTAATGAAACCACGGTGCGGCGCCACCTTACAGACTATCATAAACTCAACAAGCTCAAGCCTGAAAATGGCGGCTCCGATGGCTATCTCAATGCGGAACAGACCACGTCGCTGGTTGAACATCTCACCCAGCCGCTCTACCACCACAATCACCAAATTGTGGCGTATATCGCT
This sequence comes from Candidatus Fukatsuia endosymbiont of Tuberolachnus salignus, assembly GCF_964030845.1. Lineage (NCBI taxonomy): Bacteria > Pseudomonadati > Pseudomonadota > Gammaproteobacteria > Enterobacterales > Yersiniaceae > Candidatus Fukatsuia > Candidatus Fukatsuia endosymbiont of Tuberolachnus salignus. Next base: position 2,336,008 of record NZ_OZ034983.1, read on the forward strand.
GGACGCTGGAACATCACCTTTACCGTATCAGGTCTGTATAAAGGGTTGAAGCAGCAGGGCTTTAGCTATAAAAAGCCGAAAGGTGTTCCGCATAAATTTGCCGTTGAGAAACAGCAGCAATTTATAAAGACCTACAGCGAATTGAAAGACGCCGCGGGTAATGACCCCATACTGTTTATTGATGCCGTTCATCCGACACAAGCCACCAAAATAAGCTACGGCTGGATACGAAAAGGCCAGGATAAAACGATAGAGACCACCGGGAGCAGAACGCGGTTGAATATCATGGGAGCCTTGAACATCCAGAATGTGGCTAACCCCATAATCCGTGATGATGAGACGATTAACAGCGAAAATGTGGTTCACTTCCTGTCTGCCATTCGCGCGCATTATCCCATCACGACAACGGCACATGTGATCCTCGAGGGTGCAGGCTATCACCGTTCACAGCTTGTGCAAGACGCCGCGCTTACGTTGAATATCCAGCTTCATTACCTTCCGCCGTATAGCCCGAATCTAAACCCGATAGAGCGATTGTGGAAGGTGATGAATGAGCAAACACGAAACAATAGATATTACCCATCTAAACAGAGTTTTAAGAACGATATCTTAAACTTCTTTGAGGTGAAGCTACCACAAATGGCAAGTTCTCTGGTATCTCGCTTAAACGATAATTGCCAGGCGCTAAATCCTGCATCTTGATTTCACTTGGGTATAAATCATCTCTTGACGGTTCTTTCATCACGTTTTGTAACATAACGCTTTCTTTTTTTAGAGATACAATAGACCTCTTTCCAAACCGTAGCGAGTGATGCTAAGTCAAGGCGCCTGGCGCACAGCAACCGGAGTGTATAAGTATATGAGGATTGCGAGCACCGGGCAACGCAGGATTCGCGTCACACAGTAGGTTTCGAAAGAGGTCTAATGTATGCTTATCCCTAATTGAGGTTAGATAGGTAATTCACCGTACTGGAAAATGAGGATCTTTGACGAATAGCCATTACGGCTATTCGTCGTGGCTGTGCTTGCTGGGGAGTATCGGGTAATCTCTTCGTTCTTGCCATTGCTCATATCCTTTTTAAATTCACTAATTATCTGAATATAGGCACTTACACAATTTTCAGGACAGGCTCCCCATCCATAAAACTACTTTCTGGTGTGGGCACCCTCTGTGTTTTTTATTGGTGAAAAATTGATCCAGTGGATTGAGCCACATAACTTAAATGTAAAGATCATTATTAAGCGTTGCTTGGCCATTCCAGCTGATTACCATTCAAGGTTAAAAGAAGTATTGTACATGAGGTTATTTTCTCCAGAATAAGCGACACCCGCTTTCACCGCCGTATATTCATTGAAGCGATATCCGGTACCGATAGCGATGGCCGTAGAGGCATTATACCCTCCAACTCCAACCGTAACGTTTACTTTCCCTACATTATAGGGTTGAAAAAGCCCTGTTAACGCCGCAGATGTGGCTAGTCCTCGGTCAATTTTTTTGTTTGTCTTAGATAACTCATATTGAAGATTATTAATTTTTGATGCATTTTTATAGGCTAATGCATGTGCGACAGTCGTCATTCTGTTAACGCGATTTAACTGGGAGATATTGGCGGCGTCATGATCTCTGATGCCATCGGTAACACCGGTAAGCACTCTATCCCCCTGCTTTCCCGCGACAGAGATGGCATTGCCCCCTAAATCATGACCGATATGAATGACGCTATCAGGGGCTTGCTTAGCCATCTTACCGATGTGCGATATTTCACTTTCGAGTTGCCCCACTAACGCTCGCGCCTGATGGGCGCTGGAGTGGGTCAATTGAGCGGAATTTTTAGTCGACTCGATAGCTGTCTTGAAATCAGCCTCATATTGCTGAGTATTGTCTAAGGCTGTCTTGGCTTTAGCCTCGTGATCACTGACGGCGTCTAAAACTGTTTTAGCATTCGTGGCATGTGTACTGGCCGTAGTTTCATGCTGCTGAGTATTGTCTAAGGCTGTCTTGGCTTTAGCCTCGTGATCACTGACGGCGTCTAAAGCTGTTTTAGCATTCGTGGCATGTGTACTGGCCGTAGTTTCATGCTGCTGAGTATTGTCTAACGCTGTCTTGGCTTTAGCCTCGTGATCACTGACGGCGTCTAAAACTGTTTTAGCATTCGTGGCATGTGTACTGGCCGTAGTTTCATGCTGCTGAGTATTGTCTAAGGCTGTCTTGGCTTTAGCCTCGTGATCACTGACGGCGTCTAAAGCTATTTTAGCATTCATGGCATGTGTACTGGCCGTATTTTCATGCTGCTGAGTATTGTCTAACGCTGTCTTGGCTTTAGCCTCGTGATCACTGACGGCGTCTAAAACTGTTTTAGCATTCGTGGCATGTGTACTGGCCGTAGTTTCATGCTGCTGAGTATTGTCTAAGGCTGTCTTGGCTTTAGCCTCGTGATCACTGACGGCGTCTAAAACTGTTTTAGCATTCGTGGCATGTGTACTGGCCGTAGTTTCATGCTGCTGAGTATTGTCTAAGGCTGTCTTGGCTTTAGCCTCGTGATCACTGACGGCGTCTAAAGCTGTTTTAGCATTCGTGGCATGTGTACTGGCCGTAGTTTCATGCTGCTGAGTATTGTCTAAGGCTGTCTTGGCTTTAGCCTCGTGATCACTGACGGCGTCTAAAGCTGTTTTAGCATTCGTGGCATGTGTACTGGCCGTAGTTTCATGCTCCTGAATATTGTCTAAGGCTGTCTTGGCTTTAGCCTCGTGATCACTGACGGCGTCTAAAGCTGTTTTAGCATTCGTGGCATGTGTACTGGCCGTAGTTTCATGCTGTTGCGTCCTGGTTAAAGCTGTTTTGGCGTTAGTTTCGTTATGGCTGATGGCGTTCTGCATATCATGGATTTTGTTATCTACCGCTCTTAATTGTCTAACATTAACGGCATCAGTGTCTTCAGTACCCCCCGCAACATGAGTTATTTGACGTAATTCTTCATAATCATCATTACCAACAGAAACTTCACCTTCCGAATTAACGGCCTTATTCGAAAATGCTTCAGTCATGGTTTTTGATGATCTGTTTGCTATAGAATGAGCACCTAAGGCTACAGATTCGTCTACTTCTGCCTTTGCATTATTACCAATTGCGGTGGCATTAATACCAGATACTGTAACGCTAGCTCCAACAGCTGTGCTTCCGTACTGCTTAACTGTAGAATGACTACCTAACACAACAGTATTATCTCCATCAGTCGTAGCTTGATGACCTGCTGCAAGAGCATTTTTTCTCATAATTCCATACTTATCATTCTTAATTTCAGCTGTATCTATGTGCTTCTTGTCGCCAGTTTCGTCAGTCACTTCCTCTCCGTATGAATAATTGGCTAGAATCATGTTAGTTAGTAACATGGACAATAAAATTAATTTGTTATTCATAATATTATTTCGTTGCGCAATGGCAACGTCCTATTTTTACAGGCAAATTTATTTTTTATGGAGCAAGATTGGAGCTGGGAAATTGAATGTTTCATACTTCTTTTCCACTTAGTGATGCATGCATATATTCGTGATAAGCGCATTCAGACTAAGGGTAAGAAATAAAACGCGATAGTTACCAAAATAGGAACTGTTTTTTTCAGTGAGTGGACTAATATTACGCAAGCTTCAAATTTTTCAGAAAAATCACACGTTTTGTACTCTTATCCGGTGTGCCGGAAAACCTGTTCATTCAGTGGGATAGCCCCGTGGATTCAACACCATTTGCTGTGCTTGGTGTTCGTCATTTATTTAATACAGGTGATAACTTCAACACCTCAACAATAAATTTATTAATAGCATTTTTCACGGCAGGTAAGTCGTACGCATGGATTCCAGAACCTAATTTATGCGTATTGGCATTGGGGATAGCCACGGCTTGTTTGTTGCGTTGCGCTGTCGCGAGTTCTTGATGCATTTTCAGTATGGCGGGTACTTTTACCACTGAATCTTGCTGTTGTTTGTTTTTGTAATAATACAGATTTAAAACAGGCTGCCGGATCTGGTCAAAAGTCAGCTTATGCATGGTGCTTTCCAGCAGATTTTGCAATTGCACCACCGCTTCTAATCGATACACCTTATACCAATATTTTTCTTCTTCCTGGCTTTTAATTGTCTCCGACTGAAATCGACTGTTTTTTATTAGCCGAGCGAATTGTAAGCCCCAAGGATTATTGATAATAAAAACCAAAGGATCGCTGATCGCTACATTGGGTGAAGTCGCACAGCACAGCTTCCAGAAAAAGAGAGACGGCTATAAAAAGCAGGGAAAATCGTTGGTTTATCTTGACGAACGCGGTTTCGCAAAAGATATAGCTGCAATTATCGCGTATTGGCGAACTTACGTCAGAACTGCAACTGCCGGGGATTGATGCAAATGCCTGCGATTTAGCCCAGTAAGCTGCGCAACAAGAGTGGGATTACTTGACCTTCCTGGAGCAGATTCTGCAGTGTGAGAAGCGTTCACGCCATCAACGGAAGCAGCATATGTTCACCCGAATGGCTGGATTCCCCAGCCTGAAAACGCGGGAGGATTTTGATTTTACCTTCGCCGCTGGTATGCCAAAAAAACAGGTCATTGAGTTAGCGTCGTTGTCATTTATTGAGCGCCAGGAGAATGTGGTGATGCTGGGGCCCTCAGGAGTGGGCAAGACCCATAGCGCTAGGTTACAAAACCGTGCAGGCAGGAATCAAAACCCGGTTTATCAGTGCATCTGACTTAATTCTGCAACCGGCCACAGCGCAGCGACAAGACAACTATAAACAGGTCATGCTGCGCGCCGTACAGGCACCCCGGCTGCTAATTATTGATGAAATCGGCTATCTGCCCTTTACCGTACATGAAGCCAAATTGCTGTTTGATGTCATAGCCAAACGCTATGAAAAAGCTTCAGTGATCTTAACGAGCAACTTGCGTTTGGTCAGTGGGGCCAGGTGTTTGCAAACGACACAGCACTCACCTCCGCTATGTTAGACCGGGTACTACACCACTCACATATCTTGCAAATCAAAGGAGAAAGCTATCGGATCAGAGAAAAAAAACAAGCCGGATTAATGGACAAACCAAAAGTGTAGTGGATCACTTTTAGATTGTTGTTGATATAACGCGCAAGAAGCCACGTGGAAAAAGGGACCGTATTGGCAGGTCAATACCAGATGGCATTACATCAATTGCCGATGCAGTTTACCGACATTGCGACCTCGATTGCCGGCGGGGGGATGCCGCTGTACCTGATTGCCATCCAGTAAGGGGGAAAAATCCGGGACAGCTTTGGCGGTATTGCCAATGCACTAGACCTCTTTCGAAACTAGCGTTAAAAGCGGAAATTTTATAAAAATAGCTGACTGGAGGTACTGTGTGTGAAATACAATCAGATTAAAGAATTAGAAGATGAAAACTTTCGGCGGTTAACGGGTGTACAGTGCCCAACATTTGAAAAAATGATTGATATTTTCCGTGATGCGGACCAACAGAAAAAATCGCGCGGGGGGTGCAAGAATAAGCTTACCCTAGAAGAGCAGCTACTAATGGCACTGGAATATATCAGGGAATATCGAATCTACTTTCATATTGGCCAAAATTATGGGGTAAGCGAAAATTCAGCGTATAAAACGAGTAGGTGGGTAGAAAACACGCTTATAAAACATCGGGATTTTGCCTTGCCTGGACGTAAAGTGCTACAAGGAAGTAAGGTGGAGCATGAGATTGTACTAATAGATGCGACGGAAACCCCGATTGAACGCCCCAAAAAAACAAAAGCACTTTTATTCAGGCAAGAAGAAAAAACATACGTTAAAAAGCCAGGTAGTGGTCGACAGAAAAACAAAAAAGTATTTCAAACGGAAAACGCCATGATTTTCGGTTGTTTAAAGAATCAGGTACTCACCTTCATCCTGAAATTAAAGTCATCACTGATACGGGATATCAGGGAATAAAGAAGGTTCATGAAAACACCTGTTTGCCTAAAAAACAGCGCAAAAATGATCCATTAACGAAAGAAGACAAAAAGAGTAATCAGCAATTAGCCAGTGAAAGAGTGGTTAACGAAAATGTGAGCGGTATGCTTAACCTGAGTTCGGAATAAGCCGACTATTTTATAATGTGACGATATTTGCACAATGCAGAGCTAATTTTGGTTTGGATGGTGTAAGGCAGTAAGCGTCGATGCCGCCGAGTAAATTGACGATAAAATGCTGTGGTGGGCGGTGACGAATCTGCCCTATTTGTCACATATTTTGTAGTTGTTCAAAAACGGTTTCAACCAATGACCGTTTACGCAAAAGGGCGTTATCAAACACCGTGTGCTCGACAGATACCGTCTTGATTACGTCTTTGCAAGCGCTATTTTTGTATCAAAAGGGAGACCTGATTTCAGCACGCCATAGGCCAGTTGGAGTAATTTACGCATTGCAGCACAGACACCGACTTTTCCCCCTTTATTTCGTTTTACCCATCGTTTCCATTGAGATTTTATTATTGGGTTGTAAGTGATGGAGCTAAGGGCTGGCATATATACCCAAGTGAAATCAAGATGCAGGATTTAGCGCCTGGAAATTATCGTTTAAGCGAGATACCAGAGAACTTGCCATTTGTGGTAGCTTCACCTCAAAGAAGTTTAAGATATCGTTCTTAAAACTCTGTTTAGATGGGTAATATCTATTGTTTCGTGTTTGCTCATTCATCACCTTCCACAATCGCTCTATCGGGTTTAGATTCGGGCTATACGGCGGAAGGTAATGAAGCTGGATATTCAACGTAAGCGCGGCGTCTTGCACAAGCTGTGAACGGTGATAGCCTGCACCCTCGAGGATCACATGTGCCGTTGTCGTGATGGGATAATGCGCGCGAATGGCAGACAGGAAGTGAACCACATTTTCGCTGTTAATCGTCTCATCATCACGGATTATGGGGTTAGCCACATTCTGGATGTTCAAGGCTCCCATGATATTCAACCGCGTTCTGCTCCCGGTGGTCTCTATCGTTTTATCCTGGCCTTTTCGTATCCAGCCGTAGCTTATTTTTGCGGCTTGTGTCGGATGAACGGCATCAATAAACAGTATGGGGTCATTACCCGCGGCGTCTTTCAATTCGCTGTAGGTCTTTATAAATTGCTGCTGTTTCTCAACGGCAAATTTATGCGGAACACCTTTCGGCTTTTTATAGCTAAAGCCCTGCTGCTTCAACCCTTTATACAGACCTGATACGGTAAAGGTGATGTTCCAGCGTCCAGCGATATACGCCACAATTTGGTGATTGTGGTGGTAGAGCGGCTGGGTGAGATGTTCAACCAGCGACGTGGTCTGTTCCGCATTGAGATAGCCATCGGAGCCGCCATTTTCAGGCTTGAGCTTGTTGAGTTTATGATAGTCTGTAAGGTGGCGCCGCACCGTGGTTTCATTAATGAGCTGTGAGTGAGCAATCATAGGGGGAGTCCAGCCGTCTGCGGACAACAAAACACACCGGATCCTGTCACAGACACGGCGGTCATGGCTTTGACGATGTTGGGCTTCGAGGGTAATTTTCTGGTCAGCAGTCAGCTCTATTTTCATGGCTATGAGCATGATCCTTATCGACTTCAAAATCAAGCATCTTCATTGATCACGGGTATATACCACAAGTTTGTTTGATTTCCCGATGATAAACTTCAACAGACCAACGGGCCTCGGTGACAGCCTTCATCTGTTCCCGGGTGGGGTTCTCTTTGTTCGTTGCAACATAATCAATGCGACCGTGTTTGGTCACAAACTTGAAGACTGTCACCCAACCATCGCCCCGCAGGTGTACTGAAAGCCCTTCTTCTGGAATATCAAGTGAGGCTAATGTGACGTTGCGATTAACTATCCGGTTCTTTCTCAAGGTGGTGACCCCAATCCAGCCAGGAGAACGAATGGCGTTGAGATTATCTAAACTTGAATACCGAATACCACGCATCCATTACCACCGCTTCAGGGGCTATACCCCTCGCTTTTGCCAGTTTGAGCATGTCGCAAAAATGCGAGTTTTTTGTTTTTCCGTCGGTCTCTTTGTCGTCAATTCGGTAGTCAATAGGCACTGACTCTCCCTTTTCAAGACCCTGCCACAACAGATTAACCAAACCAATACCGGCTATCACATCATGTTCATTACCAGAATAGTGATAATGAACTCGCTCTATCTTCTTACTCCGTTTTTTGGCTAGCACTCTATCATCCGCAATCAGAAAACAAGGTGCTTCCCGGTCTATCGAGGGGGCGACAAGTTGCCACAACTCTTTGGGACGAAAACACCGGCTCTTTAACCACCGGCTTACGCTATCATGCGATACCCTCGACGGGCTCACTTCTGACAACGCTAGACCAGAATATCTGACACTACTCGCTTGTAAAAATGCTTTATAAAGGTCTTTCGTACAGGGATAGTCTGACATCTCATTACCATTCTTATCTTTTTTCCTACTGCGGCGTCTTTGACTCGCTGACGGCAATGATAGCCAGAATTATTTAAAATAATGTGTATCTTTTGTGCATCAGGATAAGCAGCTTTGAGCTGCTCAAAAAAAGCGACGGTGGTTTCTGAATTCACCTGCTCAGGACGGGCACTGACCACCTTCATGGTGCTCAATTCAATGGCACCCATGACATTAACCCGTGTTTTTGCCCCTGTTTTGACCAGCGGCTTATCTTTGCCTTTCCTTATCCAACCGCAGACCACTTTGGTGACCATCGTTGGAGGGGCTGAATCCATAAAAACAATCGGTTTATTCTTAAGAGCACTCTCTAGCAAAGTGAAATAAGACGCGATAAACGCTTCTTGCTGAGCAACATCCACTTTAACCGGCGTCGCTTTGGGCTGCTTATAGCTAAAACAATGCGCTTGCAGCCATTTTGTCATGCCAGATACGGTGTAACAGACGCCAAATTGGGTTTCCACATAAGCACAGATATCGATGACACGGGTATCAGTCGTGCTTTCAATGTGTTTTTCAAGCAATAAAGATTCATGCACGCTCAACTTACTATACGAGCCGCCATTTTCAGGCTTTAATTTTTCGTCTGAAAGCCAATCTGTTACATGTTGCCTTACTGTTTCTTCATGAATACGTAATGCTTGGGCAAGCGCTTTGTTATTCCAGCCTTTATTTTTCAACAACACCGCTTTGATTCGATCTCGAACACGGCCATCGTGTTCGTAACGATGAAGGCGTTCCAAATCTTGTTTTTGAGAGGCTGTCAGTGAGTTTATTTTCATGACCTTATTTTTAATCTAGTTGAGCAAATTTTCCAGTGGTTTTAATGGCGATGGGTATATATCCATTCAACTTGAAGGTACGGCGTCAATAGTTTGAAAATTGTCGTTAATTCTGCCTCTGAGAAAGGGAGCAATTTTTGCCCATGTGCTTAGCTTCACGAAACTCCTTGGTTGAGGAGAAAAACCGGTTGTGTCTGACTCGTAAACCGGTGTTGCTTTAGGTTGCTTATAACTGAAGCGACGCGCCTTCAGCCATTTTGTCATGCCAGATACCCTGTAACAGACACCAAATCTTGTTTCAACATAAGCACAGATATCTATGATGTAGTGCTCTCTTCGATCTCGAACACGGCCATCGTGTTCGTAATGATTAAACAGTTCCAAATCTTGTTTTTGAGAAATGGCGGTGGGGGGTATTAACCCAATCAATACTATTTTATAAATTCTACTTTTTCAAAGATATATTTTAATAAGTAGATATTTTAATGCAGATAATGAAGAGCTTTCCCCCCCCTTCCCGATAGATGGATGTACGTATGCGCAAACAGCGATTTCGCTTTACCCATCGTTCCCATTGGGATTTTATGAGGAGCAACTTCCCTGTAGAGGCTAAATCCCTTTCATTTTTGCCAGAGATTCATGATGATTTATTAATTTATGCCATGGTAATCCGGGTGTTATCCCACTTAAAACTAAACGACAACCACAGACTATGCATTCATGAGGGTCAACACGTATCGCAGAACAATTCTATTCTAATTACAACATAAAGATGAGTCATGTCGTATATTTATGGCTTAGGCGATATAAATTGATTTAAAATAAAGGGTCAGAAAAGAGAGTGTCGATATCACATTGTCGCTTTCTCCGAAGTGCTTTTGCTTGAGCCCATTTATGCTCAATGGGGTTCATATCAGGGGAATAAGTGGGGAAATATTCCAGAATAAAGCCGGCTTTCTGTCTAGCAGACTGGATGTCTTGGCGTTTATGGAATCTTGCATTATCCATCACGAGGACGGCCCCTCGAGGGGATTTTGGCAATAAATCTTGAGTGACCCAGGCATAAAAAATATCGCTATTGATATGGCAGAACTGTGGTTAATTTTCCGTTAAGCTGAGCGCCAATGACGTTAGTTCGTGCTTTGGCATGCCAATCGTGTTGGCCGTAATAGCGCTTACCTTTAATTGAATAACCATAAAGACGAGGCATATGATGGGCAAAACCGCTTTCATCCACGTAAATTATCGGGGTATTACAGGCTTCATAGGCCTGAATCTTGCTCTGAAAATCTTTTCGAGCTTGGACGTCGATTTTGGGATGATAAAATGTTTTTTTTATAGCTAAACCCGGCTCGTTTTGTATTGAGACGCATCAAGGTAAGTTTCCACATCAAGGAGCAACGCTGCACGGTTTATTTTGGTCGCCGGTTTATCACGAGTCAGGCAAGGGTCGATACGTTTAGCCCAGCGCATTAGGCTCGCTATCCCTACACAAAAACGTGACGCTGTTTCAGCATAAGTGAGCTTTTCTTGCTTTTTAATAGCCAATACATGTTGGCGGAATTTTAATGGATAAGTCATTCTTAAATGATACATCAATTTATAATGCCTATGCTATATCCTGTATATGGTCGAGTTTAGATTTACCATCAGGATGGTGTAGTGGTCAAGTAAAACCGGACAGATTTTTAGGACACATTGATTACAGGTATGCGTTCAAATTTCAGGATAGGCTCGCATTTACAAAAATGTAACTGTCTTCAGTGATAGTGCGTAACCAAAAAAACGCTTGCAACAAATGTATCCAGCATTGACACGCTACCATTGGTAGTACACATTACTCGTATGATCTGTAGGTATATAGCAACTCATAGGAGTCTGGATGCACAATTCAACCCCATTAATCACTACGATAGTCGGTGGTTTGGTTCTCGCTTTCTTTTTAGGAACATTGGCACATCGCCTGCGTATTTCACCCCTGGTTGGGTATCTTACCGCGGGGGTCTTGATTGGACCTTTCACACCTGGTTTTGTGGCTGATCTCTCGTTGGCGCCAGAATTGGCAGATATTGGTGTTATTTTGTTAATGTTCGGGGTTGGGCTCCATTTTTCTCTTAAGGATCTCCTGGCAGTAAAATCTATTGCTATTCCCGGAGCCATAGCTCAAATTATCGTCGCTACCCTGTTGGGTGTTGGTCTGTCTCATCTGTTAGGGTGGGAGCCCATGACTGGACTGGTGTTTGGTTTATGTTTGTCGACCGCCAGTACAGTAGTATTACTACGCGCGTTGGAAGAACGGCAACTGATTGATAGCCAACGTGGAAAAATAGCTATCGGTTGGTTAATCGTGGAAGATTTGGTTATGGTGCTAACATTAGTACTGCTTCCTGCTTTCGCTGAGGTATTAGGGAATGAAAATAGCGGTACTCGTCAACTTCTTACTGAATTGGCTATTACCATCGGTAAGGTCATCGCTTTTATTACGTTGATGATTGTTGTTGGCAGCCGCTTGGTTCCCTGGATCCTAGTTAGAACCGCTCGCACCGGCTCACGAGAGCTGTTCACTCTGGCCGTATTAGTGCTTGCGTTAGGTATTGCCTATGGTGCCGTGGCTTTATTTGATGTTTCCTTCGCGTTGGGCGCCTTCTTTGCGGGTATGGTATTGAATGAATCTGAACTTAGTCACAGGGCTGCTCAGGATACCTTACCGCTACGTGATGCCTTCGCAGTATTATTTTTTGTCTCCGTTGGCATGCTACTTGACCCGATAATTTTAGTGCGTGAACCCTTAGCGATTATTGCTGCTGTGAGCATTATCATCTTTGGAAAATCAATTGCAGCATTTACGCTTGTTCGTCTATTTGGTCACTCAAAACGCACGGCTCTGACGATTTCGGCAAGTTTGGCGCAAATTGGGGAGTTTGCATTTATTTTGGCAGGTTTGGGGAGTGCTCTCGGTTTATTGCCTGAATATGGTCGTAATCTGGTACTGGCCAGTGCGATTTTCTCCATTATGCTCAATCCACTGCTCTTTAGCCTACTTGAGCGTTATCTACGTAACACAGAAACATCACAAGACCAAATTTTAGAAGAGGTGGTTGAAGAAAAAAAACAAATTCCAATTGACTTATTCAATCATGCTTTATTAGTGGGTTATGGTCGCGTCGGCAGCTTACTAGGGGCAAGGCTCAGTGCTGAAGGAATACCGCTGGTAGTGGTCGAAAATTCACGTCCACGGATAGAAACACTGAGAAAACAAGGGATAAATGCAATACAAGGCAATGCAACTAATACTGAAATCATGTCTCTTGCTGGTTTGGACTCCGCCCGCTGGCTGCTACTGACTATTCCCGACGGCTACGAAGCGGGGGAAATCGTGGCTTCTGCACGTGCTAAACGACCTGATATTGAGATTCTGGTACGTGCTCATTATGACGATGCTGTGGTTTATATCTCAAAGTGTGGGGCAAGTCAGGTGATCATGGGAGAACGCGAGCTTGCCAATAGTATGTTTAATATGTTGAAGATTAATGCGTTATCTGAAGAAGATAAATCCTTGGCCAACCCAATGAATCTGCTTAGAGAATAATCAGGGCAGGATACAGAAGACATGGGCGATTAATTTTAACCGTCCATATCCGCTGTTTTTGACAAATGCCTCTTCTGTTTATCCTGTTCCTATGCCGCTGACACTGTTATCCAGTGGCGGTTAATCTGTGTGGAAAGGGAGGAGGTGGAAGGGGATGAAACACTTGCTGTCGTGGAAAAACTGGCCATGGTCTCGGCTAATTGATCAATACTGTTACCTGATAGCTGGAAGCCGCCGGCAATTATCTTTTCTATTCTCGAGTCTGCCCCCCTGTAATGATTTTTTATTGTGACACCCTCAGAGGAACCACGCCCCTTAACCCTAACCCTGAGGTCGTAGCCTACTTTTTCCAGCCATAAAGCGTCTTTATTGATTTCTGCTGAGGTGAAATCCAGTCTGTCATTACCGCCTTTGTCCTGCACGGCGTCGTGGCCATCACCTGTGGCGTAACAATAAACATTATTGCCAGCACCGCCTAGTAGGGTGTCATCACCTCGACCGCCTGTTATCTGGCAATCTGTGTCGCTTAAATCGCTAAAGCTGTCATCACCATCAAGTAATGCTATCTTTTTGTCTATGAGTGCGCTTTCGTGAAGCACGACAACATGGTCATCCTGCTCGCTAACGTCCACCCGCCCGATGACAACTTGCCCCTGGTTAATGAACAGCTCGGCAAGGAGGCCGTTTTTTTCCTGCAGCCACAGATGGCGATAACGTTCATCCTGCATAAAGTGGCGAATACGAATAATGGGGTATGAAGCGGATGTGTCACGGTGACGGAGCACAATATCGTTACCGGCCTGTATCAGCTGGGTCTCTTTCAATGACCAGGGTAATAACAGCCTGTCCTGCGCCGCTTCTCCTCCTGTCGCGCTACCGTCGTCCTCATTGTCAATCCAGATACCGCGTTCACTCCTGCCAATCTCGTAGGTATCGGCACCCCCCTTACCCATTAGCGTATCGTAACTGTACTGGTGCCATAAACGGTTAGTGTCTTCACGTCCGGATAACGGTAAGGCTGTCAGGTAATTGTCTTTGTTATCCCCTGTCAGGGTGGTGTGAAATTTTGTACCGACCAGAGCCAGTTGTAGAAAACTTGGCAAAACAGTAGGGCTGTTATCTGCATGACTACTGACCGGTTGGTCGTTAACCTTGATTTCAACCTGTCCCCGGCCATCGACTACTTGCAGATGAGCGCTGACATCGCCTCCGGGTTGCACTGTTTTTAATGCTGCAGCGCGACTTCTATCATGGATGGCGATATATCGTGCTGTCAAGTTGGGCAGGGACGGCACGCTACCCTCTGATTTTGGGCTCAGGGTAGATGGCCAACCCGTGAGATGCAATCCGTCATAGGTATAGAGTGCATAATTGTGCTGCAGGGTTCGTTGGTTACCCACCCTTGCGCTGTACATATCACGTAAAAATACCTGGGTATGTGTCTTATTTTTATTACGCAGTGTTAGCACCACATCCGCGTCTTCCATAGTAATACTAACGATGTCTGCTGCCAGGTAGTCCAGTAATACTGCACTGTGTTCCTGCGTGTTGGGCGTATCTGACAATACAACCTGGGCATTGCTGTGACTTTGCAAAATACGATAGGTGTCTATGCCCACCCCGCCATTTGCCTGCCCGGCCTGTAACGTTAACCAGTCATTACCGGCGTAACCGTTTAGCACGTCTCTGCCACCCATGCCATTCAATTTGTTGTCAGCACTGTTCCCCATCAGTTCGTCATCAGTTTCACTGTGCCCGTCAGCATGTTCTATCTGCTGCAATTTGGCGATAATTTTCTCACTAGAACGATAGCGAGCAATACCCGCCGTCAGATCGATATGATAGCCTCCTGAGCCATCCCGTTTGATCGCCGCCATGACCGTATCAGCGTTATCTGATGGTGACAGGTCCCCACCATTTAATACACTGGCATGACGCTGATCCTGTGGGGCTGCTTGCCCCATCAATAAGAAGGTGTCTGCTTTACGGCCACCAATAAAGCGTTTTTTACCGGCCCCGACTTCGAAGATATTTTTCTGCTCTTGATGCCCCATAGCATCATCATTACCACCGCCTAAACTAAACCAGGCGACGCGTTCCTCAGGGGGTGTGCTAGTAAAAGGATGCGCATTGATTTCGCCTGCTTTGTTCAGGGATAACAGCTGGTTATTTCCCTGTGCATCGGTGCGAATACCCAGTATTTGATGTTCGTTACGCAGCGCCAGTAAGTTCTGACGCGGCTGGCCTTGTTGAGGCTTCACCTCGGTGTTTATCGCAAAGTAGCCATCGCTTTTTCCGTAAGCGATGCTGTGGTTGCCATTATCCTGTATTAGCACTAAATCGGCTCGGTTATCGTTATTCATATCACGTAGCTGTATTTGCGCGGTATTAAAATTTCTGGCGAGTTGTGTCATGCCTTGATGCTGTTGTACATCTTGTGCCTTAAAGGGGTTGGCCCGATCGCCTGTGCCTAGTAGGGTATAGAGGTTTCCTTCTGCAGTCAGAGTAACGAGATCACCGTAGCCATCACCATTGATATCACCGGCAACATGGTGGGTATGCGCGGATACTGCGGCTTGGGGTACTTTTAACTGTGAGAAAGGCAGTGAAGCGGAGCGCTCAAAGGTGCCATCTGCTTTATCATAGCTGATGTTGATATAACCGCGAGGATCCTTAACTGTATTCACGGCCGGGGTAAGCTGCCGGCTCCATGAAACAAGATCAGCATGGCCATCCCTGTCTATATCTAGCAGCACGGGTGCAGCGTCACTTGAATATGACAAAGCTAAGCGTATGGGTTGCGGTTTTTCAATAAAGGTATTGTTCTCTTTGGCTAACAGAATACGAATAGGCTCTCCGCTGCCTATGGTGATAACGATATCGTCTTTGCCGTCATGGTCGATGTCCCCTACCAACGTGTGTACGGTTAAGCCATCGATCAATTTACCTTTTTCGATAAGTTGTGGTTGAGCATAACCGCCTTTGCCATCGGCAAGTAATAGCGATAACCCTTGTGTGGAAAAATAGCCAATATCTTGCTGGCCATCACCGTTAAAATCGCCCATCACCGAGCGATAGTCATTTTGCCGCGGATTCAGGCCAGGAAGCTGGGTTTTTTGCTTGCCTTCTTCTTGTCGGAAAAAGGTACCGACTTGATTAAACACACCCATAAACGGTTTTTTCAGCACTTGAGCAGACACTTCCCCGGCACTATTGACCACATCATCAGCTGATGAAAACTGAACGTCGTAATATTTATAGGCACTCGGCTCTAATTGACCGTCACGGTAGTACAGATTTCTACCCCAGTGGTATTCTGCGTTCTGGTTTGGTATCAGTGTGCTCTCTGCGAGCGTGCGAGGATTGACCGTTTCTTTGGGGGAGATTTTATCACGTAGGATCTCACGCCCGTTTTCTCCCATTGCTGTGACTTTATCGTAACTGCGTTCGGCCAGATCGGGTTGACCCAGGCTCAGATAGAGGGTTTCAATGTTAATATTGGCACGTAATAACGCGATAGCGGTCTCTTGCCGTTTTTCTTGCAGGATCCGCTGTGCTGCCTGTTCTGTTTCGTGGCGCATGAGCTGATTGGCGATATGCGGCTCCTGATCCTGCCCAGTAAAGGCGAACCAACCGCTGCGCAAGGTTTCCCAATCGGTTAATGTGAGGATTTTCTTGATGTTTTCTACTTCGCGCACAGCAGAATAAATGGCGCCGGCCAACAGTAGCGCGGCTCCCACCGTAATACCCAGTGGGCCGGCTACGCTGGCAGCGGTGCCCCCGACGGCAAAAGCGATGGGTACGCCGATGCTGACCAGTGCTCCGGCCGTCGATAAGGAACCTGTGACGATCAAATCTTGACGTAGTTTAGGATCGGTCGTGGCGGCCAGTTCGCTGAAAGCACGAAGCGCTTGGTAGATATCAAAACCACTGGATAATACTCCCAGTGCGGGGCCCCCAAATCGTGCCAATTGAAGTTTAAAACCGGATCGAACACCCAGCCGTGTTAAACGATTTCCCCAGCGACCCAATCCTTCTTGTGTGACATCAATCACCAGGTTAGTGATCAAAGAGGACATTGCCAGATTTTTCTCAAAAGTGATCTGCTCTTTTTGCTTTGCGGTCAGTGTGTCACTTTGCAGCAACGCATCATACTTAGCCATATCACTCAACGCCCGAAGATAACCATACCCTTGCATAGTACCGCCTAAACGGCTGCTTAATCGTTGAGTCCGTCCCCAACGTGGCGCAACGGGGACCGCTTTCACTGTGGCGCCGAGCGTAGGATCAATCTGTAGCGTCAGTTTTGCGGTGTGATCAGTGAGGTGTTGATCAGGGAGCGCCTCAGGGTTTAGCATCGGGGTGACATACTGATGAATTTTTTGTAATTGCGCCAGGGCACTGACCCGGGATTGAGCATCGCCATCGGCTACCAGTACACTTTCGACCGAGCCTTTCGAGGCGATCTGTTGTTTGAGGAAACGCACCGCTTGCTGGGTCGCGAGATCGTTGTAATCGGCTTGGTGTAGATAACGAGAGAGTTTTTTTGCATCAAAAGACAGCTGGTCGGCTAAATCAGCTTGTGTGAGGTGCTGCATAGCAAAAGGTTTACCCCTCACTCTGGCCCCCATTTTGTTCAGGATACGCGCCGGAATGACGACCTCACTCAGGGTAATATCGGCTGCGTTTGCCAGACGCTGTGTTTCCGTTTGATAATCACTGAGCAAGTCTTGCAGTGGTGCCAAGGTCGGAAAATGCGTCTGTGCGGCAGCCATATCGACTTTATACAGGGTAATAGGCGGTAAAGCAGGCTGCTGATCACCTGTCGGACCCGGTGACACAGGGCGCAAGTATGTTTGCAAGGTTGTCGTGAGTATCTGATTCGCTTTGGGACCCGTAATACGCAGGGTTCCTACCGTGGGATCATACAGGGAAAAGCCATCGTTGCTTTTCGATAGCGTCAATGTATCTGACCCGATGTTTAACAAATAATGACCCAAGGCGACATCAGCGTAGGTTGTTGGCAAGCTTTGGCGGATAAAAACACGGGGATGGTCCTCAGGTACAGCGAGTAATCGATCAAATAATGGGTCTAATTGCTGCACCTGCTGAGTGTCATTATCGGAAAGCGGGCCTTCGGCACGCTGCTCGTGAATGTCGGCGTAATTATTTAGCCCATTAAGGTAGTTTTCACTGGCATTCCCTCCTTGCGCTTGGCTATCCAACCAGGCCAGACTGGTTGCAGTAGCCGATGCTCGTGCATAGGGACTGCCGTCGCCGATAAATAGCGCTTGGGGAGCGAGTTTCAGGTTAACACTGCCTTGTTCAGTGGCAATTCCGTGCCAGGTTGCAATGACATCGCTTTGTTTTTCATGCCAAATATGACTTTGTAATAGCGCTTTTTTGCCGCTGGATGTTGCTAACTGTCGTTGTGCTCGAGGAGACTGCAACAAGTGCTGCGTATTATTGATGAACAGCTGAAATTGCCAGCGATTCTTGATTAACGAGGCCACTTTTTGTATATCTAACGAGCCATCGGTGGGGCGAGGGAAGAAATAAGCGAGCACCCTTTGTTGTTCGCTATTCAGTGCCGTCAGTTGCAATTGATTGACGTTTATCTTGTTAATAATATCTAGCATGTTTGTCACACGCATGTTGAGATGCGTTGTCTGGATTAATTTGTTTTGCTGATCCCAAGTGAGCACGAGCTTGTTATCATCAAGACCATTAATCCAGCGATTGTCTGCTGAGCGCGTGAATTTACGGCCGTCCCTATCAACAATAATGGGGGTTCTACGCCCAGAGACATCGGCCGTGATCCCTTGTTCTTTGAGTGATAGCGCAAATTGTCGAGTGTAGCCGCCGTTATTATTATCAGTCAGTGCACAACCGACCAGACTGACGTAGCTAGGTGCACTACGAATACCGCTATCACTGTAGTCTGTGTCAAGCCTATTACTAAGGTCAGCGACTTTTTTCGCCAATTCACTCGCCGTGTATCCCGCCAAGGTGTTATGATCACTTTCATTATAGCCACGGCCATGCCCCACCAGATACCACCGTAAATTACCTCGCAGCAGGCTCGGATCACCATAAACCAAATGGAGAGCACCGGCAGCATCTAGCTGAAATAACACCGATGCTCCAGGACGTTTGGCAGCCAGATCGGACGCGGCTTCCATCACTGTAGGGTCATCTTCCAGCTGAACAATAACTTGGCCATCGAACCCGTTGTAAGGTATTTCGCCATCCTGCTTTTCGGGGATGATAAAGGTTGAGCGCCAGCTCGTAACGTCGTCTCGCTTAGCCGCCGCAAGAGGCTCATCAGACCGGTCTGGACCTAATTGCGTTCTGGTGCCATCCATCGGCTGGATGAGCGTAAAAGTAGAAGGTGTAAGAGGGTGATTATGCCTACTCGCGCCAGAGCCTGGGGCGCTTAATCCCGGGTTAATCAATGGATAATCAGCATGTTGGTAGTAACGAACATTGTGAGTGGTGCCTGATCGGGTCAGGTCGCTCATATTGAGCACTTTGAGTCCTCGTTGTTCGCTTTTATAAAATAAAGATTCGTAGTGTTCTGAACTCCCTCCGCTCAATGTGTGCTCTTCTAGCTCGTAAAGATCGCGCTTAAAATGTCTGTACAGGTCATCAATTTTGACGGCTTTTGTGCCGTCCGAGTTGACTAACCATATACGGTTAGAAGGGATGCCCGTTGCGGGAACGGAAATGTGTACCTCAGCGGGAACCGTCATGCCGCCGGTCGTTGAATTGTACGGATTCAGGACGCTATTATCCCCCACGGGTACGGCCTCCAGTCCGCGTGTGTCTATCAGGTAGACAAAGCCGTCTTTTTGCCTGCGTCGCAGTGCTTGATCAGCATCTGAATCGTTAGAATCTACTGAGTCTTCTGAATCAAAATCATAATAAGTAGGATCATTTTGATAGCCGTAGTGAAATTGTGCTGCACCCCCGACTCCTCCGACTCCCCCTGTATTACTGCGACCGTATGCAATAGCATCTCGATAATGAGTGCTGCTGCAAAGTGTGATATCTGTGGTGTGCTTCCAGGTATGTCCGCCTTCGAAGGCAAGCAATTTTCCATCATCGGCTAATTCATGGGGTGTACGGTGATCACCTCGAAATACGCCACTGATATGGGTTAGAAAGAAGGCGTTTTCTCTATTGATTTGATAGCCCTGTGTTGCAGCATAGGTGGTAAGAAATTCAGGGGAAAAATGATGAATCGCTTTGTTTTCCTCCAAAGAAGGGCGGCCCCCTGCTTGTCCAGCAATCTGTGGATCAGTCATGTCTTGAATATGCTTAAATCTATCAGGATTATTGACATCCATTGACAGGTTTTTGTGCTGTTCAGCCCACACCGGAATGACTCCCTTGCTGGCCAACTCAAAAACCAGTTGTTGTCGCAGTTCACCCGACATATTAAAGCTTTTCCATAGCGCATTAATTTTCCCTGTATCTTCCTCGAGATGCTGTGGCCGCAGTGGGTACAGCCTTTGCAGCATTTGTAATGCTTGCTTCTTGCCTTCTTCAAGGGAGCCAAACTTTTCTTGCACTCGCTGTGTCCAGGATTTTTCTGGTTCCACAACAGATGGGGCTTGTACTTGCCGTGCAGTGGTATGTTTAGACGATCTCGCCCATCGTGGAATTTTGCCGTCATGTTGCTCCAGATGAATAATTAGCAAATCATATTTGCTGATTTTGTCTTCCAATGGAAAAGTAAACTGCTTCAGGAAGGCCTCTGCTGCTCTATCCCCTGCGGTATGAGCAGGGAAATTTAATGAATCCACTCTTCTGAGTCGTTTAACCAGTTCGATCCATTTTTGCGATGAAATACCTATCTGGCTAGGGTGGCGTGTATAAGGGGGCATGATTATTTCCTGAAAGTTAATATGGTGTCAGAATAATGAGTATAAATTAAAGTGTATTTATACAAATAAGTTGCAGAGTTGTTGCATGAAGTTTGTCTAATAAAAAAATGGAGTCTTCTTTTAATATAAACAACCAGTAAAAATTATAAATATAATAATGATTATATTTTATTTTTTCTTCTTAATTGCATGAATGCTGGATTATCAAGATAAATTTGTCACTTATAGTGAAAATCCCCTGTTAAAAAATGATGATTGTGTTTTTTTGTTCGTCTAATAAATTTAATGGTTTTTATCTGGAATGATTAGTTTATACAATATCAGCCATAAAAATATAACCAGCAACAATAATTGTGATGTTGCTGAAGAAGGATGTCATGATGAAGCAAACTATTTGCCAACCTAAGTGTGATGACAAAATAATATTAGATATTACGATGGGTATGTATGCGTATCCTACTGTACTGGTTGCGCACCGATTAGGTATTTTTAAATATATTTCTGAGGAGAGTAAAACCTTAAAAGAAATTTGCAACCGTTTTACTCTTGCCGCTCGACCGGCCGATGCGATCTTATCTGTCATACGAGCATTGGGATTAATAGAATACACAGAAAAGGGTTATTCACTCACCCGGGTGTCGAAAGAATATTTGTTAGAGGAACGTTTATCGGAGATTAATCCCAACTATTTTGGTTATTTCTGGGATTTAATGTATGAAAACAGTGAAAATTTTTCCCTAACAAATCTTCGAGCGGCCATTACAAACAATCAGCCTCAGGTATACAATCAAGATGAGTTATTTACATCACATTTACAGCAACCTGAAAAAGCAAAACTTTTTACTGATGCTATGCATGCGTTAAGTATGGGGGCTGCCAGTATATGGCCGGATAAACTGAAATTATCCACTTATAACACAATGTTGGACATTGGCGGGGGGTCTGGTGCTCACACTCTGGGTGTGGTGACACGCTGGCCACATATTCACGGTATTATTTATGATTTTTCTGAAATATGTGAATTAGCGAGTAAATTCGTGAAGGATTATGATTTAGAAAAGAAGATAACAACTCGTTCGGGCAATATGTGGGACGAAAACGCTTCCTTTCCAGAAGCTGATATCCATTTTTATTCTAATATTTTCCACGATTGGCCATAAGAGAAAAATAAATTCCTAGCAAAAAAAAGTTTTAAAGATTTATCCCCAGGGGGAATGATAATTTTACATGAACTTTTGTATCATGATGATGGCTCGGGTCCATTAGCTGCTGCAGCATACAGTGTAATCATGCTAGGTTGGACAGAGGGAAAACAATATTCAGGTGCAGAAATAACCAGGTTGCTCGGTGATGTTGGTTTCCGTGAAATAAAAATAACACCCGCTTTAGGTTATTACAGTGTGATAACCGGTATTAAACCAAAATAATAAATACGTTGATACTTTGCTATCTTGTTAAGCAACTGTGCTAACAATTGTTATTTGCTATTATTTTTGTACGTAATTTCACCATCATTATAATAATAAAAATTTTAAAGGAATGAATCGTGGGTAATATTCACATCGAAAAGTTGGCGTTAAAAATTCTACAAGAAATTTTGTTATATCGTCGACGTTTTCCTGAACCTGAGGCACAGATAGAGGATGAAGAAAAATTAATCATTGACGTTCAGCTTCCAAGGATCTGTGAGTTTATTAAAAATGATCAGCGTATTGAATTTATTTTACCTGCATTTCCGGTTAAATCACCTAATATCAATAAAGTCATCGGTAAATTACCGGATATGGCCGAAAAAATATCACTGATTTTTCTTGATTCATTATGTAAACGCATTCAACTTTATTATTCGCCTGGCGCCCATATTATTATCTGTGCGGACGGGCATGTATTTGGTGATGTGATACGGGTGACTGATGAAGTGATCCACAATTATCAGTGTGGAATGAGAAATTTATTGCATGAGCTAGGAATAACACATTTAAGCCTGTTTAACCTAGGGAATATCGAAGAGCTGGCGGGGCATGCCAACGATTATGATCGATTGCGCAGTCTATTGGTTGATAGCTACGTCGAACCAGAAGAGAAGATTAAGGCACGTCTGATGCAGGATGCACAAGGCTTACAGTTATATCGTGCTGTTACCCGTTTTTTATTTGAAGACAATCAATCATCCGTTTACAACGGTTCCAATGCGGCTTTACAGAAGGATGCCAAACGGCGAGCCTGTAACCTGATCCAGCGTAGCTTAGCCTGGGGGAACCTACTGGCTCAGCATTTTCCTATGGCGATCCGCCTTTCTATTCATCCTCAACCTGCAGATAGCCTGAAGATTGGGATCCACATGATAGCCACTAAAGATAACTGGCTGACACCCTGGCATGGTGTAGCAGTAAATATCAACGGCCAGTTTGTGCTGATGAAACGTAAAAAAGCCGAAGAACTGAACGGCACACTGGTGATGATTCGGGGTACACCGAGCCATTATCTGATTATAAATTCTGCTATGGCGTCAGTTACTCCCGATAAAGGAGTGGGATATTACACATGAGTCATGTGTAAAACCTATCGTTTTTTTATTGCCACTCTTTTTACAAACAAAAGTGGTGGCCTTGTGAGTGGGCATAATTTTTACCAGGAATGTTAATGATGGAAAATAAATCAGGATCACTGGATTTAAATTGCAAAAGGGTAAAAAACCAACCTTTTGGTGTAGTATTACATCCACAGAATGACGGGCAAAAGGTCATGACGCTCTCCGTCAACAGATTACGCACCCTGGCACGTAGTCATCACTTGGTGGTACTGCGTGGTTTTACTTCGGATTTCGCCGACGCGGAAGTATTAGCCGAGTATGCCAAGATGTGGGGTGAGATTATGATGTGGCCGTTTGGCGCAGTACTGAACGTAATAGAGGATCAGCACGCGACAGATCATATTTTTGATAATAGCTATGTCCCATTACACTGGGACGGGATGTACAAATCGACTATTCCTGAATTTCAGTTGTTTCACTGCGCCGCCGCTCCTGCGGCTAACGAAGGAGGACGCACTACTTTTGTTGATACCAGCTTAATGATTGCTAATGCCAGTGAGCAGGTATTGGCACAATGGAAGGCGGTATCTGTCACTTACCGAATTGCACAGGTCGTGAATTACGGTGGTACATTATGTTCGCCTCTATTGGTTAAGCACCCCACCGGGAAGGGTATGATTATGCGTTACAATGAACCTCCGGTTGAAGGGAAAAAATTTCTCAATCAGCACACACTGGAATATCATGGAATAGCGCCAGAGCAACAAGCAGAATTCCGCCGGGTATTACATAAAAGTTTGTACGATGTGCGCCACTTCTATGCGCATCACTGGCAAAAGGGAGACGTCGTGATCGCTGATAATTTTTCGTTATTACATGGACGTGAAGGCTTCACTCACTGCTCTACGCGCCATTTGCAACGTGTACATATTCAATCCAGCCCTCCGTGCATCAACCAGGCCCTGAAATTGTAAGAACCCTATTCGAAATCTTTTTCATAACCTACTATAGCAGAACGCTTCTATTCTAATTATAGCATAAAGATGAATCGTGTCGTATATTTATACTGAATAGTATTCAGTATGTAATCAAAATTAAACCGTACCGCTATACGTAGTGTGAATGGATACATGACGTGAAATATTACATAATCAATTCACGAAAAATAAAATAGTTATTCCATTAAATCATCTTTATATTTTAAAAGTATTTAACTTATCGATGAAATAATGAAAAATAATGTTAAACAATGATTACTATGATGCATTCCAAAAAAAATAAATTTATATTAATTATAAATTTAAGATGAAAAGGGAGTGAAGTCATTATGAGTCATGTTCATTCTGTATCAAAAGAAATACAAGATGGCCGAAAATGGAAATCAGGTTCATCACCAGAGCGAGGGGATCCCTCCGATAGACAGGGTGAACTCACACTCACATTCAAATATCTGACGCCAAATTATCAAGGTAGAGCACACTACGATGGCGATCAATATTATACTAATTTGACCACTTTCACAGATCAACAACGAGAAATGACCCAATCTGTTCTTAATGAGATTGCAGATCTAACGGGTTTAGAGTTTCGCATGGTTGAAAGTGCTCAACCGAGCAATTTAACCTTTGGTAATTTCCTCTCTCCAGGTAACCCTATAAAAGGGTATGCTTTCTATCCCAACCCTCCCAATCCCAGTCCAGTGTGGATAAATTCTGAAAATCTGAGTAATTTTAAAAAGACGATTATTCATGAAATAGGGCATGCTCTTGGGCTGAAGCACACTAATAGTCTTGCTAATCCTAATAGTGTGATGTCGTATGACTTTTCTGTAGACGAATTACAGCTTGCTGATATTGTCGCTTTGCGGGCTTTGTATGGTCATGACACCGATCCGCGGGCAGCAGAACGAATACAAAAGCGGCTACAGGCACGGGATCAGCAGAATCAACAGAGGCAGGAAGAAGAGCAAAAACGGCTGGAAGTGCAACGGACAGAGGAAATTAAACGGGAGCAGAGAGCACAGGAAGTACGGAAAGCACGAGAGCTCGAATGGCGAGAGCATCACCGGAAATTGCGGGAACAGCAAGACCTTGCCATGGAAATACGCCGACAAGCGTCGCATAAAAGAGAAGAGCTTGTAAAAAAGAAGGCGCAAACAGATGAAGAAGAACGGGCACAGAGACGGGCACGGGCAATCGCAGAGGTAGAGGCACAGAACAGGAAACAAGCACTGGAAAATGCACGAATAGAACGGGAACATAACGAGCGATGGGCAGAGGAATTGAAACGACGTGAACGGGAAAAACAGGAATATGAGGAAAAATTGGCAAGTATAAAGCAGCAGCAGGAACAGCGAAGACAGCAACATGAAGAGCAATCTGCAAGAAGAGAAGCAACTCTGCAAAGAGAACGGCAAAGCGAAGGGTTAAGAAGAGAAGAAATCGCACAGCAGGAGGCACAAGCATACAATGAACGGGTACAGAGACGCTCACAAGAAAGAGCAGAGAGAGAGGAGAAAGACAGAAGACTGGAACACAGGAAACAAGTTGAGGAACAGGCCCGAGTAGAACGGGAAGATAATGAACGATGGGCAGAGGAACTGAAACGACGGGAATGGGAAAAACAGGAATATGAGAAAGAATTGGCACGTATCAAGGAGCAGAATGAACAGATAAGACAGCAACATGAGGAGCGATCTGCAAGAAGAGAGGAAACATGGCAAAGGGCACGCTTAGGAGATGAGGTAAGAGAAGTACAGTCTGAGAAACGACGTATAAGAGTCGTGAATCGACAGGATGAGGTACAAGAAGTACAGCCTGAGAAACGACGTATAAGAGTCATGAATCAGGCACGGGTAAAACCAGAAAATTATCAGAAAAAATTTACCTTATTGGGGATAGAAGATGCCGAATTTTCTTCTATTTCTATTGATGAAACACGTGGCGTTATCCGTGTTGATGTGATTGCCGCAACGGCACATGATTATTTCAGTAATCAGACTTATGCCAGCATTCAGGTTAAAGATAAAGAGGGAAGGATTGTTTTTTACAAAGAAATAAAAGGCACTGATGCTGAACTTTCACGTGTTGATACCCATTTTCGTGAGGGCTATCAATTGGAAATTTATCACGCTGAAGCAGAAACCCGTTTAGCGTCATCCTCTGACATGAAAGGTATCTCCGTTTCAACTTCGAAAACAAATAATTTTACTATGACAGCGACGGGTTTGGAAAGGATCCTACCTTCACATCAATTTACTTTCCTAGACAGAAGTAATTGGAAATTTGCTTCCCTTTCTGTGGATGCAACTAAGGAAATCATGAATATTGATGTCAGCAAACCATTACTTGATGACTATTTCAGGGATCATCTTTACGCCAGTATTCAGATTAAAAATACACAGGGTGAAGTTATTTTTAATAAAGAAATAAAAGGCATTGATAGAGAAGTTTCGCGTGCTGAGATCCCTTTCGCTCAAGGGTATCAATTAGAAATATACCACGCAGAAGCAGAAAACCGTTTAAAAATATTTTCTGATAATAACGTGATTGGCGTTAATTCAAGAACCAGTACGTTTATCATGACATCCACCGGTTTAGAAAAGCAGACGTTTTCACTTCAGCCAGAACAGCACAATACAACAGCAAAGATGGCTCAGGTGATGTCTACCTTTCCCTCTTCACGTTCACATGCTGTTTCGGTGCAACCGGGTAATACAGCCTACGAGAAATACAATCAACGTATTATAGCGAGAGCAAGCCGGTTATCATGATTTTCTGAAAACGAGATATATTCATTTCGCCAAATAAAAATAGAGATGTTATAAGAAAATATAACATCTTATCAGTATTAATTCTGAGTCTCTCTAAAAAATATTATTTTAATAAAAATTTATTCTGTCTGTTTATTATTTTTATATAAAAATTTTTTGTAAATAAATATAAATAGAAAGCGAAAAAAATGAATGGAATATATATTATGAGCGAGATTGGCGCATTAGCAAAGAGTCTAGAGCACACACAAAAATGGGATAAAAATCCTTATAAAGAGCGGGTGCTCACTTATCGATTTTTTAAGCCAAAATATAACGGAAAAACTACTGAAGGCCATACCAATTTAACCACGTATACCGACGAACAAAAAAGGATCGCAAAGTCTGTTCTTGATGAAATTGCGCAAAAAACCGGTCTAGAATTCCGTATAGCACAAGATGATGAAGCAGGCAATCTGGTTTTTGCTAATTACGATAGCAAGGGTTCGTTTGCTCCCGGTGGTTATGCTGATTACCCCCCGCAGTCTGGGACTAGCCAAATTTGGACGAATTTTGATGACATGTACAGATTCAATCGACTCATTCGCCATGAGATAGGACATGCGCTTGGGTTGCTCCATGCCCCGGACACCTCGGATCCCAACAGTGTGATGTCTTATAACCATGTTGTCGAAGAATTACAACCTGCTGACATTTTAGCATTACAGAATCTGTATGGCCGTGACACAAATGATAACACAGATGATAAACGTAGATTGAAGCGTGGTACACACATCAGGCGCTGCGGTACAGAGAGGTTTATACCGCCGGAAAACTATCAGAAAAAACTCACATTACGTGGGGCTGATGATCAAGAATTCGCTTCTTTTTCTATTGATAAAGAAAATAGCATGTTACGTTTGCACCTTAATAAAAAATTCAAACATGGTTCTTATTATACAATCATCTCTATTGCAAATAGAAAAGGCGCGATTGTTTTTCAGAAAAATATAAAAAAAAATAACAGAAAATATTCACGGTATGAAATACCGTTCAGTGACGGTTATCAGATAAAAATAGTGGAATTAGCGAAAGAATCAGAGGATCGTCTAAGGATATCAAATGGTGTTACCGGTATG
Source organism: Candidatus Fukatsuia endosymbiont of Tuberolachnus salignus (assembly GCF_964030845.1). Taxonomy (NCBI): domain Bacteria; kingdom Pseudomonadati; phylum Pseudomonadota; class Gammaproteobacteria; order Enterobacterales; family Yersiniaceae; genus Candidatus Fukatsuia; species Candidatus Fukatsuia endosymbiont of Tuberolachnus salignus. The sequence goes on from NZ_OZ034983.1 coordinate 2,364,153, forward strand.
ACAGAAGTCCTGGGTGAAGAAACGAATTTTTTGATGACCGCGACGGGTTTACAAAAGCAGGCAGTAGGTCATGAGATAAAAAATCAAACAAGTGAAGAAAGTCATATTAATGATGTCGCGGAAGGGCTTAAAGGTGGATCTAAGTGGAATAAAGAAGCGCATCAAGAGCGTATTATACTCCGTTATCAATATCCTACTCCGCAATATGACGCTACAACATCAAAATATAATTACACGAACTTGACGGGTTATACCGATGAACAAAAAGAGATCACAAAGTCTGTTCTTGATGAAATTGCAGAAAAAACCGGTCTAGCGTTTTCCCAGGTTGCCAATGATCAAGATGCTGACCTTAGCTTTATCAATTACAACACTCACGGCGAAGGGGCAAATGCGGGTTTTACTGATTATTTACCTGCTTCGCAAATGAGTACTATTGGGACGGATACCTTCAATCATACCAACCGTGAAATTTTTAGAAGCCTAGTCAGTCATCAAATAGGGCACGCTCTGGGGCTAAATCATTCTTCTTTTCATCCCCGTCACGATAGTGTTATGTCAAATTCCCTAGATATAGCAAGATTACAACCTGTTGATATATTAGCGCTACAGAAATTATACGGTGTTAATAAACCGGTACCAGAGCCAAAATTGGGTGTAGAAAGTTTGGTGCAAGAGATGTCTGCTTTTGTTTCTTCACCGGGAGAACGGGTGCCAGCACATCAGGATCAGACGGAGCAATACAATAAAGCATTTCACTTAACGAAACCGACTCCCTTTTAATCATTTTTCTTTCACTTCTATAGTCGGCTTTTTGCAAGACCGTACGCAGAATTACGCGGTATATACGAGTACATGAGGATTGCGAGCACCACGTAATGCAGAATTCGCAGCATGTATTTGCAAACACAGACAGCTGAGCGATTTAATTTTTGTTACCTAACGGATACATTGAGGAGTAAATCTACGGAGTGGCTGATATTTGTGTGCTGATCAAAATTAAATTGCGTCGTTATAGTAGGTTTTGCAATAAGTCTATTGCCGACTGGGGTTGCGAAGCACCTAGATTGGGCGCTTGTATTTTGCATACAGTTGGCATAGACTGCGCCACATTCGGCTTATTTTCGTCTATTTCTCAGTTAATGTGACGAACCCTCCCAGAGCCGATTCGTGTGACTTAATCTATTTTCTTCCTTGCTCACTATTCACACCAACATTTACGCTAATTAATAGGGAAATTGATATGCTATTTGAATTTGATGTAGAGCGCATACTTGACCAAACTGCTCAACGCGCATTCGTTATCAGCCTTCTAAGAAACATTCATGTCAACAGTGATTATTATCAACAGAATATATTTTATAAAAAATTTATCAACATCAAGAACTGCTATGAAAATCTAACGTCTGAGCAAACCACCTCAGAAGAAATGTTATTATTGCTACAGCTGCTTGATTCATTGAAAGAGAATTCCGATATATTTATCGATGAAAAAAATAAAATAATAAAAAAAAATAAATTAACTGATGTGATCCACTTGCGAATGGAAGCAATTAAAGAAACCGTGGATAAAAAAATACATTTTATTTGCCTAGTAAAAATAACTGAAATACAAAAACAATATATCGATCTGTGGATAAAACATAATCCAGATTATGAAATAAATATCTGGGTTGATAATACGGCTGCTTTAGCCTGGGAGCTGGCACTGCGTTTACAGAACGAGGCGAGTAAAGCAGCACTTACTACGCTCACTATCGGAACAGGTGAGCTTTATTCCTTATCTAAAGAAAACCGGATCATAAAGCAAAATCAGGCTTATCAAACCATTAAAACCTCTATGGAGACCCATTTTTTTAGTTTTGATCAAGCCACCTCAGAATTTCTACAAAATGAAAATTTAGCAACAAAAGATGCACTGAGACAAATCAAACGAAAAAATGAAAAAAGCATTGAGGATGCATTGAGTGAGCTGCAAAGCCGCAATCCTACAGCCAAAATTTATCGATTAAACCTACGCAACTTATCGCAACTTTTACCTGATATCTCGACTGAGACTGTCTTTTATCTTGTTCCGGATACGGATAATACACAAACGCAGCCAGATAAAAAAGAAAGCGAATGGTACATTAAAGAGTTGGCGTTACGCGGCAACCTAGCCGCGGCCAGCGATATTTGTCGCCTGTTGATACTGCAAGAATATGGCGGGATTTGTTTGCATACTGACCTGTTGCCCGCAATAAATACAACGTTGTTTAGCGCGCTTATCGACAGCACAGCGGAAGACCCAGAGGGCGCTGAAAGTCAACGGCGCATTGTCAATGTTATTTTAGAACAACAGAAACAAACGGGGAATATGCCGGAAGCGCAAGAGATGGAAGGCAATCAAGTTGTTGCTCCTCTTTTTGTCAGCAAGATAAAAGATGTGCTTGCCAGAGCGCATGAACAAAATATTCCTCTCTTCAAATCGCTTAACGAATTGAAAGTGGATCCCTATTTTCAATGTCAGTATGACGCGGGCTATAACCGGGCAGTGGTCGCGAAAAGGGACAGTTTATGCATCAAAAAGATGCTAGACAATCTCAATAAGGGTCATTTGCTCATTAAACATAGCCTTTACAGCATTGACCGGTTAACCCTGATCGAATGGAACCCTGAATTCGCTCAAACAGCCCTCAAGCAACGGCTAGTGGAATTATCGTTGCGGTTTGATGCGAGTGTATTGGTTCAGTATCGTGATGACAATATTGCCCACAAGGGGAAACATGCTCGTTCAAGCGATGAACTGACCGGGAGCCGTGCTTATGACTATGCTTGTGCCGATTTGTATAATCAGGTCGAGATTGAACGCACTAAAACACTCATGGCATCCGAACAACCTTTTATCAATGTGTTCTTTTTAACCGAAGAAACTTATCAATCACATTTATCAGGGCCGATGCACGACAACAGCCTGCTCATTAACCGCCCGTGCTACGATCAGCAATACATTATCCAGCTCTACGCCAACACAGCAGCGCTAGCAGCCGCTAATTTCCTCTATCAGCAAAATCCTCTGTTAAGTATTTGGTATTGCTATGATCCCAGCACACAACAATTAGCCAAAGTTGCTGGCACTGAATACCTTGGCGACCACCGAAAAAAAAGAATTATTTTGGTGGATAATAGAATGGAGAACAACAGCGCCGACCTCAACATCGATGGAAAAATAATCGCTAATTTACTGCTTCATAAACCGCTATTCATTAATCAACCACTATTGAGAAACCGCGACATCATTACGCAATTGAGCCTCATGGTTACTGAGTTTTCAATCGTTGAATTTACGGAAACAGTTAAATTTTTAGAAAAAGATATTAAGCAGCCCGGCGAAAATTTTCAGCCGCCCCGTTTTATTGTTGATTTTTGTGCTGTTCTTACTGAAAAAGAAGTAGAAATAAAACGCACAATAATCCAGGAAAAACTCATTACTGTTGATACCATCGGCTTGAAATGGACAGGTACGGCAACATCATCAGGCATGACATGGAATTTGACACAACCTGGCGACAAAAAAATCATTATCAATAATAATGAAGAAGATGATCAAAAAACGTTACTCTCTCACCCCTTAGAAAAATACCTTATTGATCCCAATAAAATCGTTACTGCCTTCCAACCAGAGCCTTTTACACTAGGTTACATCACTAAGACACCTATCATTCATCAGGAAAAGCTATCCGCCTGCTGGATTCATGAAGGCACCGCCCAGGCACTGTTGGACAGCGGACAACAAGGTGCACTGTTAGTGTCTGCCGATAGCATGGTATTACTGGTTGCTATGGGGGGAGGCGGGGGAGAAATCATTATTTTTGATCGCCAACTCGCTAAGATAGCACTCCTGATGGAGGCATTAACCAGCTCACTATTAAAGAAGAATTACACCGCTTGGTTTGATTCGCTGAATCTTTCCAACGGAAAATTAGCATTGCAATCTTTGATCAACAAACTATTCCATGATCCTCAAGTCGCTTTTGAGCGGCTACAAAGTCGGGTACGTCACAACCAATTTACGTTTTACCATATAGATTTAGCTAAAAATAAAAACACACGGGACATCAACAAAATATTACAAAAAATGTACAGTAAAAGCGACATTATTTCCGCCATTTATCTAGGAAATATTGATGATATTATTTTTTCAGATCGTCAAAAAGTAATAAAGAATAGCATGGAATTAAATATTACAACGATGGCGTCTACTATTTATGATATTAATAATTTTCTTAAACTTTTACCTAAAAACATTGCGCTTTATTATCATTCTTTTTATATCACTGATTATAATACAAAAACATTCTCTACTAAAATAAATAGATTACAAGACAATTATAGCAAGATTAAATATATAGAACGCATTAAACAATCAAAAGCGGACTATATTAGCAATAATGTTTCCCCTTACATTTTATCATTCGCTGCTAATCAGATAAAAATTGCAGGTAGACTTGGAGATGAATGGATAGCGATGTTATCAGATATCCGCTACTACCCATTGGAAAAAAAATATAGAATACCCTACCTGAATATTAAAAATCTTGTTGAAGTAAAAACATTAGAAACAACCAATCAAATTTTTACTGCCATCAACCCATTATTAGACAAGTCAACAGCAATCATTCGGCAATTTTGTCGATTTGGCAATGGACAATTACCAACTAAGCACTTGAATAAAAAAAGTATATTGACAATATAGAAAATAAAGCTGATTTTACTACATCGGTATATCAATTTGGAGATGATATTGATACGGGGATTAATAATATTAGCCGAATATTTATTGATTTAAGAAAAGCGCTCGATATCTATTTCGCTCTATCTGTTCCGATAGATATTAACAACGTGTCCAACACCGCCGATACCGCAACTGATATACAATTAACATTATTTAGAGAGGGTAAACTCAGTAAAATTCCAGAAAGAATGAAAAGTGTTAACCGTTTTTTTAACATGGTGAGTAGAACAAACAATAAAAAAACCGAAATCATGGCTTCTCGATTAGCCAGAAAAAATTTTGTACTGAATACTGATGAGTTAATCGAAACCAAAGAGCAAGAAAAACATCATCTTACTATGATACGGATCACAAATGATGTCATGAACACAGCTTTTAGCATCCCGGGTATTATTGCAACGGTAGTGCTATCCATAATTAACATTATGCTGACTGAACTTAGCCAATTTATGATGCATAAGACAAAAAATTCATTGGAAGATAGAGAAAATGTACAGGCTTGGGGGCACTATTTCAATCATATGAGTGAGGGATGGCAGCGGGGAGGATTTAGTCTTGAGAAAGGCGTTTTACTTCCGTCGGAAGGGGTTGTCATTAGCCAAATCGATCTACGAAAACACAACAATCCTACCGTACTGTTCGATAAACAGGGTCAACAAATACGAAAAATGCAAGATATTGGCATTCCTGTAGATATGAACACTTATATTAATTTACGTATATTAGAAGGCGTAGACGAAAAAAAAACCATCACTGATCTGCAAGACAACCCTAGTTTGAACAAATTTATCTTACCGGTCACACCGAAAGCCAATATGGAGCCTGTTTATGATTCCGTATTATTCCCCGTTTTGCAAACCTCACCTGAATTTAAAACCATGCGCGGCTTCGCGCAAAAAAATCCCGGATTTATCTTTGCAAAACAGATAAAAATAGGAGCGGGAATAATACCAGTATGGATGGCACTAACCAAGATAATATTTAGCTACAGTATGACGAAAATAGATATTTTATTAGGAAATGGTGACTATAAATTTATTGCGCCCGGTATTAGTGAAGATCAACAAGTAAAATATAATATATACAAAAAATATTTACATTATACGTTCTGTGCACCAGAAACAGGAGATGCTGTTGTGGTGTTAGGATTAAATAAAGTCCAAGCCAATGTCACAATAAAATGCAGTAATAATAAAGTAAAGTGGGTTATTGCTGCCAGCCATCTGTTCGGTATACAGGTGATCCTGACTGATTCAGTATTAAACTTTTATCGTCATCTACCGGACAAGGCATCGAATGAAACTCATAATAATAAAACGGAAGCCATTAATATTAATATTACTGACATCGAAAATACACAAATTATTATTCAACTACCTAGCGGTCTCTTTGAAGTCGATAGCAAAAACCTAAGGATAGTTCCATTACAGGTTAATGTACAAACCCTGCTGGATAATAAAGTTATTGCCAATAAAGATCATAGAACGGTAAAAAAATATCTGGCTGAATATACCAAAGGCATGAAAGAAATTATTAAATTACTGCGGATCAATAATTTTAATCCCATTGAAGAAGAACAAAGTAAATATTGTTTTTATTCTTTATGGCAAAACGATTTTATTTACACAAAAACCTCCGACAACACACTTTTTACGCATAAAATAAAACGCACTCATGTTGAGTTATTATTTAGCAATGAAAAATATGCCTGGTATAAGGGAAATATCTCAGTCATTATTCCACATCAGATTGATTATGATCAATTTTCTGCTCAAACCATAGTAGCCAGTATTTATACTTATCGTAATATCTGCTGGGTATCCGATTTTAATACTAAAGAGCTGATAAAAATCTACCTGCCTGTAAACTACAAAATGGATATAAAAGTAGTGAGGGCACAGATAGAGCAGGATATAGAACGGGATATAGATACATCTTTGTTAGAGCGCTTCAATTGGCAACGGTTGATAAAGATCTATTTTAATATACATCATCAAGTTGATACAGAATCCAGTAATATGCAGACAGAAGAGTATAAGTATAAATCTCCGGGGACACTAATCAATTGGCAAGTTTCTCCAGGTACTATTCGTTTTCAGCAGGAATACACTTATCTCAATCCAGGCTCTGACTTTTATCCTTCCCACACCGTTCAAGCTTTGCTTGACTATCTTATTGACACTGATGATATTGATAACAGCTTACAGCTCATTCAAGCCAGCGGGTTGCCAGAAAGTGTGCTAAATACGCTCTCAACAGAGAAAAGCTTTCGGGTGTTGACCGATCTTATCGTCAGACAGAGTGGCAGCGGTAACATTGATCCCATGTTGAATATTAATCCCCTACTTGACGAGGCCAGACCGCAGCTGCTACATAAAAGTCTGTCTCCAATCCGCGTACCCCAAACGGCGCTACTATCCATCAAAAAAACGCAATCCCAGCTGGTAGACGATCACCCCATAGAATCTTTTAACCATCAGCTAATATGGCCAGTACTGAGTGAGAGTTATGACCTAAATGAGAAAATTTCTGCCAAAATAGATGCCAGCATGATGAATAATGTCGATTATCTTATCAAGCCGGCGGGAAGAGCGCCGGTAGAAAAAAGCAGTGATAACCATCGTCACTATTATTTTTGGTCCCTCACCCCGCCAGCTGATCATCATCAACCGGTTAAATTGTATGTGCAACAAGACAACGACGATGCTAGAGAAATAGATCTGAGTGATTTCGGCCTGGATAACCAACAGGTATTAAGCATTCAGGATACACTGCTCAGCATAAGAAATGGGCTAATTTATCGTCTATCTGATCGTGATTCTCTTACCCTGGTCGGGGTAAGAAAGATTTGGCTCGAACAGCAGATAAATTGGCCGATCGCGCTACAACATTACGTAAGAACACAGCAAGATCGGCTACATGGTGTTTCAGCGCTGCCTGCCGGGCAAAAAAAAAGCGATTAAGGTAGGATCACATCTTACTCTGTTTGGCTTACTCATGGATGAGGAAGGGAAGCCACTGCACGCCTGGTATCAATGTGATGGAGAGCAATTTATTCTTTGCCAAAGTAGTTATTGGCAAAAACTGTGCTACCTGGGTATGGCACATGAGGTCAACGGCCAGCAAGGGGCCTGGATTTCAGCAGAAAATACTAGCGGAAAAAAAACGCTTGGCTACGTATCTACTCTGGATCCGAATCAATTAGCGGCTATTTTTAGCGGCAATCTATTGGCCAATAAAGCGCTAATCCCCCATCTGATCATACAGAGTATGGGCAACGTATTAGCGGAAAAAGATAAATTTTTAGCTTATATTATTCTGCAGGATAATGGCGATATAAAGGCGATTACTGAGGGCGGATTGATTTTTTATATCCGCAAGCAAGCTAACGGGTTCGATATCCTATTGTTATCCGCCACCGATAACTTCATTGATGGTTATTATCAAAACGAAATAGTAGACATCCCACAATTAAAACAAGATTTTAGCACACTCTGCCATTATTATGGTGTTCCCGAAGTAATACCAATGAATTGTAGAAATCAGCATCGAGGCTGGTATCACCCCGCCAGTCAAAAGCTGTTTATTATCCATGATGCCGATCGATTATATCGTTATCTTGGTTTTAACAAATGGGATAAATCGGCTTGGTTTATTCGTGCTGCTAGCGTATTTTCAAGCCAGCTATTACTTAAAATTTATGATAATGGTGGCCGGATCACTTTTCCAAACCAAAGCCCCTGTTACCAACGCTGGGATAATTTGCTGGTATTAAAAGCGGATCACGTGCTCAAGCTCACTGAGCAAGCACACGTAGAAATTGACGTACCGGCTTTATTAGTGATCATGACCGACGATCAGCAACACATGAGCTTTACGTTTAATGCCACCTTGTTTCATTACGCAGTGACTTATATTTGTAACATTACTACTAACAATCAGAAGAAAATATATTGCCAGTTCTCCGATAGCACTGATTTTTCTAAGATGCTTATCACCCGGGAACAGGAAGATTTGAGAGTGTTTGTTGGTGATAAACTACTGGTGGTTATTGGTGCGTTTCTAGAGGGTGAAGATGGCGAGACGGGTGGAAAAATACAATTTGTTTTTAACAACCAATACACAACAGCTAAAACACTGGCGACATACTATAGTGATAGGATCGGTGGAGTCGGTATGTTTGACAGCGATCAAACTGACAATATTTTGCTTCCTATTGTCGATTCACTGTTGCAAAAAGTAGCCGGTTAGTTATGCGGCGAATGCAGGAAATGGAGCCGCAAGATGACCGTCCATTGTCCGTTTATCTTCGCTTATATACAGGGCATGGTAATATTTCTCCAAGACGAGAAGAGAGATGCTAACATCAATTGGAGAACCCGCCGGCGGCAGACTATCGAGTGTGGTGCCATAGTATTCTGATAAGCCTGTCGCTGGCATAGCGATTCCTTTGAACATGAACTCAATATTATTCTTATCCGAAGCAAATAACATTAACAAGTTTTCTTCTACAATCACGCAAATAGACCAGCCTTTTTGTGAAATCAACGGCTTTTTTGGCGTATTCGGCATAATACATCTTAGCCTTCCTGGGTTAGTATGTGCCAGGTATATCATGGCGTAGCTAAATTTATCGATCTGAAAAGTAAAAGATTCATATTTAGCTTGGTTAAAAGGGGTGGTTATCAGTAAGGCTGGCACATCAACATTGATATAGTTATCTTCATCAAGCACTGAGACAGGGCCACTGTCCAAAATAAGGAGGAAGGAGGTGCGTTGGTATAATATGCCCTTATTCACTATTCTCTTTGCTAATCCACCATTTTGATCCATCTTTATCAAATCCCACTGTTCACCTTCTTGGCTGTTAAAATAAGCACAGTGATTTTTACTGTCATAGCCAAGATATTTATTCAAATTATGTATTTTTACATTTCCCGATCCATCCGTGGAAAAAGGTAAAAACAGTTTATTGCTGTCCGCGTGATACCAACCCTGCTGATCATTAGCTAACATCACTCTGATAACTTCAAAGTAGAAATAATATTGAATTAACTGGTTAAGCTCAGTTTGGAGAGTCAACCTATAGGTTTTCTGCCAAATAGCAGAATTAGGCGTGATTGCCGATAAATTTTCTTTCTTTGCCTGTGCTGTAGTAAAAACAGGCGTAACGGCTAATAACGTGGCTTTAAATTCTGCATTTTTTCTACTGATATACAGTAACAGTCCGTCAGTGGTTGTCCCTTTTATTACTCCTCTTTCTGGGCTAACTTGTATAAAAGAGAGGGGAGTGGCAGATATTCGCGAAATGAGTGTCATCAGACTCGGTATTTTTGTCGCATTTTTTAAGATTATTTTGTGAAAGCACACGCTTAATTCATCGATTGTCATGGAAGTAATGTAGCCTATTTCCTTCTGATGGTTGTCCTTAATTTTGACGATCCAAGCCCCGTTTTTGCTTTTACTGTCCATTTGCAGGTAAGTTATCTGTTGGTTTTCTTCGTTTTTACAAAGAATAAACTGCTTACTAGCAAAATCATACCAGGCAGATAGCGGTTTTATCCCGTCACTCTGTAGTAAGCCGGATAACGTTAGATAAGGGGCAATACCAATGGGTTTTGTTTGCCCTGGTGGCAGTGAAATCAAGCCTTCCATTCTTTCTGTCAGCTGATCAATATGTTTTTTAAAATAAACCCACCAATTATTTTGTTTCAATAACCAAGGTTGCCCTATTCCTGCCAATAAAATAGTGTGGTCATCGTCAAGGCCGTACAATAATCCGTTCACTGTATTAATAATCGCATTATCTATGCTCAATACCTGGTTATTATTTATATTAAAATCACTTAAACACATTTCTATTGCCGGATTTGTATCCTGTTGACTATATAATTTTAGAAAATTTCGGTGCTTATCGCTAATACACCAGAAATGGTAATGTTTGGTGCTGGTTTGTAGCTCGCCTTCCACAGCGACATTTTCATCGATAATTTTGGTTGTTGTTCCTGCGTAGCTAATGATCTCATTGGGATTATTGAGTACCGTATCAGGAAGACTTGCGTCGACATGCCCCTTTACCACTATGCTGCCTTGCAATGGCCATATGACGCCACGTCCTACGGAAAAAAGGGTATCTGTTTTAAGATTATCTATTGCTTTTACATTTTGTCCCGTTCCTGTCGAGGGATCCAGCTTACTATGGGGTAGAGGGCTGATCTCTGCATGGATATTGAGTTTCATGAAATGATGAAGTGTATTTAAATCCAAATTTTGGATAAGTTGATTTTGTATTTCTGGCGGTAAGTTATCAATTTCAGTCACTATCAATCCTTTTTCAGGATAACGGGTATCAATCTTGTATCTGATACCCAGATATTGCTTACCATTAGGCTGCTGATAGCGATAGCGTTGTTCAAAATTGATGTATCTGGTGATATCTTTGGGTTGATTGATGATGTTAATGGTAGATTGAGAAGGAAATTTTATCTGTTGTCGCTCAGCTTGATTTTGAGAATTAAGCACGTCGGGCAGATGACAGAAGGGGAGATAAATATGTTTCAGCCTATTGGTAGCAATTTCTGATACCCAAAAGAGATTTCGATAGCAGTAAAGATACTCCATGCCTTCAGACACTTCCTGTATCAACAAATCTCCCTTAAACCAAGCATACTCCTCGCTAAAAAAAAGGGTCTGGACATTGCTACGCCGGGTATTTTCAAATAGCGTACCTGGCTGGTTTTTGGTATGGACAAAATCTTCATTGTGTACGGAATAATAAACTTGATCGCTTTTTTCGTCACCAGTAAGGGAAAATTTTTGTATGGGAATGTAGAGCGGGAAAAAGCGTTTATCTTTAATCATTTGTTGCAAATAGCGTTTTACCAGTGTTGACTCTTTCATTGCCGGTGACATGCTCTTGGTCTTATTATCAGGATCAAGCTGGCGGATTAATGCTGGTGTTAATAAAAACATGAAATACTTGGCGTTAAACTCCCTGACAATTAACCGATTACTGTCGGTGGGATTGGTTGTCACCACGCCTAAGGGTACCTGAAAAGTAAATTGGGTGTTATTACGCTGGGTAACGTTGATGGCAATGACATTGATTTCACCTTGTGCATCCGGATCCTTGTCATATATCTCGTAGCCACCGGGGGTTGGACGTGCAAGCATATCGGAAAGATAGGAATGATTAGCATTGACGATCCAGGTGATATCAGGATTACTACGTTCGATGGTAATATCAGCCTGACCTCTATTCAGTACCAGGAAAATGGTCGCCTTTCCCTCCTCTGGGCCATATAGCCGATAATGCAAATAATTTTTGCATACAGACTCGCTAATTTTTTTATCTTTCTTAATCCCCGGAGCCATCACTTTATAAGTGTGATTACCGAAATAAACGTTGACATCTGTTTTTTCGTAGTGATATTTCAGATCGTTGATGACCATCCAGTCGATTCCCACAAATTCCTCAACTTCGTCTAAAACAGGCAAGAAATAGGGCGTGAAAGAATCCGGAGACTTGTGATATTCAAAAATAAAATGCGGATCCTGAGCAGCAAAGTCACGCATAGCGCCAAACTCGGCATCATTTCGCCATTCAACGAAGTCTGCTTCGGCATACGACGGATTAATTTTGGCACGGGGTGACCAAGGTAAAATGAGCGTTTTCAAGGCAGGTTGATGGGCGGCGGGGAGATTGGCGACCGTGATGAACTGGTTTTCGGCTATACCACTTAACTCACGCAGGTTGATGTAAGCGGCAGAGTCATTGCTGTCAGCAATCAGATCCTTTCCTTGGTCGGTTTTTTTGCGCATTTGCGCCCCTATTTCATCGAATATGACTCGAGGCGTTCGGATTTCTTCTAGGTGGATGGCTTTAATAACCGCTCCTTCTAATGGCACCAGTACTTCATGATTAACCACAGCAAATCCACCCCGCTCAAAACCTTTTTTGAGTTGGTTAAACCGCTCACCTAAAATTTGGGCAGTAGTGATATTATCAATATTTTCTCCCAGGATTTGACTCACTTTCTCACTTAACCTGGACAAACCATAACTTGCGCCAATAACTAACAGTAACGGGAAAAAGCCTTCTGTGGTGGCCATCAATTTCCAACTTACCGCGCTAAAAAGCACACCCACACTGTCGAATGCCATCCTGGTGATAGCAAGACTGCGTTGACGATCGTTGTTGGTGGTGTTTAATAGATAGAGATTAGGCAAAAAGCTTATGCCAGCCCCAATAAAACCGGCTGCTGTGGTAAATTCACCTAAATTTTGTATGGTTTTTGATTGGTAAAACTTCTCACTGTAGCCTAAAAAGGCATTAACCGTTCCAGGGAAGCGCTGTGATAACCATTTGGATTGAGCGATAGAGGGTGCCAATCTCTCAGCACCTTCGGCGAGAGTCGGCGTTAAACTGAGTAGGTTATTTATATCTGCCGCCACTGACATTTGGGTATAAAGTTTCATGGCAGGATCTTCCTCTTTACTGCCGGCGTAGATCGCGTGCTTTAAAAAACGATAAATAGACACAACGGAATCGTCAAAATTGGCGAAGCCACCCACTCCGCCCATACGCCCCAGGCTCCTGGCAATCGGTTCCTTTTTTCCGGTTAGTCGGTAATTTTGCTTAATTAATTCAGCATTTTTGTCTAAATAGATCCTCATTTCAGCAAAAATGGAGTTGTGAGTGGTAACATCCACCATTTTGTAGTTGGTTGTATTCAAATAGCTGATGGTGTATTTTTCATCCAACGTATTGTATTGCAGCGTTGAGAAGAGTATCACCCATTCTCCCGGTGCTAACCGATTATTCTGCAATGTCTCCTGATTGATACGTTTCCATGTCTGTTTACGTACGTAATTATCAGCAGTAACCAAGCTCGGGTAGGGTTCTCCCTGCCAATTAAGTTGCTGTGATCTTCGTATGTAATCATTATTGACATAGTCTTTCAGCGTAATGCGCTGACCCTGTTGTAAGCTGAACTTAGGATCCCACAACGAGTAATAATAACGCTTGAGTGGGGAATGAGGTGCTTGGCCGCTATTCTCCAGGCGGCTTAAATTGGTTTCGAGGTTTTCTAAACGGCGAGTAGCCCATTCTAATTGAGGAAGATTGCCTTTGTCTGCCTGTCTATTAGACAATAGCAGCGCCTCCAGACTCCCCAAAAAAATCGCCTTAATCGCGGTTTTACTTTTCATCTCCTTACATATTGCCATCGCACTGTCATTTTTGCCTAGATCGAGGTTGAAAAAGGTGGTGCGTTTGCCTCTTACTCGCCATTGCAGGCGCTTAAAGGCTTGATCTCGCGCTCTGGAGGTTGGAAAAAGGGTATTGACCAGCCGGTTGAATGCCGTTTTTCCGCAGCTAAAATCAAGTATTTCATACCAATCTGCGTAGGTTTTGATCTCAAGGCTCTGCTTCAAAGCTTGCATCACTGCAGCAATCCGGGAAAGGTTAGGATCATTAATGATGAACTCATGATCAACTTTACCCATCGCGGCGATTAATGCCATACTCTCGGCCACGGTTACCACGACACCTTGCTCCATCGCGCTTAATATTCCTTCAATCGTTGTTTGATCTATCCATCCGTCGAGCTTTGTCGGATCCTTCATCCATGTTACTTGTTTTGCGGGATGGATAATCTGTATCTCTATCACCGAACCGAGTCCAAAAATGGTTTGATTAGCGTCAACCAGAGTGATAACTTCATTGCGTATCACCCTACTCTCGCTAAGAGGCCGGGTTGCATAGGATACCGTCAATCCATTGGTCGATCGTGTGGCGATCACTTCTCGGCTATTCTCTGTCGCGCGATTCCAGTCGATTTCTGTTACTACGGAGTGATTTGCCCCCACTGTGGATAACCTACCCTGCCATTTACGGCCCATCCCATCGACAGTAAAGAGATTTTCTTGTACAACAATGTGATCGACCTTTATCTTACGATCAGGCTTATCAAAAGCATCATAGAGGCCCTCAATAGAGAGGGGCTGGGTGCCTTGTGCTGATCGCTGACAAGCTACAAGGGTCAGCTGTTCTATGGAGGTACTGATTGGTAGCATAGCCTTCAATAGTCCTACGATTTTTAGCTTGTGCAAGGTGGTGATGGAGGTTCCATTTCCTACCCATAGGATGTATTTACCTGCATTGACAGTCGCTACTGTGGCTGGTTGAAGGACGAGCTGATCTTTTACCTCATCGTAATAATACCAGTCGCTAACATCCCTATTTTGATTGTATAAAAACTCGGCGGCTTTTTTGCTTATCTCATCATTGTAGAGCTGTATAATGTATTGACCGCCGTACTGGGGAGCGTTGGCAAAAGGTTTAATATAGTGCATTGGTCCCATCAAATGAGATCGCGCGACCTCTTCGGTTAACAGGTTCACCGCACTGAAGGAAGGTGTATACCTTTTTTGAAAAGTATAAGGATTGGTCGGAAACACTTGATCACCTTGTGCATCCAGGGCCTCCTGTAATAGCTGTGAATACGTCAAATCATAGGCGGGCGTGCCCAAAAGCTCAGGGCTGGTTTGTGGATACTGATTGAAAATATCCCATCGATAATAAATAACCGCCTTAGCACTGATATGAAGACCTGCACGCTGCACATCTTCTGTAATCTTAGGGATGATGGGATGCCATAATGTTCGGACGGTTGTATCAAGACCGTGGTGATTATAGTCCTCAATGATCTTATAGGTCTTGGCAAAATTGGCTAACAATTGAGTAATAAAGGGATTGTCTTGTCTGTCGCTAAATTTTTGTACTGCCACGGCGTTGATATTACCATCAGCATAAGAACATTGAAAAAAAGGGTCGACCTTAACGTCACCCAGCCTTTTAAATAATGGGATCTGTTTCTTCAAGGCATCTTTGATCACTTGTTCTATTTTTGCTCGCTTTTTGGGAACGATAGAATAAATGGGATAGTCCTTGATCAATTTTGCACGCGCGGGGATTTGATTGGGGCTCTGATCGGTCTTTCCTAGTTCATCGAGGATAAGACTGGTAATTGCTGCAACACTTTGCGTCCCTTTAGGATCCTGGACCGTGGTTTGAATCAAGTTTTGGTGCCCAACATAGAAGAGTTTTTCGTTGATAGCGGGCAGCAAGTTAGTCGCCAAATAAATGCCCCCGTCTTTTTGCAACCGCTCTAGGCCGAGTATATCACTTGCGGTAACCATATTGCCCCGTAAGACCAGTTCCGTTAAGTAATGCGAGGACCAGGGAACAAGTGCCTCACCACTGGTAATGAGCTTGATATCTGTTTTTGGATTAGCCTTCTGCAAATTTCTATGGGCAGCTCCCATCCCCATTCTATTTGCGTAACCTATCTCTTCCAGCTCTTCAGCACTGCCTAACCTTCTATTTTGACAGTATGCTTTGACACAGTTATCAAAACTCGGTTTACCATCCCCCATATTGGTTTTTATATTTTTTTTTACGTAGCTAAAAGCCTCGTTTTGCCAGCGAAATAGTGTCGTTGGAAAGGTATTTCTTGAATCGTTCAATACTTCTTTGCTGGCCTGTTTTTGTATTCGTACAGCAAGCTCTTTTGCCAAAACCGCGTATTCATCCACATGGACCCTGATGGCATAATCTGGATTGGTTTGTATCCAAAGATTAATATAATCCCTCTGGATATCTGTTATTTCACACAGGCAGACAAAATGCAAAATTTTAGGCACGCGGGTCATTAGAGCGTTTTTACGTGCTAAAAGTATATTTGATAAGAAAGCATTATATCGTTTTTCACCTTTTTTATTATGAATAACAATCCATTTATCCAAGCAGTCCAGCATTTTAAATAAGAGTTTGGTTTCTTCTAATGACGATATAGGTTTCGTAAGGGACAAATAATTATTCCTGGCTTGGATAAATTTATGATAATTACCATTTTCTTTATTGTATTCCGTTTGATCTACAGTGATATTTTCTAGTTGCATCGCGACATTTTTGTATTCCATTTTGTTTTTGCTCCATTTTTATTTGTGGTTTATCGTGACTGCGGTTGCTGTGCGCCAGGTGCCTTGAATTCGCATCACGAACGACGGTTTTGCAAGAAGTCTAATAAAAAGAATTTATAAAAAATGACTTAGAAAAAAATAAATGATGAATTAAAAAGGTTCTATCACATCAAGCTGTGGCGGGCTTAGCCCGATTGACCATCAAAAAGGTTTGGGGATTTTATATTGATGAGAAAGTGATTTCAGTGATAAAAGCTGAGTGCTGTCAAATTGCAGCTTCACGCTTAATGGGAAATAGAATATTCCAAGATCCCGCCACTCTACTCCTATTTTATGCAAAAAACAACGCTAACCAGAGTAATACCGACGGCGCTCGTGAATTATAATTGAGTTATATTCCAAGGTTGTTGCTATTTTTCAATTCCCAGCGACATGTAGTCGCTGGGTATGTAGTTTATTATCAATCAGGCAGCGGGATCACAGCATATTCATGCGGTTTCACTAGTCCGTTATCACCATGACTGGCACTCTCGATATAATAAGCCGCCAGCTCACTGGCGGTAATAGGGCGGGCGGCAAAGGTGAGTTGTAATCGGTGATGAGCGCTATTTTTCTGTGGATCAAAAACATCATTGATGATTAAGGTGTTATCCGCAAAAAACACCATAAGGTGTGCCCCCTTACGTGTGACAGAAACACCTTGCCGAGGGACTTGAGTATGACAGTGTACTGACCCAGAGCCACCATGAGTTATTTCTATCACTGGATAATTAAACGACGCGATATCAAAGGTAAACGGTTTATCCGCCCTTTGCTGCCCATTGGTTGTTATCCACAAACGGGGTAGGGCATCAATATTGAGATAAAAAGGCGTTTCGGTTTGATTAGCATTTAAAATAAGTAGTTCACCCAGCCGCTGGTAGATGCATTGTTGGTTATCAATAAAATCATGATCATCTGGAGAAAATATTTGCAGCAAAAATCCGTGTCGCTTGGCGCTAAAATAAGCGCATTGTTCATCTTCACTGAAACCAAGGTATTGCGCATCGCCCTCATCAGTGGGGAGAATAAACAAACCGTCAGTTTGCGGGTGATACCAACCGGATCGGTCATCTCGTAGTGGAATAGCGATAATTTCTGGGCAGTGATATTTTGCGCAAAGACCACTCAATGTACGCGCCATTTTACCCCTATTCAGTCTGTGGGGGCGATGTGGAAAAGTATAGCAGGCGTCACTAAAAGCCCGGGTTATTCCCAGCAATTTGGTGACAAATTCATGCTGTTTTTTAATCACCTCAAGCATGATCCCAGCTTGTGTGATCACCCTGAGGTGTCCACTGTCTGTTAAAGATACGCCAGTGAAACTATCACTGTCAGCGAGTGTATCCGCAGGCAGGGGTTGTAAAGCCGGTATTTCAATGCTGTCCCGCAAGCGATTGCCGTTAAAAAGCGTTACCTTGGCGTCGACAGGAATTGTCGGTAAATAACCTATTTCCAGGCTGTCATGGCTATGCTTCACCAACCAGGCCCCCTGCTGATCTGCCATCCCCAAGCACTGCCACTGTGAGTACGAGTTTGCCTGACAAATCAGCAATTTTTCGCCAATGCTATCATACCAGGTCGATAACCTGTTATTTTCATCATCGTTATCATCCACACTACGGCGACAGTTCAGCAAATCGGTGATAACCAGGATCGGTGCTATCTGAATGGCTTTTTTTTGTCTGCTCTCAACTGAAAAGGGCCTTCCCTGCTTTTCTTTCAGTTCGCGAATAGAGGTTGTTAACGACGCTAACCCTCCCTGATCATTCTCTATACAGGTTTTACCTAGACTTTGTAGTGTGAGTTGTTCATCGATGGTGAGATGATAAGCATGGCCATTTTTCATACTGATAGCAATGCCCTGATGAGCAGCGCTACTACCCACGACTTCGCGGTCTATCAAACCAAAATCAGCTAATTGGATTTCCCTCGCCGCTGAATAGCCTTGTTGTAAATAGAGTTTGTAGAACTGCTGGTGATTATCCGGTTCGGTCACACTCCAAAAATAATGATGATTATTCGGGTTGTCTCCTTTTACCGCCGCCGTTAGGGTGGTTAAATAGCGAGTATCATTGAGAACAGAGGGATCAATTTTTGCTGATATATTTCCGCTCACCCCTCCCAGGCTATCAAGTGGTGGCCATATCAATCGGTTACCGATCAATACCGTGGCGTCGCTTTGCCGGATGCCCATCTTGACAATATCGGCATGTGTCGGCATTAATGAAGAAAATTTGGCGCCAGCAGAAGAAACAGAGGTGGTTTTATTCATAAAGTGATAAAGGGCATCCAGGTTACTGCTGTTGATTAAATCGGTCACGACCCCAGTGGGAAGATCACGGATTTCCAACAGGGTCAGATGTCCTTCAGAAGAGGACGTATCAATCATGTAGAGAAAATGGATCTGTTTGCGAGCACCCTCCACAACGTAGCTATAGCGTTGCTGAAATAAAATACCCTTGGCAAAAACCTGCGTCTGGATAATATCTGATGTGGCTGCGTTGGCGCGCCTTTCCTTATTGACCGTAATCGGCAGATGCACGGCTGGCAGATACAGGTAGCGTAACTTTTTGGTTCTGATGTCTGACATCCAAAAGATTTTTTCATAGGTGGTGGGTTCAATGTTACCTTGGGCCTGCTGCAAGGCCAGCGTCAAATCGCCACGATACCAGGCACAGTGCGAGTTATGGAAAATCAGTTCAACATTGCTGCGTGTACTGCTGTTATTAAAGGGAGTATCGTCGTGGTTGGCGGTATAGAACAAAGTGGCTTGCTTTAAATGATAAAAGCAGCCGTCAATCTTTTCGGTGCCACCTCTACTATCACGGTGAATATAATTGTCGATCTGAATCTGGTTAATGGCGTGGTTATTACGCAGTTTTTGCACTCGCAGATAGTTTTGTACTGCGAGTTTCACCGCCTGGTCGTCGCTAATGTCAGTGGTTTGGTGAGTGTTATTCAGATCAGAAAAATTAACATGATAAAAAATACTCTGTTGTTGGTCTAGTTCCACCGTACCCTATGGCATGCGTACGGTAAGTTTAGTTTTCGCGCTATCTTTAAGGGTGATAGTGCTGATAAGTTGCTGGCTATGTTCACTGCTCGTGGTCGGCAGACGGCGAATAAATTTCACCACGCTGGCCTGAGTTGATACAGGGGCAGGATAAAATATCTGCTCAACCCCCTTGAGGTGGCGGGCTTCTATTATCCAGTTCACCTGATCATTAACGCAATCAATAATTATCGGAGCCTGCTGGTTATTTAACACCAACACCACCGTTGCCGCACCTTGTTCAGGGGCGAGCAGGGTATAGTGCAGGTGTTTACTGTATACCGGCTGATTAATCAGTGGGTTTACTGGCGATGTTTCGTCTACGCCTGGCGCAATCAGATGATAGTGATGGTTACCCAATACAATGTCTACATTGGTAAAGAAATAATACAATTCAAGTGCCGTGGGTACAGAAAAATAAGGCAGACCAGAAACAGGATCAGAGGCAATACTAAACGGAAATGCGGAATTTTGGCGAAAGAAAAAGTGCATTGCCTGAAATTCTCTGTGTATAGGCGCCGCATTAAAACCTAGGGTGGACTTTGGGGTAATCTTTGCCCGCGGTTGTGTGGGTAAGATCAGTGTCGTTATGCCAGTTGCGTTATCCGGTGGCGTGGCGGTGGTGTTAACCGTACGCCCCACCTCACGTAACGGATATAAATCGATATAGTTTTGGCTGGTGCCATCGACGGCATCTTTCTTTTTTATGCTCTGGCCCATTGTATCGAACACCACAGAAATAGCGTGAATATTGCGTAGATCAACTTGTGTGACCACCACCCCTTCACAGGGCTGTAGTATTCCTCGTGCTAGAGTAAAGCCGCCCTGTTCCCATCCGGCTCGCATGGCATTAAAATAACCGCCGATCACCTTTGCCTTATCTAGATTTTTCATCGCCTTTAAAATTGCAGCCTGGGAAAAATAGCCTGCCACTGCCAAGGCGATCCCAACGATAAATAGCCCAATGATCAGCAAGGTCGCGCCCAGCAAGCTAGCAATAACACCACCGACAAATAATGACAGCCCCGCCACCGAGAAAGTTAGCTGAGTTCTCGACAGGTGACGCTGTACCTGGTTTTCGGCTTTACTTAATTCAATGGCGTTGAAAGCCACATCCGCAATACTCAATACCAGGCCAACTGGCAGGGCGATTAATTGAAAAAGGCGGAAAAAATCGCCGATTCTCACACTTCTGAATACGGCCTGCAGCAAAGTCGTTGTATCGCCGGTGACATTGAAGGTGACTTGCGTCATGGCAAGGTAAGTGTGTACCTGTAACGTTTTGGCTAACAGTGTATTACCCGGCACGGTAATGCCATTGTGTAGCCAATGCTGTATCGCCATAATGGCAAACACTGCATTGGCACCGATGCTAGCGATTTCTGTTTTACCGGGATAAAGGCGCCCATTGAAAAGAGGGTAATCTTCCGTCAGTGTTTCATGTTGTTGCTGCAAAAAACGCTGCATTTCGGCAAATTGGTCGTTGTCAGTACTCAGCCATTTTTCTTGTATGCCATCATCGTGCAGATAAGGTACGACGTACTTTTTGGTTTTTTTGTCGTATTTCATTGCCAATAATAAGGGTGCCCACTTATCGGCTGGCAAGTTGTTTTCTGCCAGCAACTCACCGTTTGCACTGACCAGCGCGTCACAGAGTACGATGGGTAATGTGAAATAATTTCGAATCAAGGTGTCAGCATAGTGCTCTTGCGCTTTGTAGAGATAGCGTTCATGAGTGTATTTTTTTGCCAATTCGTTCTGGCTGACGGTAGTTTGTTCTGATCGATTGGTCAGTGCAGAGTGATAATAAAGTGGCGTGTCATCTCTACCCTTGTTTAAGTAGACCAGGTTGGCCTCAATTTTATCAATGACCCCGTTGAGTTTGTTCAGACGCTCTGCAGGACCATCCATACGTTTTATGCTTAGCTTGATGGTCGGGCTCAGATATTGCTCAATTTTGCTTAAATAAATACCTTCAATCGGTGCTGTTCCACGCATATCGCGCTCAATAATGCCAGCACTCATCGGATTACTCAAATCAAGGCAAAAGAGATCAAAATCATCATGTAAATAGCGTTCTTTCAGGCGCATAAACGCCGTTTGTGGAGAATCAAACAGTCTTTCCATCTCCGATTTTAACGCTTGTGTCCCACCTAACAGATCGATTTCAGTCAACCAATTTCTGTAATCATTATGATGTTCAGTCAGCCGTAAAATTTGCTGAAAAGCCGTCATATCATGCTCAGTACCGTTGACGATAATCCCGTGATTTACCTGGCTTTCGGTCATCCCCGCTATCAATGCCATGCTATCGGCTGCCATGAAGAGGGTACCTCTTTGCATGTTTTTTATAACGCTCTTAGCGGTTTTTCTATCCAGGTATCCATTGAGCTTGACAACCTGCTCCGTGGGAAGATCAATGACGTAATCTACGCCAAAACGGCCATCGTAAGAAGTACGCAGTATACTACTGCGCATATTGTTTCCCGCTACCAAAGTGATGCGTTTACTGATTATCCCACCCTCATTTTTTTGGATAAAAATGATTTTTCTATTACTCTCTTTGACTAACGCCCAATCAATGAGCCAGTGATGTTGAGGCGCTTGCGGGTTTACTGGTAATCCGGTCCATTTACGTCCCAATACATCGACAGAAACCACTTTTTCACGTGTGCTGATACTATTTACCGTTATTTTTTTATTGGAAAAAGCCTGATAAAGCTTTTCTATAAACGGCTCGCCTGCTTTTTCTACAACATTTGTGCTACCGGGGATCGGTTCAGTGATGTAACAAGCGACTATCGATACGCGTTCTATGATGGGGAACAGCCCTTGTGCATCCCTTCGTAACAAACGCTGGTTGACAAGCAGTTGAACGATTTGTTCGCCGCCGAGGGTTTTCATAAAAGTACCATGCGCTATCAAAATGATGCGGGTTCTATTTTTAAACGCAAAGTTTGGCGCAATATTAATTTCAACTAACCGCCCAGTTCTTGATTGGTAAAGGTAGTGCGCCGTGCGAAGACTATTTTTATTGTATAAAAAGCGCGCCATTTGATTAACACCTTCATCATCCTGCAACTGTATAATGTATTGGCTGTCGTATTGGCTGCTCTGTGGAAACACATTGTAGAAAAATTTTATCCTCGACTCCCGCGAACGTGACAAATAAGCCTCTTCTGTGGGGAAAAAAGCTTGAGTGTAAGGCTGCAAAATTTTGTGTGGTGATAGTTGTTGACGCCTGTCAGGTAGTACCACACCCGCTTGCTCTAGTAATGCGGCGTAGGCATGTTGGTAAGCCGCAATACCGACAATCTGACGACTGCTTGAAATACCACCGGTGATCATGCCTTCAGAACGATAAGAAAGTAACCATTTATCATTGAGTTGCAAACGCTTAGCTTGCAAAACTGTTCTAATTTCTTCGTTTGTAGTGCGCGGGATTGGCCGCTCAGGATTGAGTCCATCAATATTTTCCCCAATAATCACCTGGTGTATCTGCGCTAATCTGTTTAAAACTCGGTTGATAAATGGGCTGTTTTTTATCGCGATAATCGCTTTGTTATTGCCATTGGCGTAGCTACAAGCAAAATAGGGGTCTACCTTTAGTTCACCCAGTGGCATAAAAAGATCCTGATGCTGATCTAATGCCTGATTTACAATATGCTGGATAGGTTGTTTTACCCGATCATCCATCTCTTGGAGCTGATCAAGATAGCCCCCACGGCCGATGCGATTAATCATTTCTGCGCGACCGGGCATTTGTCCACGATGAACCAGTTCATCTAATACTATTTGCATCACGGCTTCTTGATTGTGCCGATCGATTTTAATCCGTGGAGAAAATAGCATTTCATTCAAACGAGGTAATATATCGGTATTGAGATAGATACCACCATGCTGCTGTAGTATGAGTAAACGACTAATATCAGTCGCAACCAGTAAATTGCCTCTTAACGCCAGTTCCTTAATATAGAGCGAATAGTTTGTCTGATCCTTCATCTGGTAGAAGTCGACAAGTTTGATATGACTAGCATAGGGTGTCGCTTTTCGCAGCTCCTTGACGCTAAGTTGAAAATTATCAGCAAGCGTTTGGCCCATTTTTTCCAATTCACCGGGTTTTGCTAAGCCATTTTCTTCCAAAAATAGGATTGCCGCTTGATCAAAACAAAATTTGCTACCAATCTGATTGGGATCATCTTGTGACATTGTGTGAACAATACTTTTATACGCTTTGTTTTGCCAATCAGTCAGCTGAGTTTGAAAAGCCCCATCGCTGATGTGTCTTGCTGTAGAAGCATGTTTAACGGCGGCTTCTTGTATACGCCCGCATAGTTCACCTGCTAGCAGAGTGGCCGAATCCATCCAGATATTTATTCTATAGTTTCGTGCATTTTGCTGCGCCCAAAGTTTGATATAGTCTCGCTGGATAGCGTCAAGCTGGATCAAGGACATGAAGTGTATTTCTTTGGGTACTGGCAGAGATAGGGTGGCGATACGTTGTTTAATCGCTTTAAACAGCCTACTTTGGTGAAAAGGATAATAATCACATTTATCAAGCCAGTAGAGTATGCGGGTTAAGGATTTCATTTCGGATTGGCGGCTAAGCAGTTGAGCTCTGAGTTTATGCCTCATCATCGGCGTATTCGTAGGACTCCCTAGCATTTCTTGTTCCTGCAAGGCAAG
Organism: Candidatus Fukatsuia endosymbiont of Tuberolachnus salignus; assembly: GCF_964030845.1. Lineage (NCBI taxonomy): Bacteria > Pseudomonadati > Pseudomonadota > Gammaproteobacteria > Enterobacterales > Yersiniaceae > Candidatus Fukatsuia > Candidatus Fukatsuia endosymbiont of Tuberolachnus salignus. Next base: position 2,388,692 of record NZ_OZ034983.1, read on the forward strand.
TGCCTTACTGTCCTCGACATAGGCTCTCAGGGCTGCAACCGATTCCTCTTCACTCTGTTTTGTTAACAGAATGAGATTTTGTGTGAAAAAAGTGTCAATTATTTCTGCCAGTTCTGAATAAGTCACGTTATTTACCTTCCATGGTTGTTTTTTATAGGGATATTTATCACATCATCACATGACTATGTCAATCAATACTGAGCACAAATAACTCAGCCACACATAATGGAAATTAAGTGAATCACGGACTACACTCGAATTGGGTCTGAATATTTGTGTCCATCGATAATGGAAGGGTTTACGTAAAAAAACGTTATTTCGTATTGGATTGTTTAGCTAGCAGGGCAGATCGATCCCTGTTAGGGATAAGTGATGATGTCTTAATTCGTAGGAGATAGGATATGAATAGTGTGATGGCCGTGCCTGTTCTGAATACTAACAATGTTCAGATTGTTTCTGAGAAGATCGCCGTTGTGCGAAAAAATGCCGTTACTTCTGAAAAGATCGAGATCCTTGGCTCAGCATCGCATGAGCTCCCTCTATCGTTGGCACTGTCTTACCCTAGGCCGCCTACTCCGTCACCTGACCAACTGGACAAGGCGGGTGGATTTTACAATGGTATCGCCCAATTAGCAGAGTCAATGTCATTATTTTCACCTAATCGTCATTCTGTGCTGTCTGCTGCGAAACCTGTCAAATTCATTCCTGTTGTCCCTTTTGGGGTACTGACCGGGTTAGCTGTGATAACTGCCAGATTTTTCTAAGAACCTGTTCGAAATCTTTTGTGCTCGCCGTGTTTTGGTCAAGTCATTCGTCAAAAACGTACTCAAAATGCTCATTGATTCTATGTATAAACTGCGCTTTTTCGCGCAGTTTTTCCTCGTCTGAGCGTCACTCAAGAAGATTTGGAACAGGTTCTAAACAGGTGATTTTTCGTAAAGGCATTGATCCCTCCGGTTTAAGGTAACGACGATATCACCGTTTACCTTCTTTCCCAAGAGTGCTCTGGCACCCTGAATTCGCAGCACTCGCAAGGGTCTTGCAACAAATCTAATGAATCAATTGACGCAATCACATAAATCCCTTACCTTGTAGTAAGGAATAATATTGGAGAATAGACATGGCTACAGCAACGTTGACGTCAAAAGGACAGATCACTATTCCTATCCAGATAAGGACGTCACTGGGAATTACTGTGGGTGATCGCATTGAGTTTATAGCGGAAGAAAGTGGAAAAGTGACTATTATGGCAGCGACGCATTCCGTCAAAGATTTGAAAGGACTGGTTCATCGACCAGATAGGCCAGTGAGCATCGAAGATATGGATCGTGCCATCGGAATCAACGCCTCGGCGGCACGATGATTGGCTTGGATACTAATGTATTGGTACGTTATGTAACGCAAGATGATCCCATACAGTCACCGAAGGCAACTGAGTTAATTGAATCGCTTTCAGCTGAGAAGCCGGGGTTCATCACGATGGTGTCAGTCGTTGAACTTGTATGGGTACTGCGAAGTTGCTACCACTTAGAAAAAGAAAAAATTGTGCATGTTCTCAAAATACTGTTGCGAACGAGAGAATTAATACTGGAGCGTGCCGAAATCGTTTGGCAAGCGCTGCGTCTATTTTCCCGTTCGAAAGCAGATTTTGCCGACTGTTTAATTGAGCGATGCGCTCATGCCGCTGAGTGCGAATATACGCTTACCTTCGACAGTAAAGCGGCAGAAACCGTTGGAATGTGTCAAATTCTTTAATAGGCTTCTTGAAAAATGCAAAACCGTTGTTCGTCATGTGAAGTCAAGGCGCACGGCACACATCAACCGGTGATGCGTAGTCGATCACCGGTTGATCACAAAGCTGCCATACCCAAACGAAGTTCAGCCAGGCTGATCAGTTTATGGCACGCTGGCTATAGACGGCGTTAAGCGATGATGGCTCAGAGAAGAATTCAATAAAGTGGGTGTAAATGACGTCTCTATTGGATTGCCGGATAACGCTCCCATCGCTTGAATCAGCCTTTGATAGCCATTACTTTCATTAAAAGTAGGTTTTGTACGTTGTGTGATATCCTCGCGGCTCAGTCGTGTTTCTCCTACCTTGATCAGGTGGATACCATGGGATGGAGATAAGAAGTGATTTTTTACCCGAATACTGTTTTCTCTATCGGACAGCTGTATCAGCAGGTCATTGCCTTCCTGGGTAAACTGCAAATCTTGTGGTGTAATATCTGCGATAAACTTCACCGTATTGTCGCCGTGACTGTCCTCGATAACATCATGGCCATCACCCCGTCGAAAAGTATAGGTATCGTTTCCTTGCCCACCCAGCAGCCAATCATCTCCCTTGCCACCCAAGAGATAATCGTTTCCTTCACCGGCATCGAGCCAATTATTACCCTCACCACCAATGAGTTCGTCTTGTCGCGGGCCACCGCGTAACCAAGTATTGGTTTTTCCTGTATCGATAACTTTATTTTTATCCGTGCCGCCAGCAATGTAGTGGTTTCCTGTTCGGCTAAGCAGTGGTGTGCCAATAACGGGAGACGGTGATCCTGTGTGTAGCGCAGTATTGTAATAGTGGTCAGCGATTGCCTGCATCAGAGTTGCGATACTGTAAGAAGTTCCCGTAACCTCCACTGTCGCCAGTTGAGTTCCCTGGGGTCTGAAGTGATTTTTTAGTTTTATCAGACCGGGTTGCCTTCCCTCTCTCCCCGCAATAACGATATTAAGATGCTCCGCTTTCTTATATAACCAAAGATCAGCCAGTGCGATCCCCTCCAAACGTAACAGGTTTCTCCCCTCGCTATCTTCTATCTCATCTTCGCCATCACCCAAACGATAGAGGTAGGTGTCGTTACCGATACCACCGAACAGACCGTCATTGCCTGTACTGCCATCGAGTATATCGTCACCCGTACCGCCCAATAAGATGTCGTTGCCGGCGCCACCATACAGGCGATCATGTCCAACACCGCCGTCAAGCAGATCGTCTCCAGCCTCCCCTTCCAACCTGTCGTTACCGATACCGCCGAACAGGCGATCGTTTCCTTCTCCCCCATACAGATAGTCATTACCCACTTCGCCAAACAGACTATCATTGCCGCTTAATCCATATAAATGGTCGTCTCCTGCTCCGCCTTCCTGCCAATTGTTTTGCTCATCGCCTCTCATGTCATTATTGGTTGCGTCTCCAACAATGCGTACTGTCGTCGCTAGCAGCTCACTGACGTGATAATCCTGCTGCTCTAGCCTGATGATTTCTAGCTGATGGTCGGTAGAAAGGAAGTGATTTTTCACCGTAATGATGTTTATTGCATCATTTTTATCGCCTGCCTTCGGGACAATAACAATTTGTAAATCGTTGTGTACTCTACGCAAGAGGATCTGCTGGCGGGTGATCCCAGGCAGCAGCACCAGTGTATCGATGCCTTTGATATCTTCGATCTCATCATCACCGTCGCCGGATTGATACAGGTAAAGATCGCTTCCTGTCCCTCCCGCCAAATGGTCGTTACCTTTATTGCCCTGCAATATATCGTCGTCAGCCCCACCATCCAGTCTATCATTATCACTGCCACCATAGAGCTTGTCATTACCCTCGCCACCATAAAAGGTTTTCTTACCTTCAAAGAGTGCTGGAGCCTGTGGATTTTGTTTGGGATCCCACATCGGATTGCCATTGGCATAGGGAATGACCCGTATTTCATCATCTCCTGCGCTTCCATGGATCGTGCGATTGCCTCGACTTTTGTCGATAATGATGTCGTTACCCCCTAGCGCGTCAAAGGTGTTATTGGGCAGTGTCACCGCCCCCGATAACTCGATAGTATCGCTGCCCTGTGTCGCTTGGATCTCTGACTTTTTTTGCCCAAGATAGGCCTGGCCGTGTTCGTCGATGTCCAAGGCATAATCATTACCATAACGGTCAACCACCACCAAATGCCGATAGCGGGGAGCCGTAAAAAAGAGTTTGATCTTGATTTCAAGGACACCGATACGCTGATCGGGCGTGTTGGCACACAAGATGAGATCATCCTCTTCCCTGCGGAGCCGATTGAATTGATCAATAGAGACGGAGTGTAAGACGATGACATCGGGCGAAAGTGCTGCCTGATCACTGAGGTCGTGCGTGCTCCTGCTAGGGTAACGGGCATCATCGTTATTGATTGTCACCACACGGTGGTTTTTTGCATGATGGGCAATATTATAGATATCTGTGCCCGTCCCCCCTGTTAGCTTGTCGTCACCGTATAAACTGTTGAGGACATTGTTATGTTGATCACCTCTTATGTCATCACTGTGCTCAGTATCCTGCAGACGCAATTGTAGAAAAGGAGGGAGTACCCTTTCTGTGCCATTAACGGTGACGGTGCCTTGGCCGTTAATCTGTTTTAGTTGTATCTGTTCCCCCGCTTCTAATGGCCGACGGAAGAAATCCCGATGGCTTTCGTCCAATTGCGCCACGTATTCCACGGCAATCACAGGCAATCGCCAGTGACCGTCCGCGGGACGCTTGATCACTTTTGGCCATCCCCGATTCTGTTCGCCCTGTGGATCGTAGAGCACAAAGCCGTCATCAGTGCGTAAATTATAGTTAGTTAACAGCTCAAGTTGCAGACCATCAGTGGAAAGTTGATACGCATCCTGTAACAGTAAGGTTGTGTGGCTGCCGTTTTTATTGGTCAACACAAATTGTATTTGATAGCGTCCCTGATCTTGTTCTACTAAAAGGATTGACTCGATGGCATTGACAGAGAATTCTAGTTTTACCACGCTGTATTCTTGGTTTACTTGAGAATTTTTATTAGCATCGTCATCACGTACATAAACTGTGGCATCAATAGCATGTAAATGTTGCTGAATAATATAGGTGTCTATGCCTATGCCGCCTTCTGCTCTGCCATTGGCCAATGCCAAGATATCATTGCCGGCTAGCCCGAGTAATATATCGTGCCCGCCACCTTGTCCACTCAGGTAGTTGGCTTGGTTATTGCCGGTGAAATAATCATTGGATTGAACGTGCCCGATTGCATTCTCAATGTTATGCAGCCGAGCGACACGCTGTTGACGACCAGGGTCGAGGCGGATTTGTCCCCCTTCAATACGGCCACTGACCTCGTTTGCCAGCGAGTTGAGGGTTCCCTCCATAAGATTAACCTGATAACCCCAACCATTGACCGGTTTCCCGGAAAGAATAACCATGTCGCCATCATCTGTTGGCGTATCTTCACCGCCATTCAAGGTACTGATAGCACCGTCGAGAGTATGAGCGCTTAAATAAAAGCGGTCAGCCTGTTGGCCACCGATATAGCGTCCATTCGGCTGTGTCTTAAAGTGATTAGGGCGGTTTTTATATCCCCGCACATCGTCTTTGCCTCCTCGGAGATCCCATACCACCGCGGCATCAGCGCGATGGGAAGCGGACGACCGCGCCACCATACTAACGGTGTTTAAACCAGAGGGTTGATATTGACGTAAAAGCGTCTCTGACAGCGCGTGATATTTTTGTCTATAAAGTGTGTCATGCACCTCTTGGCGAATTTTTTCGAGTGCCTTTTGGTGCAGATTAGCGTAGTGCTCAGCGCGGACAGTGCGGTAAGTTGCTTGTATTTGTGCGCTTTCTGGTCGTTTTCTATATCCATTAATTGCATCACGATGGGCTTTACGGCGATTTTCTTCCTGGTGATAGGCCGTTATTCGCGCTCGTTCCTCATCACCGTGTGTCGGATTGTCACAATGATCCTGATGCGAGAGACATTCTTCAACCTGTGCCTGGTACCAGAGATCCACGGATCTCTCCGTCTTAGCGGCATAATGATTGTTGTAGAAGCGAGTCGTGGCTGCTGCCATTGACTCAGACTCAAATTCTAAACTGGCATAGACCTTAGCATAAAGCTCAGTCTCGATTTCAGCATCGATTTCCTGCAGTTTCAGCGCCTTGGTATACGCCACATAATGATGAGTTTGTGCGTATTCTGCAGCTTGATGGTGAATAGCATCGAGTCTACGTTGGTAGTCATGCTCCCAGCGCACGGCATCAAAAATGTCATCGACGTCCTGCAGTGCCATGGGCTGAAAATAGTATTTATCGCTTTTTTCAACCTCAAACGACACCAAAGTTGTGTCATATTGACGCTCAAAATTGGCCTTAGCCCGCACCATCTCTTCTTGTGTCCCTATTTTCACGGTATTGAAAAGATCGATCGGAAGCATGCCAGAAACGGCCGTTGTGCGTATTGGCCTCATTGTGTGTATCGGCGTGATTTTCAATTTGAAATAATGATGCTCGCTATAATCAAAACGACCTCGACTGTAAAAATAGAACGCACTCTCTGGATCATCGAGCAGAGTATGGTAAGCCCGTTGCTGTAACCATCCGTCAAAATTGAATCGGTCTGTTGGACGTTGCACCGCCTCGGCATAACGCCTTTGTACATCAGCAGTAAACTCTTGCCACCAAAAATTACGCCATCCGTTGGCCCATTTCTCTTCTGTACTCAGTGTGATCTTCTCTTCTAAGCGTTGAATGGCACTGACGGCAGAATGAATTTTCCCTAGCGCCAGCAGTGCGGCACCGAGCACGATACCCACTGGCCCGGCTGCTGCGGCAATGGCGGCGCCCCCGAATAAAAAAGCCGCGGTGACAGTCAGATTGACCACCGCACCCGCCACTGCTAGCCCGCCTTCAATATAAAGCTCTCTTCTACGAGCCGGATCCTTCTCTTTGCTGGCCTGGGTGAACGCCTCTATTGCTGTATGAACATCAAACACCAAGCCACCAGCACTTAAGGCCGCACCTCCCCATTTGATCAGCCCGAGTTTCAGGCCATTTACCGCTATCCCCTTTACCGGCTGTTGGGCAAGCGATCCCGCAACACGACTGAGAAAGGTTTGCAGTGGATCGGCTAGTCCATTGTAGCCAAAACTTGCCCACGCCCAATCTCGCTGGTATTCCAGATCGCGCCTTTCTGTCGGTGTCAAGGTATCACTGGCTAAGGTTTCATGTAGCGCCGATAGACCCATGAAGCCATCGACGTAACCAAAAATTTGTGATGCGTAGGACAAGCGATTAATGCCAATATTGAAACGCATCCAGCCAGTGCGCGCTTGATGGTGTAATGCGGGTATCAATTGCGTATCAGCCGGGGCTTGTGGGTCGCGACTGAATTGCAAATGGCGGCCGATCATCTTCAGTAAACGCTGTGCCTCGACAGGCAAACACGAGTCCCGGTTGAGGGTCAATAGCTCATGATGGACGCCGCTTTCAATACGTTTTCGTAAGCGTTTTAGTAGGCTCAGTACGGTTTTCGCTACTTTGGCATTGGGTGAAAGATTAGCGAAGAAACGTAGCCAAGTACGTGAAGTAAATTTTAATTTGGCAAACAGTTGCCAATCATTAAGGTGCTCAGATGATAGGGGCTGCCCTTGTAAGGTCGCGCCCATCTGGTTGAGCACAGCGATATCGGTGACGGTTAACGGATTTTGCACCACAGACACATAGCGATGTTGCTTGTGATCAAAGGTCAAACTGACTCTAGCATGACGTGCACTCAGCTCTGCCTTACCACCGGACACCAAGTGCCGGTGCCCGATACCCCGCTCAGCCTCCGCTCTGCTGATTTTGATTTCATCTGAATAACCGACGATTTCGGTGGGGACCATGCCGCGTTTAGACAATTCGGGTGCCAGGTCAAACAAAAAGCCGCTTTCATGGTCATCATTGACCAGTGCACAGCTGGTCAGAACCAGTTTACTGACCGCTTGTTCGACGGCATATTGTGTTGCTAGTGTGCTACAGAGCTGTTTGGCGACTTCAGCCAATTCCGCCGCATTGTATCCGGCGAGTGTACGGTTATTGTGTGCATCTTCTTTACCCCCTCGCCCATGACCGACGAAAAACAGATCCAGCTCACCCAGTAAGCTCTGTGGGTCACGGTAGACTAAACGCAGCTTTCCCTGTACATCCCGCTGAAAAATTACCGTTTGTTTAGGATATTTACTGGCCAGATCGCCAGCGGCTCTCAGGCTCTCGGCATCATTTTCCAATTGGATGATAACGCGACTTTTACGCGGCTCCTCACCGCGAGCATCCGCGTTTTCTTGCTGCACCACAGGCCTCGTCCAGCGATCGACCTCATCACGTTGCGGTGAGCCAAGAGCGCGAAGACCCACGCTTGCATCTTCTACCGGGTTTACAGGTGCATCTGCAGTGATATCGTTAAATAAGGGACTAAGCTGCTTTTGAATTTGTTCAGTGACACTCGGGAGCACCTGGGAACCCCGGCTAGCGAGTGGCTGCTTCCATAATGACAAGGTACTACCGTCTGCAAAATGGTAAATGGCTTTACCATAGACGACTCTTTCATTGCGGCCCTTAATAAGAATATTACGTTGCAGAAACGCGCTTTGACCTTCCTGAGGGGGCGGTATTTGTAACTGCACGTGCACAAATGGGTTTTCTCCTTTTTCAATTAATGTCACTTTAGCCGCGATAACATCGCCATTTTCCTGTGTTAAATTAAATTCCTCTCCGTATGTCACTGAAGAAACGCGAGTATTCCTTTCTTTGGTCACTGCACTGGCGGTGAGTAATAACTGAGGAAAATGTGATGTACTGTTAATAACCTCTGCCAATGAGGGGAGATATTTAAATGGGTATATTATCCGGGTCGCGCGAAATTGTTGGAGAGCGGCGCCTTGAGGAGTAGAAGGGTTTAACGGCGTATGAGCATGTTGGGAATAATCAGGAAACTCCAGGTCTAGATTATCAACGCCTGATATTTTCAATACAAAGCGGTTTCTTAGGTCATTATTATCAACTACGGATGTTTCCGATAAAAAATCGTATCTGCTCTCCATGGGGGGTAGATCTTGATAGGCTACCTCTGCGAAGAGCGTTTTACCGGTTGCTGTCTGCACCGTGACTTTTTGACCGATGTCTTGCTCCACCACCTGCCTATTTAAACTCAAAATAGGGCCAAAATCGGTGTCGATGCGTACAACACTGAGAGGTTCAATATTTGGCTTGAGTAAGGGTATAAAGGTGTTTTTAATTATCTCAGTGACCTGTTGAGCAATGAATTCTTTTAACTGTCCATCTCTATATTGGCTATTATCAAAAATTTTCTGCTCTACAATCGTATCCAATGCCCTTTCTGTATTTGTTGTTAATCTAGGTAAAATAACCTCACGAATAACCCTATCAATTTCGGTTATCAGTTGCTCTGACTTTCCTTCGGGAAACTTTTGTGAATACACGAAGGTTTTTAACGATAACGCACCTAGATAAAAGGGTAGCAGGGTTGTTAATTTCCTTATTGCCGCCGCGGCACTGAAAGAAGGGAGAAAAAAATTGTCGATGGTTGCTTGTAAAGCCTTTCTAAGCTCTACACGATAAGCCGGCTGTAACAGTTCATCCAAGGGTAAAGTTTGGGTGATCCTTGCTGTCAAGGCGCCGTTTAGTACTGGAGAGGGGAAAATGGGACTTCCTTGCTCAGTGACGGCAGGTTGACCCGGTTTTATTTGAATTATGCCATTTTCATCGGCTATACGGATAGGTACTGTACTTCCGTCCGCTTTCGGCAAGGTAAATATTCGACCAATGTCTTCTGTAGCGAGAGGCCGATTCATCACCCAACGATCATTACCCGGTGCTTGTATTGGAAAGAGAGGCTGCAGAGGTTCATTCAAGGTGTAGGCCAATAATTTTGTAATAATGGCCGTGTGTGTATCGCCATATATCATAATATGGTTAGGGTCAAAGAGATACTCGTTCAGTGTGCGCTCTATGACCTGATTATTTAACCTGGGTAAAATGATCCTGTTAAGTACCCTGGTTAGCCAACCGTGTAGCTTCAGCTTTTGCTCTGGTGACGATAATATTTCCACTAAAGGTGCTAACTGTGCTAGCGCCGACGCTGTTGAATTAGGCGGCAACAAGCCGCGGATCATGTTAAGAACTAGCTTCAGATCATTAGCATAAGCAGTCGGCTGATTTATTTTTGACACGACAACAGACTTAAGCTTTGTACGATAATTGGCTATCGCAACGTCAAACTCCCCTTGTAACTGGCTGGCTATATCCCCCGTGTCTTGTGGTGGTGTTAACCATTCACGTGCTGGCGAACCGTCCATAAAGGTGTAAATCGCCTGCCCATAGCTCTTTTTACCATTGATAAAAAGGGGAATATTATCTTGTAGTACCCCTTGCTGTTCTAAAGAGGCTCTGGATGTGGTTTTCGGTATTCTCAGCTCGACGAAGGGATTATCCCCTTCGCCAATGGAGATGACTGTTGCCATTGTACCATTTAAAAGTTTCCACTTACTGTAGGCCTCGGATAGGGGGCTTCTTTCCATTGCCCGCTCTATCTTTGTTTCCTCTTCTGTGTTCGCACTTCTACGCCGAATTTGATAGTTCTCCAGAGGCGACTTAACCTGAAAAAAATTTAACTGACCCGTGATGCCAGACAGCTCTAAATGGAAGTACCCACCACGAAGTTGAGGTAATAGACCGACTGCCGTTGTACTCGGCGGATTAAAATGTACTCGAGCAAATGCCGTTGTCCCTCCGGCTAGCGAAACCTTAACCATACTGCCCACATCTGCCAGGCTAAGTGCCCTACTCATGATCAAATCATCGCCTTTACGTTCTATGCTAAGGGGGATAACCGGCTGCGCTAGAGCGGCAGTGAGTAAGATATCCATCGATGCCCTCGCTTGTTCCGCTATAAATTGATCGAGGTTTCTAAAGACATGTTTTTCCTTGCGGATAGTGTCCGCCACTGTCTTTTTCAGTAATTCATCGCTGATCCTAGGGAGTAAAATACGACAGATTTTTTCTGTGCTCTCTATGGGAGGGATTTTTTGTAACGCATATCGCCGTGGATCACCGAGTGGCAATAGCATCGCTAAATGGGAAAAATTGACGTACTGGAGATACTCCCCAATTTTAGCGATGATTTTAGGCTGCAAGGTATCAATCACTGTATCCATCAGTGTTAAATGGCGTGAGATTTCTCTTTTTAACGATCTCTCGGTATGGACAGGAAGCCTATGGTGCTTAAAGGAGAGTTTTGATTGATCAGGGAACAGATAAGAAATGCGACCGTACTTTTCCTCGCCATGCTGTAAAACTGGAATATTACGTTGTAGTACCGCTTCATCTACATCGGATCTGGAGACAGCTACCCTCAGTTTCACCTGTGGATCATCCTCTTCGCCAATGAAGATCACTTCTGCGACAGTGCCGTCTCTGAGAGTGACGGTGTCACCGACTTCTTCTACTGACGCTTTTTTTTCACTGTTTTTAATCATGACGTCATACTGAATATCATCCCCAAAAGGGGAACGGATGTGCTGTAAATGAAGGACGTCGGTAGCAGGGAGGCCAAATATTTCTAATGTAAATTGCCGATCGGTATCATCAAAACCGACCTGAGCAAAGACGTGTTCGCCATTTATCGTTGGAATTTTAACCATGCCGCCAACGTCTTCTCTACTAAAATAGCGATTTGCTTTCCAGGTTGTCCCTTCTCGTTCTATTACCAGGGAAACGAGAGGCTTATTCAGTAATCTGCCGAAGGCCCTTCTTATGATCTCAGGTGCCTGAGTGCTTATCGATGCTTCATCAGCACCATCCTGGTTAATTTGTTGTGCCATCTCTAAAAAAAAAGGGTCACTTAATCTCGGTAACAGAATGAACCTAATCACCTCGTCAAGCTTGGCACGTATTTTCACTTCATTCTCTGGAGAGATCCTCAGATCGGTTTGCCAGGGAATAGGGGGCTGCCAGGGAATGGGAATAGCATCAAGACCCAATACAGGCTGTGCCTGCTGAGGCGGCTGAGGAAATAACGGCGTAAGAAGGTTGACTTCTGGGCTATCGAGTAGTAGGGCGGTGATAATTTCAGTGATGGAGCCGAGTGAGTGTGATTGTTGTAAAATACCGGTAAAAATAGTAATAATATTTTGTTCAATGGGGGTTCTTATCCTGCTCGGGCCTGCGATTGCAGCCGCAGTTGAGTCTGTTTCATTTGCATCTACTTTTCTTCTTTTTGCTGGAGGAACTACTGAATTTTCTACCATGATCTATTTATAAATGCATTCCCTTTGCGAATAGACTTCCGCACTCTTTCCGCATTTATCCTTAAATTTGAAAGTTATTTTTAATGCCGGAGTAATATAATATCTGCGTTACGGGGAGCTAGCAATCCTCATGTACTCGCATAGACACCACGGTTTCTGCCCGCAAAGCGCCTTGGCTCCGCATAACGAACGACGGTTTTGCAAGAAGTCTATTTAATGAAAATAATAAATTTTAATAAATAATCCAAATGAGTTTGAGTTATATTTTTTCCATTGACTCAATGTTTAACTAATTTTATCTCTGAGTTCGTGCCTGAGAGGCATTGCGTTTCCTTTTTAAATCCGTCTCAGGTTAAATAAAATTACTCTTCACATTATAAGGATGAATGCTGAAAGTGTGTGTGTGTACGCAAACGGAATGTATTCGCAGATAAACTATGAAAAAAGCGTTGGCCTCTTTTTTAGGAATACGAGTAAAAAAAAATAAAACTGTGTTGGTTGCAGAGAGCAGCACCGAGGGTGGGTACAGTAACAGTGTGGTGGAAAGCCTACCCGAAGCCGGTTCTAGCGGTACGGCAATCGTTGGTGAAAATAGAACTAAATTTATCGCTATCTTTACTGAGATTTTGCTAGACCCCCAACAGCTCGGCTCCACGGCAGAGATCATCACCAGCCTGTTGCCTGATAGCCCACAAGCAAAGGAAATGGGAAGATTACTTCTCATCGAAAAGCAAGGCACTCGCGTGAGTCAGAGAGGAAGCGTGACTGATCAGTCCGCTATCCGTTATGACAGCCTCCCGCAAGAAACCGTAGAGCACCTTCGAACCCAAGTTAACAGTATCATCCGGTCTATCATCTTACCGCGCATCAACGAGACACAGCTGCAAGAGGTGATAAGGCAAGTCAGCGTGGAGGGAGAATGGGATGAAGCAGCCCTCAGAAGCCGCTCAGCTGAAATCATTCGTAGCTCATTAGCAACATGGCTGAATCAGTCTCCTCTTCCTCTACAAATAATACGCAAAGAAAGTACCTGGCAAATCAACCGGTGTTTGACTCAACAAGATATTGGTAGCCTGGTTGCATTTCCGATAAAAAGCGGAAAAATCTTACTAGCACGTGTGGTCTTTGAGAATGAACAATTTCGTTTAAAATTATCCGGTGTTAATCAGGAGGAATACCTCACCACTGCAACCGTACAGCCTCCCTTATTAACGACACCATACCCCATAAAAATGATAAAAAATGGACAAAAAGAGCCGATACTAAGAATTGGGCACGCATTGAGTCTTGCGTTAGAAACGGATGTGACTGCCTTTTCAATAACAGTCAGGGTTGTCTCAATTGAAAAAGTGGTGGGGAAAAATCCGTTAGTGCGATTAGAGATACCTTACCTATTCGATAATCAGCAAGCATCGTTACCTGCCCATGTTGCTATTTTACAAGATGGCAAAGAAACCTACGGCGAAGTGATTTATCAATTTCCCGATAAATCTGAATTCTCTCCCCTGGCACCGGTCTCTCATACCAAGTCCGAGGAAACAACCCTATCTGCTACACAACATATTACAGAACAGTTACAACTGGACACTATTTTAAAACGTTTTCACATAACATCTGCGGTTGTCCGCAAGATTTTACGGCCTCCTGTAGATAGCGCGACCATCGCAGCCATGATCGCCGGCCTGCAACCACAGAGTTTAACCGTGCCAACGCTGGTTGATGCAATTAACTTAATGAGTGTGCAACAGAAAGAAAGTCTGGCAAAACAAGTTTATGATATTGCCAGTGATAGTGTTTTGCTCCGAGCCGATAGACGCTTATTAAATGAAACACTGGATCAGCATGCCGCTGATTTTAATCAACCCATGAATAGGTCAAATGAGCAATTTATTGACCAACAGGCCAATAAGATCATTAGGATATTATTCACCAAAGCGCTCAATGAACCCCTTATCCCCCTTCGTATCAGCCTCTCAAAAGATGAAACCTATTGGCAAACCAATCGCCATTTTACGCAACAAGATCTGGGTAGCATGGTGCAGGTGACAACAAAAAAAGGTAAAACCGTTTTTGCACGTATTGCTAGAGATGACAGAGACACGGCTTTGCCTGCTAATAAGGCCCGTATTGAATTAAGAATTTCAGGTGTTAACGCGGATACTGTTAAAGAGTTGAACGACAGTAGCCGAATAGTACAAAAAATACGATCAGATTTCGTGGATAGCGATCACGTCCCCGCCCCAGTAGAGGTATTAGATTGTATACGAATGAGAGAAAGCCTTGTAGTAGAAGACAAGGCGGTCACTCAAGGAGAGACATTTACATTTAAATTAACAGAAAGCAAAAGTATCCAGATAGAAGTCTCTTCAATCGGCGACCACGAAAAAAATCCATTTGTGCGTTTGAAGACGCCAATCCTATCCGCTGATGAAAAAATCTGGTTACAACGCAATATTCTCGTGATGCACAACGGAGAAGAGATCTACGGGCGGGCCATTTACCAATTTCCAGACGGTAGCGAATTATCTTTCTGGGATCCGCGGCCACCGGTTAACAGCGAGCAGTCATTGGAAACAGAGATCGAAAGCCGTCTTAATATGACTGATTGGATGATAAAATCTCACGTCTCCTCTATCGTTCAACAGATTCAAAAAACGCTACAGGATCCTGCGACTTTGCTTGGCAAATTACTGCCAAATGCCAACCATACGAAACTACTAAGGTTGCAACAATTAATTAACGTTAAACAGCTGACTGTACGGATAACACAACCCCTGTTAGCTAAAATTTATCACCTGATGCAGAACATTATCGCGCCACTAATTGATACCGGATCCTTAGAAAAAAGGGTAGAGCAAAACGCCCTGCAAGCGAAAGCCTCGTACTTGCCTGAAGAAAGCGCACAATTTATTCAGCAACAAGCCACTCACTTTATCAACGGGATATTAACTGATCCACTCCATTCCCCTCTTTCACCCCTTTCCCCGTTACAAGTCACCAAAAAAGAGACTCATTGGCAAATCAATCGTAATTTTAGCATCAATGATATAGGTACTATGGTAGCTATCCCACTGCTTGATGAGAAAACGGTATTTGCACGAATAAATTTTAATAACCTAACACAGCGTTTCACGCTACGCATATCAGGTGTCCCAAATTGGAATGATTTTGGAAGCCTGAGACAAAAACTTCGGCCCCCCTTCGGTGAAGAATATCTGCTAGAAAGAAGAGAGGGAGTCTCAGAAAAAGAAATAAAAAAAGTAGGGGATACTTTTACGCTGTTCGGTGGCACTAAAGCACAAGTCGACTCAATAGGTAAAGGAAAGAACCCCTTTGTTACGCTCAAGGTGCCAAAACTTAGAGCTGATCTGGAAATTGCAGGGGTACTACAACGAAATATTTCCATTAATCTCAATGGAAGAAAAGACTACGGGCGTGTTATCTACCAATTTTCCGATAACACTCAATTATCTTTTTGGGATCAGGATCAACAACAACCGGTTGTTGAGACAATGGCCTCTCTGACAGAGCAGCTAACAGCGGAAGCAAACAAGGTTTTAACCCGTTTTCGTTCAACACTTTGGTTCACGATCATTGACGCCATTCGACCTTCTGATTTCCGGCAAAGCACGCATTTAGCCGTAAATATGCTGGCTGGCATGTTACCCCTTGATATGCCAGCATTAGTATTGGCAAACTCGCGGAGTTTAACCGATTCTTTTCCAGAAGAAACCATCCTACTAAAAGAGAAGATTGATGAAATAGTCCAAAGGCTGATGTTACCCAGGCTAAAGGCGAAGCTATTAACCAGTGCACTGGATGACTATTTTTCGGATAGTGATACAACGAAACCCGCGCGGCCGGAGCAAGTGTTCCTTGACCAAGAAGTGGCGAAAATTGTTAGAAAATTATTCACAAAAGCCATGAATGAGCCGCTTATCCCCCTCAATATAGAACGACAAAAGGGGGTTTTACAAGCCAATCGGCATTTTTCCCAAGAAGATATTGGTCATATGGTGGCCCTGCCAGGGGGCGATGGCAACAGTCAATTTGCTCAGGTAATATACGAAAATAATCGATTTAGCTTAAAAGTCTCTGGTGCCGCTCCGAGCATGGCTGCCCAACCTCAGGCAAATATTGCTATCAGTGTGCCCTTTATAAAAGTTAGCTACCCCGTATTGATGGAAGAAACACGGCAATCGGCAGTGATAGAACAGGAAGGACAAAAGTTAAACATTGGCATCACCAGACAAGATCAAAACGGTAATGCTCTCCCCTTTGCAATCAAGGCAGAGGTTATCTCAATCGGTTCCGAAGAAAATCCACTCGTACAGTTGAGGGCATATCCCCAATCAGAAAGTGATAAAAATTTATTACAACGTATGATTACTGTGCAGCAAAATGGCAGAGAAATCAGCCGAAGGGTCCATTATCTCTTTGCCGATGGTACAGAGTCATCTTTCTGGAACAAGGCTGAGCCTGCCACCACAGCGACAGTGTTAACAGAAAAGATCAGAGAGTCTTTACAACTGGAGACTTTTTTGAAGCAGGCTCATACCCATCTTTTCAAGCTGAAAGTTCTCGAAAAAATTGCAAATATTTTACAGCCCTCCACAGACACCGCTTCCGCCGTGGATAAACTCATCACGCTATTTCCGTTTAACTTACAAATAGTAGGACTCAAACCGTTACTCAATTCGGGGCGAGTGTCTGCTGATCTGAGTCAGCAACTCAAATCCCAGATTGATACTATTTTCAGCGAGGTCATCCCACTGAGGTTAACCCAAAGTACGGAAGATGCATTCAACAACATGGTGAATCAATATACACCCGATTATGCACAATATGACAGTGAGCAGCGGGAAAACGCGATTAACCAACAGGCGAAGGTCATTATTCAACAACTCTTGGTCGCCTCATTGAGTGATTCTGTGCCCCCCCTTCGTATTGAACGGCAAGGAAACCAGTTAACATTAAATCGGCGTTTTACTCAGCAAGACATTGATCGCATGATTACCGTACCCACGGCGACCGGCAAACGAGTTTTTGCACGTATAGCGAGTACGCCTGATGGAAATTTTGAACTGGCCATATCAGGTGTCGATGATCGTGTCATCGAATTCCCTCGTACCAGGATATCAGTCCCTTTATTAAAAGATCCGTACCGGATAAATACCAGGGCAGGCCATATAGGGGGAGTAGTAAACCAGGGAGCAGAGTTCAACATTCGATTAAACAGTGAGCGCACTATAAGAGCAAAAGTTATTTCGCTTGGAGACGAAAAAGACTCTCGTGTGCTGATAAAAATCCCTAACCTGTCTATGGATGAAAGAAAATCGTTACAACGCAATGTTCTCGTTATGAAAAATGAGGTAGAAACGTATAGCGGGATCCGTTACCAATTTGCGGACGGTACCGAGTTCTCCTACCCGTATCCGCCTACCGCTGAAGAAACACTTGCCCCTTCTGATAGCATGACAAAACCTATGGCAAGGCAAATTCTAGAAAACCTCAATCCCGTTTTGCAAAAATTATTAACCCTTTCAGACTCCCGCGATTATAGCCCTGTCGGGCAAGAGAACGCTGATGGCGGAACAAGAGTGACCGATAACGTCGCCCGAGTGAGTGATCAACCCGTCAGGCATCGCTTTTATGCTCATGAAATAGCGGTGATCGATCCGCAGGATGAAGAGGCGATGACGGCGGCTTGTCGATGGTTAAGAGAGGATCCAACACATAGGGAGATTAGCGATATAAATTACCACCGCTATTCACCGAATGGCAATCCCGTGGAAGGAGAGGAGGCAGAGTCAGCACGTCAAACGCTGAGACAAAAAATATCGTCTTTACTGGCTGAGCAACAAGTGCGGATACTTTTTGTGGGGGAAACCCAGTCGTTTTCATCGCCCGAGACTCGGCAAAGGATTGGTCGTTTTATTAATCCACTGGTAACCGATGTGGTTAATGTCGCCCATTTACAGGTGGCATTGGGTAAAATTATTTACGGAAACAGTCAACCTCATACCGAAGTCGCTATTGATTATACTGCGCCACTTGCTGTTTCCGCTGAGGGCGCTATCCAGGTGCAACCGCTTGTTCTACAACCTAGCGTACCTCGTCCAAGGGGCCTACCCGGAGGAAATAGCGCCTATGCTGATCCCCTGTCTTCAATCCCGCTTCCTTCTCCCGTGGTGGATCGTACCGATCTCACTACCCGACTGCAGCGGGTTATCGCACTCATGGAGGCGCTGCACGCCAATACGTTAACCCTCGATACGCTGGATGCCCAGCAACGTCTTGACCTGGCCGATTTTTTCCCTGATGCCGACGGCGCCTTTGATGAAAGGAAGATCTCTGCCTTCACCACTGACGCGCGCCATTTTTCCCGCTGGCATAACGATGTAAAACAGCTGTTGCAATTACCGGATACCCATGCTCAGCTCGCTCACTTGACGGGTGAACACGCGTTGGCGCGCAGTCAAGAATGGAACAGGCAGCAAATCAGTGCTATCACGGCATGGAAAGGCGTTGAGGCCGAACAGGGCGTCAACGTGCAGCTCGCGCCACAGGCGTTATTTATCGAGGACAATAGCCGGTACGCACAGGCGGCGGCCACTGCCACAGGACTTGCCTGGTTGGATGCACAAACACAAGGCGGGCAGGCCAGTGAGCATTACCTGAAGGGCCTCAATACTTACGCCACGCTCAACGAGCTGCGCGCTCAGGATCCCCTTTCTGACAATGACGTCAAGCAAGTGCAACAATTCCGCCGGCTGTTCGAGGGGTTGCTCGCGACACCTGACGCGCATCCCTCGATTTTTGGCCGACAACCGTTGCCCGTGACGCACGCGGATATGACGCCCGGCCAGTATCTATTAAAAATCGATCAGCAAATCCTGGCGCTTTCTGTCAAAGAGAACGGCCACTTTACGCTTTATCACCCCAATGTAGGCGCGATGCACATCACGGGGGCGGATGTCAGTCAAAACCGACGGGTACTTGAGACGACCTTGCGTCACCACATGGCGCCCTCCACGGCAGTCACCTTGTACAAAGTCGATCTGACCGCCGCCCGTGCGCAATTCTCGGGGCTAAGGCAACTGCAGACGCTACTCGGCGAGTATAAACCCGAAGCACAACGCCTGGCCGCTGCCCCTGATATTACCCTGAGCGCGGTCCCGATAGCCGTCGTGGTACTCCATAAAATGGGGGCCCGCATCGACGGTAAGCCCTTTTCAGTCGATCATCTCCAACGCCTCTCACCACAACAGGTGGCGGAGCAACTGCGTTTTGATGCCCAAAAATTGGCGCGTTATCTGCACCAGGCTGATTACAGTACCGTTGAAGCACAACAGGCCGTGCGTTTCCTCCGGCAGCAAATACCGGCGGAAGGCAGTATGGAAAATCGCCTCATCGACAGCGGCAATCCCGCCGCAAAAGCCAGTGTGCTGGCGCAGCTGGATGCGATCCGACAGCAGGTGACCTTCAGGCCACAGCCGACGGCGGGCAGCCAGGCGACCAAGCTGGTGTTAGACATTGCACCAACACTGGGCGACACGCTAAAAAGCGTGCCGATAGCCGGCAGGGCGCGTCTGCAGCGCTTTACCAGCCGCGCGGGCGGCACCATGCAAGGCTACGGCTACCTGCGTTCATTGAGCGATCTAACCAAATATAACCGGCGACTGCAAAATCAATCCTTACCCCCCGCACAAAGAGAACAGCTGACACGAGAAAGGGATATGGCCCTGTTTGCACTGAGTTCCAACATGGCGATTGATCTCACCCAAGAGGGGCTCGGCATTTGGGGCAGTCGTCTGACCCAGATGGGCCTGCAGTCAGGCTTCAAACTGCAGTTGGCTCGCTTTGGCGGCCCGGCGCTCGGCGTCTTATCCAGCGGTTTTGACTTCTACCAGGCATTCCGTGCTTTCAGTCAGCTCGCCACCACCACCGATCCGACATTGCGCCAAGATTTGATCGTCGAAGGGTCTTTATCGCTCACCGGCGCGCTGGTAAGCATCGGCGTCCCCCTTGCTTTTGCACTTGGCGGCGGCGCCGCCGCGGTAGCCGGCCCGGTGGGATTGGCCTTCGGGGCGGCGCTGCTCTTAGCTGGCGGCATTTATTCGGCAGTCCGTGAAGTGGACGAGATCAAAAAAATCGTCAAATTAGACGGGTGGGAAACCTTTCAAGCCGGGGTATTGGCCTTTACCGGGCAAGATCAGACGCCGGAGGTGGAAAACCAGGTAACGGCCTACCAGCTAAAAGAGGAGGCAGAGGAAGCACTGACCGCCCGATTGGAACAGGCTGCTAAAACCGTATTACGGGCTAACATCAACATTGAGACCCTGTACCTCAGCCGAGGGGTCGTCAAGCTGAACCCCCTCCCTTATCGGCGGATCGTGGCGACAGACATCGCCAAGGGCGAGCACATCATACGTGACCGCATCCCCCCGACAGCAATACCGTCATCAGACGCCATGCAACAAGAGGCGGCCAGCTACGCCATGCGGTATAGCAGAGGAAACAGGGTATTGACCTTCCAACAAAGCGAAGGGAAAGCCGTCGTGAGACTGGAAGAATATTCACTAAACTACTACCTGCCTTACGCGGAGGGGGTCGACGAGGTCGTTGATCTGAATGATGAGGACGCGCGTCTGCCCGCGACCGTGCTAAAAAAACCCTTTATCGGCGCGGACCAGCCGGTAGGGTCCTTTGTTGCGACGGCCGATCACCCCTTGCCCACGGTGAGCTTGAATCCCTTACAAAATGATACGCGCGCAATCAGTATCGATATTGACCATGATGGTCACCGTGAGCTCGCCTTTTATTCTATTGATGGGTTCTATTTCCTAAAATCTGATGGGAAAGGCGGTTATGGGACTCAACAGCGTATCGATAGCATCGTGCCGCTGATCTGGCCGACAATAAGAACGACGGTCGGGGATATCAACGGGGATGGATGGGACGATATGGTGGCCGTCGGCGACAGTAGCGACCCGGTACAGATTTTTTTAGCCCATAAAAACGGGGCCTTTGCCCGTCGCGAGCAATCAAACGGCCTGCAGCGGTCATTTTTAAGTGACGCCCCCCCCGGTGTTACTGGACGTGGATAAAGACGGCCGGGCGGATTTTGTGTCATTTACACGAGACGTTAGCCGCGACAGCAGCGGGCTAGGCCATGTCAACATCAGTTATGGCAAACCCGTGAAGGCCGACGATGCGCTGGCCGCCGCCGCCGGTATTTTTGAACCCGCGCAGTCAATGGCGCTTTCCACGTTATACCCCGCGTCCGTCCCCGCGTCTGTGGCGGCCTATCTTCATCGTGTGGTCGGCGATATTGATGGCGATGGTGATGACGATATTGTTTCCATCACCAAAACAGGGGACCTCTACACGCTCTTGAGCAGCGGCAATCGCCAGATGCCTTTTATCGCCAAAGCAGTACAACATCATGACGGGATAAAACAGCTGTTCACGCCAGAGAAATTCAATAATGCGCAAATACAGCTGCATGATATGAATGGCGACCACCGCGCCGATTTAGTGGTGATCCAAGACGATGGAAGCTACACCATTGCAGAGGGACAAGCCGATGGCACCTTTGGCCCGGCGAAGGCGGCAAGTCGCCAGAACCGCTTCGCGCCCCGTGGCGCCAGTCAAATCGTGAACATTATTGACGAAAACGGCGAAAAATTCTTAGTGTCCCTCCGTCCCACCGGCGAGGCAGTCCGAGCCCCTTTTCGCCGACCCTCGGAGGCCGACTCCATCAACAAGGTGAATATGGGCGAGGGTAATGACAGAGTCCTGGGCAAGCGGGACAGAAAAAATGACTTCGACATCGGCGGCGGCACCAAACAGTTTACTGGGGGCAGCCAGGCAGACAGTTTTCGACTTTTGGGTCAAGCGGCGCCGACCACCCCGCACGTCCTGGATGGCGGGCAGGGTGCGGGGAGCGATCGTGACCAGGGAGATACGGTGATCGCCTCGCGCCAACCAATGAATGGCAAGAGCACCCTGCTGGCGCTCGATATTGGCCTCGCCGCGTATTACCGTGAGGGGCAGCGCCAGGATGTGATTGATCGGTTAGCCCGGATTGCGCAATTAACGGGGCAGGCGCGAGAAGAGGCGATAACGCAGCTAAACGCGTTGGCGCATGTTAAGACACTGGCTCGGTTAAGCCACATTGAACATGCCTACGGACAGAGTGACGTGTCTGTCTTACTGACAGGAGACGCGGGTAACAATACCCTCGGTTTAGGGCGCGGGTATGCAGCCGGAGGAAAAGGAACAGACAGCTACCATATCCTTCGCAATCAGAGCGCAACACGCGCACAGATAACGTTAAAAGAGCAGGTGGAGCCGCAGGCACACAGCAACGTGCTCCTGGATTATGACGCAGAAGACATCGCCAGTATTCGGCTGGCCGGCGAAGAGGTGTGGCTGCAACTGCGGGGCGATAACGGGGCCCACACTGAGCTAAGGTTAGAAAACATGTACCGTCTGCACGCAGACGGTCAGCAAAAAAGCCTGCAACACGCCTATGTCCTCCATACCCGTGATGGCCTGCGCATCACCGGATGGCCACAAACGCTCAGACGCGCCGCCGACGGGCATTGGCCATCCCTGACCCCGTTAACCGCGCACTACATTCCCGAGCATGACCAAAGCCGACAAGCGTTTCTGCGTGCGGCCCGACCGGAGGACATCCAGGTTGAATTCATCACCCCCAGCCGTGAGGGTGAAAAACAAGTGAAAGTCACCATCAAGGGAAAACCGGTCAGCCGTCATGAAAATAATAGCCCGACCCGGGTGCCTCATTTTTTACAACTGGCGCAGGTAGGGACGAAATTTAGCACCCACCTGCAAGGAGACAAACGAAATAACACCTTGTCAACCACGCCTCTGCCGGGAGACGAGGAAAATAATCGCTTATGGCACCAACATGGCAAAGATACACTCAAGGGTAAAGGGGGGGCAGACAGGTATCATATCCAGGCTGGCGCCCGTAATGTCGAGATTGATAACCAAGATAATGGCAGCGAAAACGGCGGATACATCGCCCAAGATGTCGTGCTACTGCCGTGGTCGTTCGAAAACATGCGGATAGAAAAACAGGATAACAACGATGTGGTGCTGAGCCACGCGAGCGCCCCGAGTTCGTATCCGACTGTCCGTATCAAACACTTTATGAAACATGCAGAGTACCGTCATCTTTGGTTACAAGATAAAAACGGCGTCTTTGATAAATTGGATGTCACGCCAAAAAACGAGGTCCTGTTCAACGGACTGCAAGAGGTGCAAAAAGAAAGACCGGCCCATCGAGATGACGCTCAGGTGTCCAGTGCATTACGTGAAGCCATGTCAGGCCTTCCATCTTCAGGCCGTGCTACACAGGCACAGACACCCGCGTCACTCACGCCGGTTAACCCCCATGTAGGCAGCCTCAGCACACCTTTCATAGCAGGAGCATAAAAACGAAAAATTAAATAGACAAGTTACTCACTCTTTTTCCCCGTCAGGGCAATCGGCCAAGAAACCTGTTTAAGGTAACATGGCACGCTTGCCCCGACGGGCCTAGCTTAATCAGAAGAATGCCATGTGATAGAGTTTAGTCAAAATCTTAGAGCCTTACACCTTGTGATGCAGAGAGCGGATCATTGCTTCGCGCAAGATAGTGTTGATACGGGTCTGATAGCCTTTACCTTCACTCCTAAGCCACGCAATGACATCCGAATCAACCCGCACTGTCGTAGAAGTTTTGGTAGGCTTATAAAGTGGATTTTGCACGGCATTTTTCCAAAATACATCGTCCAATGGCGGACTATCGCTGTAGTCAATGGATTCATCCGGCATCGTTTTCAGTGTTTTAAGCTCTGCCTGCTGTTCTGTTGTCAACGGAGGCAGGTTTTTCAGATCAATTTCATAGCGAACGATTTTGCTCATAACGCTTCCTCTCTTTAGGTTCGGCACGACGAGCCGAAATGATACGAATGACGTCGATGTCGTCCTCGTTATCTCGGATGGTATGTGCCACCAAAACCAACAAATAGCCCTCGACAAGTCCCAAAGTTTGCCAGCGGTGTTCCCCATTTTCGATGCGGTCTTGCTCAACCAACGCGAACGGGTCAGCAAAAGCACGGATGGCTGTTTCGAAACTTAAGCGGTGCTTCTTGATGTTGCTTTCCGCTTTCGTCTGATCCCATTCAAATGTTATCTTCATACGTTTATGTTACTACATTTTTGTTGGTCTGCAAGGGAATTATAGGATTATGCGGTATGCGTTTAACGCAGGGCATTTCTTTGCCTATATCTTAAAGGGGTCGTGTGGAGGAACCCCCAAAAGTGTTCGTTCTGAGTTAACACTATGAATTAACTATTTTTTAATAACGAAAATTTATCTCAATGCCATTTACATGATGATTTTTCTTTACCTTACCAAGGCCTACTAGAGAGAATGCTCAACGTGTAACAACCCGCTCTGTTTTTTCACCAATAACAACCCCTCTGGATCGTAAGTACAAATACAACGTCGTTTTTGAAATGGCTAATTGTTCAGCAATTTTTTTAACGGGGATAGTCCCATTTTTATAAAGTGCTTCAGCGATAGCCGCTTTTTCTATTGCCGTTGGGTTCATTCCTTTAGGGCGCCCCCCCTTTCGCCCACGCGCGCGTGCTGACTTTAATCCCGCCTGCGTACGCTCTCTGATAAGTTCACGTTCAAATTCAGCCAATGAGGCAAAAATACCAAAAATCAATCGACCCTGCGCGGTGGTGGTATCAATCGGATCATTTAAGCTGATTAAGCCCACTTTTTTTTCGAGAAGCTGGGTAGTAAGATGAATCAGGTGTGCCAAATTTCTGCCTAAGCGATCCAACTTCCATACAACCAAGGTGTCTTCTTCTCTTAAATTTCTCATGATTTCATCAAGAACAGGTCTTGCTGTTTTTGCACCACTTGCTATTTCTTCAACTATTTGCGTGCAACCCGCCTGTTTCAGTGCATCAACCTGCATGGACACCGATTGCTCTTTCGTTGAAACACGAGCATAACCTATTTTCATACTTTTATAGTCCATTTTAGTGGGGAGAAAACCAATATTTGAACCAAGATTAACTGAACCGGTTTATCTTACCAAAAAAAGCGTATACTCTCCCCTTCACTGACACGAGTTTCGCACTGTAATAAATGATGGTAAAAGGAGAGTAGGAAAAAAGATAAGAATGGTAATGAGATGTCAGACTATCCCTGTACGAAAGACCTTTATAAAGCATTTTTACAAGCGAGTAGTGTCAGATATTCTGGTCTAGCGTTGTCAGAAGTGAGCCCGTCGAGGGATCGCATGATAGCGTAAGCCGGTGGTTAAAGAGCCGGTGTTTTCGTCCCAAAGAGTTGTGGCAACTTGTCGCCCCCTCGATAGACCGGGAAGCACCTTGTTTTCTGATTGCGGATGATAGAGTGCTAGCCAAAAAACGGAGTAAGAAGATAGAGCGAGTTCATTATCACCATTCTGGTAATGAACATGATGCGATAGCCGGTATTGGTTTGGTTAATCTGTTGTGGTAGGGTCTTAAAAAGGGAGAGTCAGTGCCTATTGACTACCGAATTGACGACAAAGAGACCGACGGAAAAACAAAAAACTCGCATTTTTGCGACATGCTCAAACTGGCAAAAGCGAGGGGTATAGCCCCTGAAGCGGTGGTAATGGATGCGTGGTATTCGGTATTCAAGTTTAGATAATCTCAACGCCATTCGTTCTCCTGGCTGGATTGGGGTCACCACCTTGAGAAAGAACCGGATAGTTAATCGCAACGTCACATTAGCCTCACTTGATATTCCAGAAGAAGGGCTTTCAGTACACCTGCGGGGCGATGGTTGGGTGACAGTCTTCAAGTTTGTGACCAAACACGGTCGCATTGATTATGTTGCAACGAATAAAGAGAACCCCACCCGGGAACAGATGAAGGCTGTCACCGAGGCCCGTTGGTCTGTTGAAGTTTATCATCGGGAAATCAAACAAACTTGTGGTATCTACTCATTCAACTTGAAGGTCTGGATTAGATGGTTTGGAAATTATCGTTAATTCTGCCCCTGAGAAAGGGAGCAATTTTTGCCAATGTACTATCAAAAAATTCGGCTATAGCCCCACGAAACTCTTTGGCTGAAGAGAAAAATCGGTTGTTTCTGACACGCTCGTTCATGACCTTCCATAATCGCTCGATGGGATTAAGATTAGGGCTATAAGGGGGTAAATAATGGAGTACGATAGCCTTCTCTAATGCGGCGTCTTTGACTCGCTGACGGCAATGATAGCCAGAATTATCTAAAATAATGTGTATCTTTTGTGCATCAGGATAAGCAGCTTTGAGCTGCTCAAAAAAAGCGACGGTGGTTTCTGAATTCACCTGCTCAGGACGGGCACTGACCACCTTCATGGTGCTCAATTCAATGGCTCCCATGACATTAACCCGTGTTTTTGCCCCTGTTTTGACCAGCGGCTTATCTTTGCCTTTCCTTATCCAACCGCAGACCACTTTAGTAGCCATCGTTGGAGGGGCTGAATCCATAAAAACAATCGGTTCATTCTTAAGAGCACTCTCTAGCAAAGTGAAATAAGACGCGATAAACGCTTCTTGCTGAGCAACATCCACTTTAACCGGCGTCGCTTTGGGCTGCTTATAGCTAAAACAATGCGCTTTCAGCCATTTTGTCATGCCAGATACGGTGTAACAGACGCCAAATTATAAGCACAGATATCGATGACACGGCTATAAGTCGTGCTTTCAATGTGTTTTTCAAGCAATAAAGATTCATGCACGCTCAACTTACTATACGAGCCGCCATTTTCAGGCTTTAATTTTTCGTCTGAAAGCCAATCTGTTACATGTTGCCTCACTGTTTCTTCATGAATACGTAATGCTTGGGCAATCGCTTTGTTATTCCAGCCTTCATTTTTCAACAACACCGCTTTGATTCGATCTCGAACACGGCCATCGTGTTCGTAACGATTAAGGCGTTCCAAATCTTGTTTTTGAGAGGCTGTCAGTGAGTTTATTTTCATGACCTTATTTTTAATCTAGTTGAGCAAATTTTCCAGTGGTTTTAATGGCGATGGGTATATACCCAAGTGAAATCAAGATGCAGGATTTAGCGCCTGGCAATTATCGTTTAAGCGAGATACCAGAGAACTTGCCATTTGTGGTAGCTTCACCTCAAAGAAGTTTAAGATATCGTTCTTAAAACTCTGTTTAGATGGGTAATATCTATTGTTTCGTGTTTGCTCATTCATCACCTTCCACAATCGCTCTATCGGGTTTAGATTCGGGCTATACGGCGGAAGGTAATGAAGCTGGATATTCAACGTAAGCGCGGCGTCTTGCACAAGCTGTGAACGGTGATAGCCTGCACCCTCGAGGATCACATGTGCCGTTGTCGTGATGGGATAATGCGCGCGAATGGCAGACAGGAAGTGAACCACATTTTCGCTGTTAATCGTCTCATCATCACGGATTATGGGGTTAGCCACATTCTGGATGTTCAAGGCTCCCATGATATTCAACCGCGTTCTGCTCCCGGTGGTCTCTATCGTTTTATCCTGGCCTTTTCGTATCCAGCCGTAGCTTATTTTGGTGGCTTGTGTCGGATGAACGGCATCAATAAACAGTATGGGGTCATTACCCGCGGCGTCTTTCAATTCGCTGTAGGTCTTTATAAATTGCTGCTGTTTCTCAACGGCAAATTTATGCGGAACACCTTTCGGCTTTTTATAGCTAAAGCCATGCTGCTTCAACCCTTTATACAGACCTGATACGGTAAAGGTGATGTTCCAGCGTCCAGCGATATACGCCACAATTTGGTGATTGTGGTGGTAGAGCGGCTGGGTGAGATGTTCAACCAGCGACGTGGTCTGTTCCGCATTGAGATAGCCATCGGAGCCGCCATTTTCAGGCTTGAGCTTGTTGAGTTTATGATAGTCTGTAAGGTGGCGCCGCACCGTGGTTTCATTAATGAGCTGTGAGTGAGCAATCATAGGGGGAGTCCAGCCGTCTGCGGACAACAAAACACACCGGATCCTGTCACAGACACGGCGGTCATGGCTTTGACGATGTTGGGCTTCGAGGGTAATTTTCTGGTCAGCAGTCAGCTCTATTTTCATGGCTATGAGCATGATCCTTATCGACTTCAAAATCAAGCATCTTCATTGATCACGGGTATAGAACGCTGTCAGGCCCGCACGGGCCGGGCGCAAAGAAATCATATTTTTCTAGCCATGGCTGCCTGGTTTGAACAACATAAACGCCGTCTGTCCGAAAAAATAACCCTTTACCAACAAAATTGGGCTGTCATTAAAAACGCTATTACTACACACATCAGAGCACTATTGGCTGCACCAGGTTAGATTCGTGCGAAACTCGTGTTTGAAATGAATCAGGTAGAATTAGATAAACTCAGTCAATTTGGTACGCTCAAAACAAAAATATATTTCATTTTGCAGCTTGCCTACTTCAAAGCCAAAAACCAATTTTTCATTTTTGTATTTGAGGATGTTCTGGCTGATGTTGCCTATGTGCTTGCCTAATTCTTCAAAAAAACCGACCCGATATTTCAGGGAAGCATCACACGTCAACGCATCAGTCAGCAAAAACAAATTATTCTCAGTCTGTTTAATTATCAGGATTGGTCAGTAAAACAAGCCATCCTGATTGAGGAACACCTGCGTGAATTGTTACGGTATTATCCTAAAGGCCATGACACCTTCCGCCAGTTATTGGTCTACCTTGATAATCAAAAAATCGTTATCCCGACCTATCGGTGTTTGCAGGATATGTTTACCCGGGAATTTGCTAAAGAAAGCGACAGACTTAATCAACTGATCATGTTGATACCCGAGATTAAACAAAAGCAATTATCAGGATTAATTAATAGGGATGAAGGAATCAGCAGGCTAAACACCCTACGTGCTGATCAAAAAAACTTTACCTATACTGCGATAAATGCCGAAGTAGAGAAAGCCTTGGCGATGGTTGAGTTGTATAAATTTGCAAAGGATTTTCTTCCAACCCTTCTGCTATCCAAAAATACTATTCGCTATTACGCTGATTTATGCCCCTTCCAGACTAAGGCAGTTAAGTAAACCGCAACAATGGTTGCAAACCATTTGTTTTATTTATCATCGTTATCAACAAATTATGGATAATTTAATCACCAGCTTCATGTATCATGTAAGGCGTATTATGGCGGAAGCCAAAGCTTATGCCGATAAGAAAAAAACCGAATACCATTCCGATCTGGTTGTTGATTTGCCTAAACTCGCTAAATTTCTCACGTGGTTTCCCAAACGAAAATTCAGTCTGCATCATGATGAATTAAATCAGGCGGCTTATAAAGTCCTGCCAGAAGAGCAATTCCCCGTTATAGCGCAATTTTTACAGGGAAGCACCTTTGATACAAAAGCAGCAATGCGTGAATTTTATTTAAAATCATCACGCTTATTCGCACTTTATCTAAGGCCAATCGTGCTAACCGTTCCATTTGTATTTTATAAAGAAAAAAATGAGGTTATCGCGCTGATTGATTTAATAAAAAAGCACTATGGTAGCGGAAAGGGTCCATCAACATTGATATTACCACAAGCACTTAAAGACGCTATATCCAGAACACAGCTCGCTTATTTGAAGAAAGGATCCAGTGAGGAACAGGTCGATCCCCATTTATTTGAATGCTTTGTTTACCATAAAATGTATCGTCGTCTGGATAAAGGCCTGCTCTGTTGCAATGAAAGTGTTTCTCACTGTGATATCAATCATGACTTGATCAGCGATGGGTTGGTCGATGATGTTGAAAAAATAGCGCTTGAATTTGGTTATCCAAAAATCCCAAATTATTGCGACCAACGCTTGGATGATGCCCTTTTGATGCTGGACACCACATGGGATAAAACGACAAAACGGATAAACCATCGAGAAAATACAGGGTTCAGTATAAAAGAAACCAAAACGGGCGGACAAGACTGGCGCTTGGATTATGATAGCAAGACGCCTCTTGAGGACGCTTTTTTCAGCACCTTGCCTCAGGTAGAAATACCCGACCTCATGCTGTATATGGGGGAGCGGATTAACATGTGGAGTTCTTTTACCTACATAAGAACACGCTACAATAAAAAAAAGGAACCCCCGCCGCTGGCCATTACCGCCTGTATTCTATCGGAGGCCTTTGGCATTAGTATAGAAAAGAGGGCAGAAATGTCTGATCTAAACCCTAACCTAATGCGCTCAACTCAAGAAGATTTTATACGCACAGCGCAGCGAATGACACAGTGGCTAACTTTATCCACTCACTGCCTATTTTTAAGCAATGGAATTTATTAGATGAAAAATTGTTAGCAGATGCGGATGGGCAAAAACTTCCGACCAGTGAAAGTACTATCCAGTCAAGGTATTCAAAAAAACATCTTGGGAAATCTCCTGGGCTGTCCATTTATACATTGATAGCCAATTTTGTTGCCGTTAATGCCAAGAATATTGGGCTTAATGAATATGAAGAGCATTCTCTTTATGACGTCATTCATGGTAATAAAACAGACATTACTATCGACAGGGTAACGGGTGATAATCACTCTCTGAATAAGCTCAATTTTGTTATATTGGATTCTATATACGCAAAGTCACATTGTTAGAAAACTAAATTCCTCTGCGCGTTGCGCTGGATTAAAAAGAGCACTGATTGAATATAATACCCTCTTTAAAAGCACACATGTATTGAATTTAATCGATAATATGACGCTTCGAAAGGCTATCCGAACGGCCAGAAATCGAGCAGAGGCCTATCACCAGTTACAAGGTCTCATCAGGAAAATTTATCACGGGGTTTTTAAAGGAAAAAAGAGAATAACTAATCAGGTCAGCGCGCATGCAGTAAGACTGGTTGCAAATTCTGTCATTGCGTACAACGCTATTATTTTAAATACCCTTTATGAAAAAATGCAAGTAGTAGAGGGAGTTACCCAGACAATTATTGATGAATTTGTCAGGATTTCTCCTATTGCCTGGGCGCACATTGCCTTTACTGGTAAGTACCATTTTAAAAAGAGCAAGAGTGGTGTTGATTTGGATACGATGATCAATGAGCTTGAAAAACATTTAAAACGATGCTTCTGGAAAGCCGCTTCACTCAGAACGAACACTTTTGGGGGTTCCTTCACACGACCCCTTAAAGGAGGTCAATAAAAAACAACATTGATTACAGGTATTATTAAAAATTCTTCATCACAATATGTATTTAATTATTTTATAAGGCATGATTATGAAAAAAAACTTGCAATATCTTCAATAGACTTGCGATCCAGACATTATTATGTGCAGCATCTTTCAGTGTGATGACTGACAATCCATCTGCGACTTTAAAGATAACAGGCGTGCTGACACCCACTAGCTGTGATATCAGTCTATCAAACCTTTTATGATAATAAAAAAATGGCCGACATAAAAATATGGGAAATTAATGAAGACACTCCCTCTTCAGGATACGATTTTTCAGTAAAAATCACGCTAACGCTCATTTGGCGCGAGTATAAGTCCATCACCACCGCTAAATACATCCAGCCTTCATAAGTCCAAACAGTGGTGATATCCGTTGTCCATACCGGGTCTCTCTGAGTAAAGGTAAATTGCCGCGCCAACAGGTAAAATCTTATCCGTTTTCTTTCGTAAAGAAGACCGCCGCTTTTTTTAATATTTCACGCTCTATTAATAAGTTATTACGCTCTTTACGCAGACGAAGTAATTCTTCACGCTCGGCCAAACTAAGACTCGCCTGTTCAGATCCTACCGGGGACACTCCCCCCCTTTCAGCCTTGACCCAGCTTTTTATCGCACTTAATGAAACACCCAAACTGTCTGCCGCTTGTTGGCACGTATACGCCTTTTCCAGCACTAACTTTGCTGCGTCTTGTTTAAACTCCAGTGTCAATGTCGATGGCTTCTTTTTACTTTTCATTTTATACACCTCTGATTTGCAGTTTATTACAGCTCTTCAAAAGAGTCCGGAAACATTAGACCATTACAATCTTGACCTGGATGAAATGTATCAATTCACCTTGGATAAAAGCTGGACATAGTAACGAACGTGCCTGGCTGTTATACGAAAAAATTTGTGTCTTTCATTTATCTAACCCTTTCCTTCTCTAACCCGTTATCTTCTAGATTGCGGGTTTTTTTATCATTTTTTGACTGAAGTATCACCCATTTTCCAATCAACCATTGAATTGACTATTTATTAACATTATGATTACAAACTTATAACGTCACACAGAGGATAAATGTTATGCCACTGACTATTCAGGGTAATACTTGCCTACCATTCAGCAGAGCCATTAGTGATAAAAGAATCAGACGGGCTGTTGAGAGTTCTTCGAAAGAAGAGGCCGCATACATGGGAGTCTGGGATAAAATTAAGGACTGGATTTGCAGGACGAAAAAAAGTGAAGCACTGGAGAAACTTTATGAGTTGACGCATACCGATCATGAGCCAGATACCGAATCAGCGTTGAAAACAATGATTTCTTTTTATCAGCTCAAGGAAATGACATATCCTGGCTTTCAGAATAGATTTCAGGCATCTGTCACAGAAAACGAGGATGGCACTTACACCTTTACCTTTTCTATAAAAGATGGGATGGATGAACGCAAGCTGGTATACGGGAATTCTGAAAAAGATATTCGTGCCTTCTCAGAAAAACAATTAACCAATCACAGTGAGTTTTTAAACATCAATCCCGTTTCTCGTGAAAGCGTTGATGCTGCCTTAGCTAAGGTGGCTTACAATACTGATCCAGATAAATTGGAGGGAATTTCTTCATCAAATCAGAAAAGGTTATACTTGCATTTGCTAAGTGGGCCAACAAAACAAGAGATGGTGTTTGATCAACGGCTGACTCAGAGATGGATTGCGTTGCAAATGAAATGTTTTGATTATTATGCTCTACAACGTTTCTCTCTGGATTCCACTGAGGGTATAGATCTGGGAAAGACAATAGGAACGGAAAGCGAATGGATCTATGACTTTGCTAAATCAATAGACAGTATCACAAAAAACATACAAAAATCGCTGGCTGAAAAATTTAATAACGAGACTAACAATCTGTATGACCCCATATATGCAGATCCCATGTATGCAAAAGTGACGGATTTAAACCTAGATTATTCTGAACGAACTGATAACACCTTCCAGGCAATGACATCAAACGCGTCAGAACTTCCGGTGATCAAACACTATAAAGGCCCCGTAAATGGTGATATCTACGCAACAGTGGGCAAGAAAAAAAGCGATAAATCAGAATTATTAAGAAGCATTGAAAATTATATACTTGAAAACCCTAAAGAATTTCCGTCAGCTTATAAATATTTTAAAGAAGGGTATATAGCCGGATAAATCTTCCCAGAATTCCAAGTAGGGGGTTCACAGTCCAATGGAACGAAAACGTACGTTAGGCCTCATTATCTTCACCCTGCCACATCCATTCAAAGTCATAATCTGCCATATGAGAGGTGCCCTCGCTGTATTATTTTCTAGGCTCTTGAACCATTGAATCAAGTTAACTTACTGGTCACTATAGAGCCATATGCAACCATCTTTCAATCTCACCTCTATTCTTAGCTGCAACAGGAAACCTGACCTTGCTCTACTGAAAAAGATGACCATCGCGATTAACCATGCGGCGGCGTTGGCTGCGCGCACTCATCCCAGTCATTTACTCCCTGTAAACTCCTGAGATTCGATTGATTGCAGCCTTGCCGTAACTCGAAATTCATTGGGTATATGCTTACCAAGGCAACATATAATTTACTTATTGTTAACATATTTTTAACAGATTATGTCAATAATTGATATCTATCCTCTTTTTTTTTCCATACCATCCTACAAACCGCAGTTTTATTATTTAATTTTTTATTCAAGAATTGAATATATGATCTAAGGGGAGAGTATGAAAACCACAAATAGTTATTTTCAAAGTCATGTGCCTACAAACAGAAGTTCAGGAAACACCTCAACTGAAAGAACTAAAAGCGTCAAAGATATTATTGTAGAGACCGGAAATACTCTGAGACTTCCCACCTCGACTAAAACGAAGTTTTGTGGCATGAAAAAGCGTGTAATTAAGGCAATCAGAAGGATGACAAATACTAAAGTTAAGCAAGATCCATTTGATGAAATACACTCTGGTATCGATATCGACACTCTCCGTCGTCAATCAACGGAAGTCAGTTCGGCACTAAAAGAGTTGGATCCGGTGACGGCTGAACAACAGCTGATTAATGATGTAGTTAAGATGTACACTGAAAGTGTGGTCGAAAAATATCAAGGAAACAAAGAGATTAAACTTAAAAATGATATTTCATCCATCAGTGAATTATGTGTGCAGCTCAATGATAAAGTTAACAAGGTAGACAATGAAAATAAAAGTACTTTTTTGCCATTATTTATAGCATTTACAAAAGAAATTGCGGGTAGAACCATTAACTATCTAGGCAGAATGTCTGGTTTTCCGTACCACCTATACTTACAGGAAAACACAAAACAGGTGGAAGAAGCAAAACAGATGAGTGAAAATAAACGATTATTGGCTGATTGTTTGAAGGGCTATATCAATAATGATAGGCATCTGAAATGCTTTAAGGACACATTGAAAAAAGAAGAAATTAAAAAATATGCGGTGATTGAATTAAAAGATGAAACAAATGTTGTTTTTAGAATTTTTCCTAAAAATAATAGAGAAATATGTAAATTACTCAATATACTATCGCAACATCATAGGGCGGATAAAACATGGGCTAAGGATTTAGCGAAATTTCTTCAAAAATCTGAATTAGCCGCTTTTATGAAAATAAAACCGTTAGAAAATAACGGGCAGTTACAGTTGGTGTTTTTAGAGGATGGTTTGTCATTAACATCAGTTAATGACAATATAGAAAAATTAACCTTGTTGACACAATTTGTCGGTAATAAGGTATCTTATAGTATAAACGTTCTTACTCATTTTAACAAACCTAATAATGACGCTGATAAATTGCAAAACGCACAACAGGTTTATTATAGAATGACACAAGCTTTTGCTAATGGAATGACTAAAGACTATCTAAAGGAAAGTGGTTTAGGTAATAAAAACAATACCATACAATATACAGTTAAGACACGTAATAGTATTGATAAGGCTCTAGAAGACATAGAACAAGCATCAAACTCAAAATTCTCTTTTAAGAAAGATAAATACGGAAAAGTGAAGACAAGATTAGAAAATATCAGAGCTATAGCTGATAACTGGGAGACTTTAAAATACAACATTGCTAGTAACAATACAGTGGAAAGTATAGATAACACGCTACGGGATGCAATAGTAGAAGATATCAAGCAGCTCGACCGTGAACTAACATCAATAAATCTTAATAAATTTACTCAAAAAATTAAGCAAGTCTCTATCGGAATTGGTGTAGCAACGGTTGCATCACTGTTTTTAACGCCGTATCTTGCAATTTCTCTATTCATTACCGGCACCGCTTTCGGCTTGATTTATCTGATCGCCAAATATAAACCAGAAACTGTGCCAAGCGATATTAACGAGATATTGTCCAAAAATATTAAAGAGCTTTCAAATAAAAAAACCGATGCTAAGTTTAAAAGCCAAGCCGTACCTTGGGCTGCTGCATTTAAATTCTGGCTGACAGGTATTTTACCCGCTGTTGTTGTGAAAAAGAGAAATGACGAAACGACTTCACCGATTACCGAGAAGTTGAGCACTTTTCATGAGGAGTATAATAACCATTCCAAAGCATATATCTAGCGACGATCACGTTTATCATAAAATTTATAGTTCACTGTGTAGTACGTAAAGATGATTTCGCCATAATCATTACAGTGGTGGGAATTTAATTTTTAACAGTAAGGTGGAGTACATATTATGACTGATATAGTTTTTTCAGTAGGGACGGGTTATTTCCCTACCACTGTCCGCATAGAAGAAATATTAAATGATGATCGTCATATTTATATGACATTATGGGAAAAGATAAAAGAATTCTTTTTTTCCCATGGCCATAAAGAAGCCCAGGAATGCCTGAAAAAATTATGTCATCCCGTACACAATATCACGCTGGATGAAGTGGAAAAAATACTATTCAAATTAAAAGAATTAGCCTCTCCGGCATACAAGGAAAGGTTTTGCTATGACTTTGGATCAACCGATAATTTATTACAAATGAAAGACAATAGAGGTAATGACATATTCTCTATCAACATTAACAAAAATGATAAAATTTTTTCCTATACTATTTTAGATAAGGAATTTTTCTTTTACGACCCGACGATAGAATTCAGAGACCTCGTCGACGATTTCCGCACCCGTCCTGCTTTGTCGAACGGCCTGTCTATTGCTACTAAGGGTACAAAACTATCCATTGCATATAAAGACGGGAACAGTTTGCGACTGGATTTTGGCACAATCTATAAAGATATTATGAAAATGATCAGAGAGATAAATCCCGGCGAGTATTACAAGCAATGGCTAGAGCAAGAGAAATGCACTTATCTCTGTGCGCTAATTAACCTACAGATAGATAGAGCCTTTATGGGACATAAGCAACTTACCAAAAATGAACGGCTCTCTTTATTTAAAGAAACGATGCATTATTTAAATAAAAGTGATATGACTATCGATATTGCTTGCGCCCAGGGTTCAATAAAACACTTGGTTTCAACATACCTGATGAAAAATACCCTGTTCACCGATTTTTTAAAAAGAATAAATGACTGTGACCAAAAAAGCGAAGTTAACACTAAGATCTCTTATGCTCTATCCGATCTGATGTATGAAAGCATTTTTAAAGAAAATATTATTAGTTCCGTTAGAAAAACAGCTGCTCATGTGGCCAATGAATATATTCAAAGAGCAGCCTAGTGGCAGCAAATAATTCATATTGTAGTCAATTATTTCCAGACAGTGTTCACGGCCAAAGTAGATTGAACTTACTATGGCCGTAGTCAACATGATGATACATTTAAAATAGTACTGGATACAATCAGTTGCCTTTCTTCCTCTGTTAAGAAGAGTTCTCAATTAACTCTCAAACCAAAAGAGGCATGTGAACTCTATAAGCTAATAAAAGAAGGAAAAATACCATTTCTTGATATAAAACACCGCGTCAATACTTATAAAAATTTAAGATTAGTAAAGAAAATTATGATGCGCCCAATATGCAATAAATTAACAAACGGGAGTGCACGTAAATGATAATATTTTATCGCGGATCGATTAAATCGATAAGCGTTGATACCACTTTATCAACGAGGTAGCTTTCCGCTACAGTTGCAAAATGTGCCAGATGTCTCCCTTATGAGGTATTCTCTGTTTTACCATTACCAAAATTCCTTACCTGTCGGTGGAGTAACGGTAAAATTAGCCACTGTTTCATTAAGAGAGGATATTTCGTTACTGTCTATTTCGTTAAGTAATTCCTGAATGTTTTTACGGCCACGCGGAATACGGTGCATTGGCGTCAAACTGATTTTAGCACCTTCAACTTCCACAGTGACCTGCTGTTCCTACCCGCCATCCCATTGTCGATGCAATATCACGGGGTATAGTTAATACCACTGCCCCGCCTTGCTGCCTCAATTTTGTTAAGACCATCATCAATTGCCTCGTCAATCTATTGATATGTAGCACTAATAGCATAAAAATCACACTCAGTCACACATTAATCAATAACGAGGATAAACTTTATGGCAAACTTTATTTTTATACTCAATGATATTTAGCCCCAAAAATAAAAAAGAATAAAATATAATAATTATAAACTTATTTATCTCGATTATTTATTTTATATTGATAAAAGCAATCCATTTTCTCACTTCTGGCTGCAACAGAAATCACAAAAACATACAGTAATTTATACTTTAGTTTATAAAAACATGAACTTTTATCATTAAATTAATAGTTAATAAGATAAAACAAAAATTTCTATTTCTGTTTTAAGTCAATAAAATTTAATCAAACTGCCTATCGATTTCAAAAATAAAATCAGAAATCGATGATACGGTCTTGATAGACATTTATTAAGGATAATATACATGCCACACACATCCATGTCCCGATACGAAGCCACTAACACAGCCCCCACACTCGTCACGACTCCCGTATCCTCTACCCCCATTAGCGGCTCGGCAGCGACACAAAGCAATTCACTGAGCGGCGCGCCAGGCCCAGCCAAACGCGATAACGTTGCTGGATGGCAGAGAAGGGATATTAGTGCTCTTTCTCGCGATGAACGCTCAAAATTTGATAGCATCCTCATTATACAATTGGAAGACAATGAACAAAGCCTAAGGGATGCCATCAATTTAGCCAGTAAACATCCTAAAAAGTCGGTGTTATTGCAGCTTGATGCAGAGGGGAACTCACGTTTAATACATGGTGATCTTATGCGGCTGACCGGTTATTCACGTTGGCATTTTGTCGGGCGTAGCCGTGGTGGTGAGGATGATCATAACCCTACTTCGTTAGCAGGCTATGATTCCTCAGGATTGTTAAGTGTAAAAAAGCAAGTTTCTCAAATACTAGGGGGGGCTGAACCGAATGAGATTGTGTTGATAGGATCTGCTCTGGCCAGCGATGATGAGAACCCAGAATTTGTCGATTATAGAACGCAATTTGCCGACTTGCTAAATCAGACGAACACCGGAGAACCTCGC
This sequence comes from Candidatus Fukatsuia endosymbiont of Tuberolachnus salignus, assembly GCF_964030845.1. NCBI lineage: Bacteria > Pseudomonadati > Pseudomonadota > Gammaproteobacteria > Enterobacterales > Yersiniaceae > Candidatus Fukatsuia > Candidatus Fukatsuia endosymbiont of Tuberolachnus salignus. The sequence goes on from NZ_OZ034983.1 coordinate 2,427,513, forward strand.
ACAGAACCCGTTGGAGTGGTAGCGTACACAACGACAGTGGACGTTGACGAGCAAGGCCGTCGGTTAACATTGGACGATGATGACCAATTCAAACCGGGTCTCATTGAAAATCGAGTGGTATCACGCGCTGCGCCCAAAGGGCTGACGTCAGTACAGTGGATGCAACTGATCCGGTGGATGCAAGAGAAATACCGCAATCGGGTGCAAAATCAACCTGGCAACGAAGGGCGCTACATGTCATCTGCCAGTGCAGAAGCCTACCTCAAACTCTATAACTTCCCTCCAGAAACCCGGTTGCGTGACTACGACATGCTGTTGGGGAATCCTGATTTTTTTATTTTTAACGGCCGCTTAATAGAACCGGGTCCAGTAGAAAGTCATGGTCACCATTCCATCACTCAGATCGACGCACAGGCGTTAGCAAGAAGCAACAGAGAAAGTGCCAAACAAGAACAGCCCGTCAATAATGAAGATATTAAGAAAAAATGGTTAATTTTTCCTAAAAAAGAACAACAAGCCATCGCTGTGCTACAAAGCTTGCATCCTGATAAAAATAATATTGAGATTGATGTATTGTGGAAAAGCTTCAATATGTCAGGTGAATTACGGCAACAGCTAGTGGATCATTTAATCACAGAAAACACTGTTCCTGAGTGGGCTGAGGCACATAAAAGCGCGTCAATGGACAGTAATAACACGCATCGCTTTGATCATATTCGTAGCGTTGTTGATCCGATGATCGCTCGCTTTCTAAGGAGTGACGATCAGACCATGAGTATGGGCAGTGAAACGAGACAAGCCCATTATTATGCTCCTGCTTTTCTCAATGACTATTTACGTTCAAGAGGATATCAAATCAATGATCGCGGTTATCCTTTCAGAAGAGATATTAGCGGGGTATTCCGGGGTACCCATATTACACCCTATGAAATAGTAGCCGATGAAAGATTACTCCCATTTCATGGTTCCCATCCCGATCGCACCGTGACTGAAATAGTCATGTGTGGCAGCGCCCTCTATCGGGTATCTCAAGAAAATTATACTTCTGGGAAGAGTGCCAACATTAGTCAGTACCACTATGATCGCCAGTCTGATCCTACTTATCGTGAATTCTCAGACTCAGATAGCGATGATGAAGATTACGATCATCCTATCGCTTCGAAAAGAATCCACAAAGAATACAGTCGCCCTTTACGTCGAGGTCAAACAAGTGGCTTTATCTATTGGATTGATACACGGGGTCTTGAAGTGGTATCAATGGTAGAGAGTTATATACTCGATCCTAAGGCCGTTGCAGACGGAGGGGGAGGGGACGCCGAATTGCATATTTCCGCTCCTTTTGATAAGGGTATCCCAGCCGATCGTATCTGGTTAATTGATACTGAAGGTAACCGGGCCCTCAATATTGCTGATCTTGGCGAGCATTTCCATAACGATCTTGTCGATTTAGAAGAAGAAACGTTACAAGGAGCGAGCAGAATACGCTACGATAGATTATTTGGTCGAGCAGAAGCCAAAGGCTTGAGAATACTGGATATTAGCAGTATGACAAGCGCATTACCGACGCAAAATAACTATAATTATGATTATCAATATTATAGTCCGGGCGCTCTTACCTCAGCAAAAGAGAGGACAGCACCACGACCCAAAAATATACCAGGTAGCTCCCTTGAATCCAGGGTTGTTGTCGATCCTGTTAGTAGGCCCGTGGACACTGTTGAACCCATGGAGTTTGGCAAGCGTGTTGGCCCAACGATGGACAGTGGTGAACCAATGGAGGTTGATGAAAGCGTTGACACACCAAGGGACAGCGGTGAACCGATGGAGGTTGATGAAAGCGCTAGCGTACCAGGAGACGACGTCGAACCGATGGATACTGATGAAAACGTTAGCTCACCCAGGAATAGTGTCGAACCGAGTCATCATGTTTACGAAATAGCCGTGGTACAGCAGGGAGATGCCGATGCCATCAGGGCAGTGGGCCAATGGCTCAGAAAAGATCCCATGCACCGATACCTTGTTGTCATGAATGGAGAACAGGCAGATATCTCTTCACCGAATGGCACTGCATTTCCAATGGAAGCGGCCGCGCAAGCCTGGCTTACATTAAATACTTCCCCCGCGAACGTACAAGTACTCTTTGTCGGTGAAAAAAAAGGGGAGGCATCCCCCAACGTACTGTGGAATGATCAATCACTGCTTGACACCCGAGAAAGAATAAACCGTTTTATTAATAAAAATTTAACCGGCGTTAGTGCAACTCATCTCCAAATTAAATTGGGCCAAATTATTATCACCGATCTTGATGAAGACGGCTATGCGCCAGAATACCGTATCGATGTAGGAACTGATTACGTCGCGCAACTGGCCCCCGCTGCTGAAGGCCGGATGAATGTCACCGATCTTATTGCACAGCCTCGCATATCCATGCCGACGGGCCTACCCGGAGGAAATAGCGCCTATGCTGATCCCCTGTCTTCAATCCCGCTTCCTTCTCCCGTGGTGGATCGTACCGATCTCACTACCCGACTGCAGCGGGTTATCGCACTCATGGAGGCGCTGCACGCCAATACGTTAACCCTCGATACGCTGGATGCCCAGCAACGTCTTGACCTGGCCGATTTTTTCCCTGATGCCGACGGCGCCTTTGATGAAAGGAAGATCTCTGCCTTCACCACTGACGCGCGCCATTTTTCCCGCTGGCATAACGATGTAAAACAGCTGTTGCAATTACCGGATACCCATGCTCAGCTCGCTCACTTGACGGGTGAACACGCGTTGGCGCGCAGTCAAGAATGGAACAGGCAGCAAATCAGTGCTATCACGGCATGGAAAGGCGTTGAGGCCGAACAGGGCGTCAACGTGCAGCTCGCGCCACAGGCGTTATTTATCGAGGACAATAGCCGGTACGCACAGGCGGCGGCCACTGCCACAGGACTTGCCTGGTTGGATGCACAAACACAAGGCGGGCAGGCCAGTGAGCATTACCTGAAGGGCCTCAATACTTACGCCACGCTCAACGAGCTGCGCGCTCAGGATCCCCTTTCTGACAATGACGTCAAGCAAGTGCAACAATTCCGCCGGCTGTTCGAGGGGTTGCTCGCGACACCTGACGCGCATCCCTCGATTTTTGGCCGACAACCGTTGCCCGTGACGCACGCGGATATGACGCCCGGCCAGTATCTATTAAAAATCGATCAGCAAATCCTGGCGCTTTCTGTCAAAGAGAACGGCCACTTTACGCTTTATCACCCCAATGTAGGCGCGATGCACATCACGGGGGCGGATGTCAGTCAAAACCGACGGGTACTTGAGACGACCTTGCGTCACCACATGGCGCCCTCCACGGCAGTCACCTTGTACAAAGTCGATCTGACCGCCGCCCGTGCGCAATTCTCGGGGCTAAGGCAACTGCAGACGCTACTCGGCGAGTATAAACCCGAAGCACAACGCCTGGCCGCTGCCCCTGATATTACCCTGAGCGCGGTCCCGATAGCCGTCGTGGTACTCCATAAAATGGGGGCCCGCATCGACGGTAAGCCCTTTTCAGTCGATCATCTCCAACGCCTCTCACCACAACAGGTGGCGGAGCAACTGCGTTTTGATGCCCAAAAATTGGCGCGTTATCTGCACCAGGCTGATTACAGTACCGTTGAAGCACAACAGGCCGTGCGTTTCCTCCGGCAGCAAATACCGGCGGAAGGCAGTATGGAAAATCGCCTCATCGACAGCGGCAATCCCGCCGCAAAAGCCAGTGTGCTGGCGCAGCTGGATGCGATCCGACAGCAGGTGACCTTCAGGCCACAGCCGACGGCGGGCAGCCAGGCGACCAAGCTGGTGTTAGACATTGCACCAACACTGGGCGACACGCTAAAAAGCGTGCCGATAGCCGGCAGGGCGCGTCTGCAGCGCTTTACCAGCCGCGCGGGCGGCACCATGCAAGGCTACGGCTACCTGCGTTCATTGAGCGATCTAACCAAATATAACCGGCGACTGCAAAATCAATCCTTACCCCCCGCACAAAGAGAACAGCTGACACGAGAAAGGGATATGGCCCTGTTTGCACTGAGTTCCAACATGGCGATTGATCTCACCCAAGAGGGGCTCGGCATTTGGGGCAGTCGTCTGACCCAGATGGGCCTGCAGTCAGGCTTCAAACTGCAGTTGGCTCGCTTTGGCGGCCCGGCGCTCGGCGTCTTATCCAGCGGTTTTGACTTCTACCAGGCATTCCGTGCTTTCAGTCAGCTCGCCACCACCACCGATCCGACATTGCGCCAAGATTTGATCGTCGAAGGGTCTTTATCGCTCACCGGCGCGCTGGTAAGCATCGGCGTCCCCCTTGCTTTTGCACTTGGCGGCGGCGCCGCCGCGGTAGCCGGCCCGGTGGGATTGGCCTTCGGGGCGGCGCTGCTCTTAGCTGGCGGCATTTATTCGGCAGTCCGTGAAGTGGACGAGATCAAAAAAATCGTCAAATTAGACGGGTGGGAAACCTTTCAAGCCGGGGTATTGGCCTTTACCGGGCAAGATCAGACGCCGGAGGTGGAAAACCAGGTAACGGCCTACCAGCTAAAAGAGGAGGCAGAGGAAGCACTGACCGCCCGATTGGAACAGGCTGCTAAAACCGTATTACGGGCTAACATCAACATTGAGACCCTGTACCTCAGCCGAGGGGTCGTCAAGCTGAACCCCCTCCCTTATCGGCGGATCGTGGCGACAGACATCGCCAAGGGCGAGCACATCATACGTGACCGCATCCCCCCGACAGCAATACCGTCATCAGACGCCATGCAACAAGAGGCGGCCAGCTACGCCATGCGGTATAGCAGAGGAAACAGGGTATTGACCTTCCAACAAAGCGAAGGGAAAGCCGTCGTGAGACTGGAAGAATATTCACTAAACTACTACCTGCCTTACGCGGAGGGGGTCGACGAGGTCGTTGATCTGAATGATGAGGACGCGCGTCTGCCCGCGACCGTGCTAAAAAAACCCTTTATCGGCGCGGACCAGCCGGTAGGGTCCTTTGTTGCGACGGCCGATCACCCCTTGCCCACGGTGAGCTTGAATCCCTTACAAAATGATACGCGCGCAATCAGTATCGATATTGACCATGATGGTCACCGTGAGCTCGCCTTTTATTCTATTGATGGGTTCTATTTCCTAAAATCTGATGGGAAAGGCGGTTATGGGACTCAACAGCGTATCGATAGCATCGTGCCGCTGATCTGGCCGACAATAAGAACGACGGTCGGGGATATCAACGGGGATGGATGGGACGATATGGTGGCCGTCGGCGACAGTAGCGACCCGGTACAGATTTTTTTAGCCCATAAAAACGGGGCCTTTGCCCGTCGCGAGCAATCAAACGGCCTGCAGCGGTCATTTTTAAGTGACGCCCCCCCCGGTGTTACTGGACGTGGATAAAGACGGCCGGGCGGATTTTGTGTCATTTACACGAGACGTTAGCCGCGACAGCAGCGGGCTAGGCCATGTCAACATCAGTTATGGCAAACCCGTGAAGGCCGACGATGCGCTGGCCGCCGCCGCCGGTATTTTTGAACCCGCGCAGTCAATGGCGCTTTCCACGTTATACCCCGCGTCCGTCCCCGCGTCTGTGGCGGCCTATCTTCATCGTGTGGTCGGCGATATTGATGGCGATGGTGATGACGATATTGTTTCCATCACCAAAACAGGGGACCTCTACACGCTCTTGAGCAGCGGCAATCGCCAGATGCCTTTTATCGCCAAAGCAGTACAACATCATGACGGGATAAAACAGCTGTTCACGCCAGAGAAATTCAATAATGCGCAAATACAGCTGCATGATATGAATGGCGACCACCGCGCCGATTTAGTGGTGATCCAAGACGATGGAAGCTACACCATTGCAGAGGGACAAGCCGATGGCACCTTTGGCCCGGCGAAGGCGGCAAGTCGCCAGAACCGCTTCGCGCCCCGTGGCGCCAGTCAAATCGTGAACATTATTGACGAAAACGGCGAAAAATTCTTAGTGTCCCTCCGTCCCACCGGCGAGGCAGTCCGAGCCCCTTTTCGCCGACCCTCGGAGGCCGACTCCATCAACAAGGTGAATATGGGCGAGGGTAATGACAGAGTCCTGGGCAAGCGGGACAGAAAAAATGACTTCGACATCGGCGGCGGCACCAAACAGTTTACTGGGGGCAGCCAGGCAGACAGTTTTCGACTTTTGGGTCAAGCGGCGCCGACCACCCCGCACGTCCTGGATGGCGGGCAGGGTGCGGGGAGCGATCGTGACCAGGGAGATACGGTGATCGCCTCGCGCCAACCAATGAATGGCAAGAGCACCCTGCTGGCGCTCGATATTGGCCTCGCCGCGTATTACCGTGAGGGGCAGCGCCAGGATGTGATTGATCGGTTAGCCCGGATTGCGCAATTAACGGGGCAGGCGCGAGAAGAGGCGATAACGCAGCTAAACGCGTTGGCGCATGTTAAGACACTGGCTCGGTTAAGCCACATTGAACATGCCTACGGACAGAGTGACGTGTCTGTCTTACTGACAGGAGACGCGGGTAACAATACCCTCGGTTTAGGGCGCGGGTATGCAGCCGGAGGAAAAGGAACAGACAGCTACCATATCCTTCGCAATCAGAGCGCAACACGCGCACAGATAACGTTAAAAGAGCAGGTGGAGCCGCAGGCACACAGCAACGTGCTCCTGGATTATGACGCAGAAGACATCGCCAGTATTCGGCTGGCCGGCGAAGAGGTGTGGCTGCAACTGCGGGGCGATAACGGGGCCCACACTGAGCTAAGGTTAGAAAACATGTACCGTCTGCACGCAGACGGTCAGCAAAAAAGCCTGCAACACGCCTATGTCCTCCATACCCGTGATGGCCTGCGCATCACCGGATGGCCACAAACGCTCAGACGCGCCGCCGACGGGCATTGGCCATCCCTGACCCCGTTAACCGCGCACTACATTCCCGAGCATGACCAAAGCCGACAAGCGTTTCTGCGTGCGGCCCGACCGGAGGACATCCAGGTTGAATTCATCACCCCCAGCCGTGAGGGTGAAAAACAAGTGAAAGTCACCATCAAGGGAAAACCGGTCAGCCGTCATGAAAATAATAGCCCGACCCGGGTGCCTCATTTTTTACAACTGGCGCAGGTAGGGACGAAATTTAGCACCCACCTGCAAGGAGACAAACGAAATAACACCTTGTCAACCACGCCTCTGCCGGGAGACGAGGAAAATAATCGCTTATGGCACCAACATGGCAAAGATACACTCAAGGGTAAAGGGGGGGCAGACAGGTATCATATCCAGGCTGGCGCCCGTAATGTCGAGATTGATAACCAAGATAATGGCAGCGAAAACGGCGGATACATCGCCCAAGATGTCGTGCTACTGCCGTGGTCGTTCGAAAACATGCGGATAGAAAAACAGGATAACAACGATGTGGTGCTGAGCCACGCGAGCGCCCCGAGTTCGTATCCGACTGTCCGTATCAAACACTTTATGAAACATGCAGAGTACCGTCATCTTTGGTTACAAGATAAAAACGGCGTCTTTGATAAATTGGATGTCACGCCAAAAAACGAGGTCCTGTTCAACGGACTGCAAGAGGTGCAAAAAGAAAGACCGGCCCATCGAGATGACGCTCAGGTGTCCAGTGCATTACGTGAAGCCATGTCAGGCCTTCCATCTTCAGGCCGTGCTACACAGGCACAGACACCCGCGTCACTCACGCCGGTTAACCCCCATGTAGGCAGCCTCAGCACACCTTTCATAGCAGGAGCATAAACGAGAAATTAAATAGACAATAATAATACCTTCACGTTGGCGCTCTCTGATCAGGGAGCGCTCAGATTCGGCAAATGTGCCCATGGCATTCAGATCTTCATACTCATTTCTTTAGACAGCTTGAAGAATAGACAACCCGCTACCGTCCAGTGGACCATCATAATCATCACAATGACTGGCCAACTGACTGGCCGTTATTTCCTCTTGGGCAAACATCAGCCGCAGTTTGCCATAGGCGCTGTTTTTGTGTGGATCAAAGATATCGTGGATGATTAGGATTTTGTCTGGGATAACGACCAAAAGACGTTCACCTTTGCGTATGATGGAAATGCTTTCTAGAGGATCTTTATAACGGAAATACAGTGATCCCCTCCCCCGATGTGTTATCTCGATCACATCATAATCAAACGACTCAATATCATAGATAATGTGTTGAGTCGCTTTTTGCTGTTCAGTGGTACGGATCCACAAACGTGTTACCTCATCAATATTGAGATAATAAGGTGTTTTAGCCGTATTAAAATCAGAAGAGCCCCCTGTGTCTGCATTTAAAATCAGATACTCACCCAACCGTTGGTAAATGCCAGCCTTATTTTCTATAAAATCATGATCATAAGAAGCCGCGATCTTCAGTAAATAGCCGGAACGATTAACAGAAAAGTAAGCAACTTGTTCACCCTCACTAAAACAAGAACCAAGATAATGCACGTGACTCTCCTCCGCCGGGGGAATAAATAGACCTGCACTCTCTGGGTGATACCAGCCATATCGCCCTTCTTTCAACGGAAGCGCGATAATTTCTGGACAAAGATAGTTTGCGCAAAGAGAACACAAGGCTTTCTCTACTTCACCACGATTTATCTGTGTTGGAGAGCGGTAATAGGCATCACTAAACGTAGATGTGACCCCTAATAAGGTGACGATAAAATCTTCCACTTGTCGATTCATATCAAGAATAATCCCACCTCGTGTTATCAGGTTTAGATGCCCATTGCCGGCTAAAGACACACCAGTACAATGATCTTGACTCGGGAGTCTGTCCATTGGCAGGCGTTGCAGAGCAGGTATTTCTGCCGTAATCAGTAGACAATGGCCATCAAAAAGCGTCAATTCTGCATCGATATTGATTGCAGGTAAATAAGCGATGTCAACACTGTCACCGCAATGATCCAGTAGCCAAGCCCCTTGCTGGTCATTTGCCATGCCTAAACAATGCCATTGCGTACCTGAACGGGGGCTTTCTTGGCAAATTAACAATCTTTGGCCCAGATTGTCATACCAGGTTGGGAGCAGGGTGCTGCCATCGCGTCGAAATAGACCGGTAATAGCGAGGATGGGTGCAATTTGGATGGCTTTTGTTTGTCCTCTTTTCTCTAAAAAAGGTCCTTTCTGTTGCTCTTTGAATACCTGGATATCCTTTATCAACGGGATCAACCAATTCTGAGGCGTCGCTCGCCAATAGGCGCCCAGGCTCTGTAGCCTGAGTCTCTCATCGATGCCGAGATGGTAGTCATCCCCATTTTTCATATTGATCGTACTGCCCCACTGGGCAACAGTGATGCTCACGACGTTTGTCGCTAGCAAACCAAAATCACTTAATCGCACCTCTTTTGCGGTCTCTTGAGCTGTTTGCAAATAGAGTGTGTACAGTTGATAACTCTCGGTTTTTATCACACTCCAAAGGTAGTGATCAGGGTGATCTCCCGTGATCACAGCAGATAGCGTGATTAAATAATCGGTGTTATTGAGAAGATAGCCCTCAATGTTTGCCGATATATTGCCATTCACGTTGGTAACGTCACCCGGTAATGGCCATATTAGTTTGTCACCGATAGAAACCGTGGTCGTCGTCTGTGGGACACGCAATGTCGCGATAGTAGGATGAGTGGAGGAAGAAAGTTGCGGCCCTGCCGAAGACTCGGATACCGATTGTTGCATAAATTGATGCAGTGCCACCAGGTTACTACTATTAATCAAATCCTGCATCACGTTTGGAGGGAGGTTCCGCACTTCAAGCAGTGTCAGATGCCCGGTGAAACACGCTGTATCAATCAGGTAGACAAGCTGGATCTGCTTCTCTATCTCATTTGTAAAGTAGGTATAATGTTGCTCAAATACGATACCCTTGTCGACTACCTGTGTCTGTATGATCTCCGAGGCGGCGGCAGGAGGCCATCTTATCGTATCTGTCTTGATAACCGGTAAATGAAGAATAGGCAGGTAAACAGAGTGTAACTTTTTGGTAGCAATATCTGATACCCAAAAAATATTTTCATAAGTCACCCTATCAGACCACCGTAAGCCATCGTTGAAAGTAAAAGAAAAATCGCCGCGGTACCAAGCAGAGGTATGATTGTAGAAAAGCAACTCAACGTTGCTTCGGGGACAGGTGTCATTGAAAATCGTATCATTGTGGTTGGCTGTATAGAGTAACCTGGCATATTTCAACGAATAAAAGCAATCCTCAATTTTTTTAGCGTTTTCCCGCCCGTTAGCAGGATAAATAAAATCGTGGAGCCGAATCCTGTTGATCGCGTGGTAATTATGCTGGTTTTGCGTGAGCAGATAAGCTTGTACCGCCTGCGTGACCTTGTTGTCGTAATACATATTTGGATCATGACTCAAATTCAATTGAGCAATATTAAGATAATAAAAAACACTTTGCTGCCGGTTCAGCACTATTTCACCCTGTGGAAGGCGTAGGGTAATGTTGGTTTGTACCGTATTTTTCAGTGTGATGGTGGTAATAACTTCTTCATTGTATTCGTGCGGCGCTATCAGTGTACGGCAAATAAATTTGAGTCTATTTTCCGCTTTTGACATGACGGGCACATTGATCAATTCAATACCATTGACATGGTGAGCATCAATGATCCATTTTACCTGTTCATTATCACATTCAATAGTCATGTTTGCTTGCGCTTTATTCAGCACCACAGTGACGGTCGCCTCGCCCTGTTGGGGTGCAATGAGCTTATAGTGTAAATGTTGATTGTATTCGGGAGGCGTGATCAGGATAGGCACCCCTCCTGTTTTATCGATCCCCGGTGCGGTGAGATGATAGCGATGATTACCCAATAAAACATCAATATTGGTGGGAATATAATGAAACTTCAGTTCAATTGGCGTATTACAGTAAGCTAAACCAGAGTACGGATCTTTCTTAATCTCAAAAGGAAAATCCCGATTTTGGCGTGAAAAGAAATGCATGCCGTTAAATACAGTGTACTTTTCTACCGAGTTAACTCTTGTACTAGAAATAGGGTCAATTTTTACTCGGGGTTGTGTGGGTAAAATTAGGGTTTGAATATACGCACAGTTACCAGTGAGTGGCAGAGCGGATACCGTTTGTGCTGCCTGACGTAGCGGATACAAATTGATATAACTGCTTGCTGAATCATCAACCACGCCTTTTTTCTTTATTTTCTGACCTGTTGGATCCAAAACGACAGCAACAGACTGTGGGTTGCGGAGATCGACTTGCGTGATGACCACGCCTTGATTGGGCAAGAGTATCCCGTGCTGGAAAATAAATCCTCCTTGCTGCCAGCCCATCAGCATACAATTAAAATAATTGGCGATAATTTTCGCTTTTTCTAGGTCATCAAGCCTATTTGCTATCGCTGATTGCACAAAATAGCTGGTCACCGCTAACGCAATACCGGTAATAAATAATCCGCTGACCAGCAAGGTTAAGCCCAGAAAGCCGGCAACAATGCTGCAAATAAATAACGACAAGCCCAATGAGGAAAAAGTGAGCTGTGTGATCGACAGGATACGTTGTGACTCGTTTTCAGCTTTGCACAATTCAATGGTGCTAAAGACAACATCAGCCAGACCTAATCCTAGGCCAACAGGGAGCCCAACCCATTGAAAAAGTCGGGTAAAAGCGCCATTTTCCGTCTGTTTTAAAGCCGCTTGCAACACAGCAATACTGTCGCTAGTGGTATTGAAAGTGACCTGCGTCATGGCAACATAGGTATGGGCTTGCAGTGTTTTCGCTAATGGGGTATTTCCTGGTACCCTGATCCCATTTTTTAGCCAATGTTGGATGGCTATAATGCTAAATACTGTGTTGATCCCCATACTGGTGATCTCTGTTGTGCTGAAAAAGGGATTTGGATAGAGGCGTCCATTGACTCGCTGGTAGCATTTAATGAGGCGTTCATGTTGCTGTTCCAAATAACGCCTCATTTCAGCAAAAATAGTATTATCGGTTGTAAGCTGTATTTTTTGCATTTTATCTTGGTGAAGATAATACATCTCATACTGCTGAATTTCTTTGTTGTAGGTGAGGGTTGACAACAAGCACCCCCATTTATTCGTCTCCAAATGGTTTTGAGTCAATAAATTTCGATTTGCGCTAACCAATGCATCACAGTGATCGATAACCATTCGGTATGAATGAGCACTCAATGTATTGGCGTAATACACCTGTGCTTTGATGAGGTAACGCGGGCTGGTATATTTTCTTTTCAATTTGCTATTATTAATAGTCGCCTGTTCTGACTGGCGTGTGAGTTCAGAATGATAATAAAGTGACGTGTTTCCTTCTCCCTTACTTAATTTTTTTAGATTTTGCTCTATATTATCAATGCTGGTTTTCATTTTTTTCAGAGAAGTCTCGGGATCATCGTTGTAGGCTAGGCTTTCTTTGATTGTTTCACCGAAATGCTGCTCAACTTGGCCTAAATAAATACTTCTAATCGGTGCTTTGTCGCGTTTATCACGCTCAATAATGCCAGCACTGGCGGGATCACTGAGATTGAGACTGAATAAATCAAAATTATCATGCAAATACCGTTCTTTCAAACGCAGGAAAGCGGTTTGCGGCTGGGTAAATAGTTTCTCCATCAGCAATTTTAATTCTTTTGTCCCACCCCACAGGTCAAGTTCATTCAACCAATGAATATAATCATGATATTGTTCAGTTTGCCGTAAAATATGCTGCAGTGCAGTCATATCCGGCCTATTCGCGTTGATAATAATTCGATGTGGCGCGACCTCTTCACACATTCCCGCTATCAATGCCATGATATCAGCCACCATCAGAACGGGGCCTTTCTTTATATTTTCCACAATCTGGCGGGCGATTTTTACATTAATGGCGCCACTGAGTTTTGTTTGGTAGCCGTCGAAGACATCATCTACGCCAAAACGACCGTTATAAGAGGTTTTTAGTAATCTCGTGCGCGCAGAAGCCTCCTTTAGCAAACCGATACGCGTCTTCACTATTTCTCCATCCTCTCCCTGAGTAAAAATAATTTTTCGGTTACTCTCTTTGACTAATGTCCAATCAACCTGCCATTGCTCTTCCGGTATCTGAGGATTTTTTATTAGCCCAGTCCATGTGCGTCCTAATGCATCGATTAGCACTAATTTTTCGCGCACACTGATACTCCCAACGGGGATTTTTTCAATGGAAAAAGCACGATAAATATTTTCTATAAAATTTTCGTCTTGAATCGGACGGTTCATGACTACGTTAGCCGGTGTGGCTTCATTGATATAACAGGCTGCTATTGACACTCTATCGATTTTTTGGAAGTCGCCTGTAGTATCTTTTTGTAATAACCCGCGAGTGATCAGCAACTGAACGATTTTTTCACCTCCCATTGCCTTCATAAAAATACCATGGCTTATAAAAATAATGCGGGTTTTACCGTGAAAGACAAAATCAGGGGCAGCATTTACGATAGCCAAGGTATTTGTTTGTGCCTGATAACAATAATGGGCAGTACGATCAGCATTTTTGTTATAGAGGAAACGCGCCATTTGACTCACCTCCTCATCATCCTGCAATTGTATAATATACTGACTGTCGTATTGGCTATTTTGGCGAAACAAATCACAGGGAAACCTTCCCCCGCGTTCACGCAAACGTGACAGATAAGCCTCTTCGGTGGAAAAAAAAGCACGGCGAAAAGGGGGAATCGTTTTATGCAGTGAGGGCTGTATCCTATTATCTGCTACCACACCCGCTTCTTTCATCAATAGGGTATAGGCATGACGGTAAGGTGCTAGCCGGTTGGGAATGTCAGCACTATACGGACCCCCTTCGCGATAAGCGAATAATGATCGACTATCGGGGAACAGCTTATTTGTCTGTAAATCTTCAGCAATTTTTCGGTTGATCTCACGTGGAATGGGTTGATCAGGATCTAGTCCATCAATGTTATGCCTACGCATTACTTTATGTATTTGTGCAATATAGATTAAAATTTGATCAATAAATTCACTGCCTTTTGCAGCAACAATCGCTTTATTATTATCCCCGCTATAGCTACATGCAAAATAAGGGTCCACGGCCAATCGGCCAAGGGGTGAAAAAAGGCTCTGTCCGCTATCTAGTGCACTTATCACGACATTTTTAATGTATTGTCTGGCTGATTCATCAATAATTTGCAGAGGATTAGGGTAGTCTCCCCGATTTGTATTCTTAATAACGGCAGCACGTCCTGGCATCGATCCTCGGTGCGTCAATTCATCTAACACCACTTGCATAATGACTTCTGGACTGTATTGATGGGCCGTATTGCTGGAATGGGTTGCGATCAATCGAGAAAAAATAATTTCATTCAAACAGGGCAATAAGTCGGTATCAAGGTAAAGGCCCCCCTGATCTTTGAGTATCAGCAATCGGCTAACATCCAGCGCCGTGACCGGATTACCTCTTAACACCAGTTCCTTAAGATATAGAAAATAGCCTGGCAAATAGTTCAGAGAGTGAAAATCGATAAAGGTGACGTTATCAGGGTGACGGGTTGTCTGTTTTAATTGCTGAATGGCTGAGTTAAAGCGCTCAGTATGGGTTTGGCGAATTTCAGCCAATTCTCCCGGTTTTGCTAACCCTTCTTCTTCTAAAAAGATTATCACAGCCTGATCAAAACAAAATTTTTTGTTTCCGTCCTGTGCGGGATCATTGTGTAACATCGTGTTGATGATGCTATTACAAGCTTTATTTTGCCACATAATCAGTTCTGATCTAAAGGCTTGCTTGCTTGTATATTTTCCGTTACGGGCATGGCGAACGGCCACTTCTTCTATACGTGTGGAAAGTTCTTCTGCTAATAAGGTGGTGGAGTCTGTCCAAATGTTTATTGTATTATTTTCGGCGTTTTCCTGTATCCAAAGATTAATATAGTCTAACTGAATCGCTTCAAACCCAATTAGGGACATAAAATGTATTTTCGGTGGTACTGTTTCAGATAAAACAGCGATATGTTGTTTAATAATGTTAAGTAGCTTACTTTTGTAAAAAGGGTAATAATTACATTTCACCGCCCAATAAAGTATGCGGCTTAACGCTTCCATTTCATATTTTGGTAGGACCTCCCTCTTACTCATCACGGTATATTCTACCAAGGCGGCGATCAACTCGTTTTCATCGGGTTTAGTTAAAATAAAAAAATTCTGTGAAAGAAAATTATCTATTTCTTTGGCAAGTTCTAGATTTGGCATAATATACATCATCCTTGATTAAACATTAGACGTCTTGCAAAACCTGCTACGTGCCGCAAATTCTACGTTATCGGGTGCCCGCAATCCTCATGTACTCTATGCACCGCACAGTGACTGTGCGACGGGCGCCTTGAGTTCGCATAACGAATACGGTTTTGCAAGAAGTCTATTATTTTTTAAATGCGGGATATCAATGAGTACAGCGAAATGATGAATAGATAAAAAAATGCAACATTGTGCGAACGATATAAACCAGTTTTGTGCAAACGTCAAGGCTATACCCGTCTTATTATTTTTAATATCAATACTATTTGGTACAGCATGTGGATTTTCGGATTGCAGGAATGTATCCCGCCACGACAAATGCCACCCCTGACGCAGCAACATAAATCCCTGGGAAGAGTCCACCAAAGGGTATCAATAGCGCGATAATAAGAGGAGATAAACCACCAAAAACCGACAAAGCCGCGTTGTATCCTAGGCCCAAGATCGCTGTTTTATTTGCGCTTTTTTCAAACAGCACCGCAGCCAGATTGCTAAGGATCAGTGCTGCAATCAGGGTTAACGCCAATTGAGCGATAATGACCAGCACAACACTCTTGCTGGCTAGCAGCAGATACAGAGGGGCAGCGGCTATCAGTAACGCATAGATACCAAGGCGAAAGATTTTTTGCGGCGTACTGTATTTATCCGTTAACCAGCCGATAAATAGCACAAAGACCAACAACAGGCTACTGGAAAGTAATGGATAAAGTGTCTGCAGCGTCCCGTTATCCAGCGCTCTCTTGGAGAGAGTACTCGCTAAATTTTGCACGTAGAACACCACAGCACCGGGAATAACGATAAGAAAAATCTTCAAAACAGCTAAAAGCGTTATCCCTTGATTTTTGATGACACAGGGTGATATTTCTTTCAATTTTTGGCGAAAATAGAAGCTGATTGCAATATTTACCAATGCAATCAGCAGAGGAATACGCCAGCCAATCTGTTGCATCTCCTCGGGACTTAATAGATTGTTTATAAAATAGACAATCAGTAATGACATCAAGACACCAACAAGAGAACTGGCTACGATCATACTGCTGATTTTCGCTCGCTGTTTCTGTTCTGATTCACTGAGCAGATAGTGGATGATGGTCGGATATTCCCCACCAAAACTGAAGGCTTGCAGCATTTGTAAAATTAAAAAGAGCAACGGAGCGGCAGCACCTAATTTAGAAATAGGTAACACCGCCATAGTTAATGTAGACAGCCCAATAACTGTACTGGTGAGGATCAGTGCCGCCTTACGTCCATAATGATCTGCATACAAACCGATAATATAACCGCCTAACGGTCGGATCAGAAAACGTAAGGCAAAAATCCCCCAAACAATATAGGTTGAATTCCCCATCCCCGCTTGTTGGAATTCCACTGTGATATAACCAGAAATCGCGGCAAAGAGAGCAATATCATAGAATTCACACGCGTTTCCTGCCACCACACCAAGGCGTTGTTTCCATGTCAACATATTTTTATCCTCATCATTCCACGTAACGCAAGATCTATACCCAATGAATTTCGAGTTACAGCAAGGCGGCAATCAATCGAATCCCAGGAGTGTACAAGTAGTACATGACTGGGATGAGTGCGAGCAGCCAACGTCGCCGTAACTTGAAAGGCGAAGGGTATAGGTTACAAGAGATGTCGAACGGGTTCTAATAAGAGATAATATAAGTACCCAGACATGCGGCTATTATCCCATATTTTTTGAGTGTGGTAAAAACTCTGGAAAGGGGCATATTGGCACATCCTATTTTCTCTTTAATACGTATTATCCGATTTTTCTCCGCCGTTGCTGAGCAACAATGGAGCCAGGCTATTTCTTTAATCGATTTTAATTCCAGCAGGTAACGTATTGTTTCTAGTTCCAGCTCAGAGAGAGAGATATCGCCAAATTTAAATTTTTTATAATTTATATCCCTGCCAGCTGTCTGATGCGCTAACGGACTGTCTATGTGCGCACGTAATGGCAGAGCAATATTATCACCATCAATCCCTCTGATTTTTCTTGTTGCGTAGTGACTAATAGCGGATTTTACTTTGTTTAAGTAGAAAAGATCTGGCAACAGCATATCCGTTCTGAAACTTACGGAAAATAACTCAAATCTACCTTTGTCGTAGCAAGTCATATCTATTTTTTTTATGCCATTTTCTAATTTTTTTAACGTATTGCCATGCTCGCTGGAATAGGCACCCCAATAACTCATTGTGTGTTTTAAGCGTTCATTAAGATGCCTATCCAAATCACTGTCCCAATATTGCAAATGCCAAATATAATTGCTGGGCAGTGCATGAACACAACGGTTTACTGTATCAATACAGGTATAAGTTACTTCATGATAAGTACGAAAAAGAGACAAAAATTCTTTTTTAAATTCATAGGAATGGCGCTCCAATATTTTATTTTCTACATTCATTTTGTATTTTGTTCATAGTTATACATGCTTTGAATATATTAATTGTAGCAGAATCAACCATTCTGTCCCGTCAAGACGATAAATCAAGACAAAACAAGCGAGCTAATGATCATCCGATAACAGCCACCCTTTACCTGATGGCCGTGCAGTAAATGCCTGAAAAAAATTTTCCTCTCCGAGAAAAAAATCATTCCTGCGCGACGCAGAAATTGTATTAATGTGATAGGTAGTGCCACCTAGCTGTTAATAACACAGCGATTAATAATGGCTAGGTAGCACTCATCACTCTTTTTCGCCTGGTTTTAACTTGCTATTTGCTGAGACTTACAGCAGATGTTAAGCAGGCTATACAACAAAAATATAACAAGGATCTTATGAGTATCAGTGAATCTCTAGCAAAACTTAAATTTTATTCATTAAATGAAGTGGCACAAATCTCATTTAATGATTTTTTAGAAAAAACAAAGTTTTACTCCTTAGAAGAAAAAAACGCTCAAGTGCTTTATAACACAGCACTTGAAGAACAGAGTCAACAAAGAAACGCATTGACGCGTGCTAATCCGATGCTAAAGAACATTCCTAATATTATTTATACGGATGTATCACCACAGCATGAATATAACGAAAATTTTACTACCATCAAACATGATTATGCTGTTGCTGATACTCCCGCTTCCATGTTTTCAGTTTTCGCTTATCTGGCTGAATTATACCGTGAGGCATATGGACTACATGCTAAGCACTCACCCTACCATTTAGATAAGCGGCGGGCAGATTTAAAAACATTAGCGCTTAGTCAGGATAATAGGGATCAGGAAGTGAGCACCCTAACGCTTTCTAATGACATTTTATTGCAATACGTAAAAGAAAAAATGAAAGAAAAGGGCAGTACGCTTGATAGGAAAAATAAAAATGATATATATCGATTCCTCTATGAGAGAAAAATTTATACTAACGGTAATGTAAATCTTAATTACTATTTTAACTATCATTATGAAGTGATTGAATGGGCACTTAAAGCGCAAGGAACAACGGTCAGTCGCTTATTGGACAACCCTTTTTTCGCGAAAAGAATGATAAAAAGTAATCTAAATCCTTTATTACAAGAAAAAAATGATTTCCTTTTTTACCAGATAGTGACTACGCCTAAAAAAACAAAATATTATTATAAATTGACTGGTTTATCTTCAGAAATAATTGACGCTATCATTGATCCTGTATCTCAACATGAACAGTCAGATTTTGAAAAAGTAGAAAAAATAACCAGAATAAAAAACTACCAGGCGCGTTATCACATACCGGAAGAGCAAGCGTTTATTTTAGATAATAACACCATATTAATAACAAAAAATAATAATCACCAATCACCGAGTCAATTTGACCAATTATTTAATTCTCCACCCCTAAAGGGGGTTCGTTATGAACTCACAGGCGCACAAAAACGTACTCATGCGCCCTTAGAGGCCCAAGAATCGGCGGTATTAAGACAGGCATTGGCTGTCGATGAGAGAGAGCTGAGCATCATGTGCGAAATGCTGACTGATGCTGTCGTCTCTCAAATAACCTACCTGTCTGCGTTATATCGTATTCGGTTACTTGCGCGTATTCACGGACTCACTATTTCCGAACTCGCTATGCTGTTAAGAATGTTAGTCAATCCATCAAAGAGCCTAACCCTTTTTCCTATCGATATGAGCGATGATCAGTGCGCTGAGTTGATAGACAAACTCTATCAGCGCACTTATTGGCTGTGTGAGCAAGGATGGCGGGTTGATGAATTGTATGACATGACCACCACAGAATATAACGGTGTAAAGACGCTTGAAATCGAAACCTTAATTCAGACCGTCGCCATGGGTTTGAGTTCAGCACTTGCCCAGGAAAACCCTGAAACAACCATACAGGTATCAGAACAGATCGCCCCTTTTTTCCTCTCTTCATTGGCTTTGCCTTCGATAACAGTGGCTAATTTTTTACTGGCTTGGCTTGATAAATTAATTCCACACGCCAATCCAAGCAGTCTGATTATTAATGTCAATACATTTAGAAATGAAATAATAAAATGGAATCGAGATCATCTAGAAATCAATGAAAAAATGATCATTTTTTGTCAACGTTTACAACAGTTAGCACACATTTATCACCGTTTACAACTCAGTGAACCCGAATTATCGCTACTAGTCGAACAGCCTCATTTATTAGACGCTTCTCTCACATTAATCGGGCACAGCATCGCACATCTTGAATTATTAACCCGTATCCATAGCCAAATAATCTCACTCGGTGATCAGGTTCCTCAGGTGCTAATAGCCCTAAAGCAGCGCAATCTGACGGCGGCCATTTTGGCACCCATGATACAAATGGACAAAGAAACGCTACAACAGGCGGCTAAACAGGTCGATATTCAGCGAGCAGAAAGGGCAGAGAGAGGTTTCTCTTCTCGATCAAACGCTAGGAGCAGTAGAATCTACAAAAACAGAAGCGAAAAAATTAGCCGCCGATCTTCGGAAGATTGCGGATTCCCATGAGGATATGCGCTTCTCTGACTTTTCCAGCATCACAAATACGCTGGAATGGTTAACTATGGCACAAGAACTTGGTATTAAAACTGACGATTTACGCAAGCTACTCAGGTTATCAAATGTAGCATACTTTGCGGATTATCCGGATTGGCAAGCCGTCTCAACAGCGTTGCTCGCCGGGCAGGATGCGCAACAGAGCAGGAAGATCGCGCTTGAGCTTGATAAAATAGTCAGCAGAGGATTGAGTCATTACTATGTTGCTTCCCATGGAAGCCAAACTACACCACCCGTCATAACGCGCGACCAGGTTTACCAACATTTATTGATTGATAACCAGGTTTCAACCGAAGTGAAAACCAGCAAGATAGCAGCGGCCATTGCGGCTCTCCAGCTTTATATTAGCCGCGTCTTACAGCGTAAAGAAGAGGAAGGCTTAAATACAGATGTGTTGAATAAACCTTTCTTTCAAAATTGGGAGAATGGTAACGGTCGTTATAGCACTTGGGCTGCCGCGGCCAAGCTTCGTTATCAGCCGGAAAATTATATTGACCCACTACAGCGCCTTGAGCAGAGCCAAATGATGGATAACTTTCAGCAAGCGATTAGTGATGCTCAGCTGAATAATGAAATGATAGAACAGGCATTTAAAGCGTATCTAACAGAGTTTGAACAGATTGCTAATTTGTCGATTATCAGCGCTTATCACGATAGTGTTAGGAGTAATGAGGGATTGACTTATTTTGTCGGTGAAAATCCTAACGAAAAAGGGGCCTATTATTGGCGGCGTATTGATCAAAAACAATTTAGTCAGGGGAAATTCTTTGTTGGTGCCTGGAGTCAATGGAAAAAAATTGATTGTGCCGCTAATCCGGTTGCTAAATTGATCCGACCTGTGATCTATCAATCTCGTCTTTATCTGGTATGGATAGAAGATCAATGGGAAATGGCAGCAGATAATACTGATATCAGAAAACAGATAAAAATCAATAAACAAAAATTAAAAATCGCGTATCTTAATTATAATGGTAACTGGAGTTCAACGTTTTCATTCAATATTTTGGAAGAAAAACGGATTAAGAATTTAGGATTATCTTGTACAGAAGATAATGAAAAAAACATCATCGCAGTTTATCTTTATGAAAAACAGGACAGTCATTATAGTTTAACACCTGAGCATACAGTGGGTTATGCTATTTCTGAGAACATGATCTGTCATGTCATGTCTCATGAATCACTTATAGAATATTTTCCTCATGTAAAAAATGAATTTGATGTGCTTAATCAAAAGAATAAAAAAGTAAGTTATCCCTATCCTGGATTATACAACTATAGCATCACAGATAATCAAGATGAACTGATCAGTGGCCGTCTAAAACTGTCCAATGATATCGGGATAATAGACAGTATAGAATCTGAAAGAAATTTATTCGTAACATGTGAAAGTCATAAAAAAAATTATTTGAAATTATTTATCAAACCACGTTTGCAATTTGCACATAATTATTTTTCTGGTTATGAGGAATCGCAACATACGCTCATTGGGCTTATGGAAAAAATGGGGGAAGTTGGCCATGACAACTATATTTTTTATAAAATAGAAAATAAAAAGAAGCATCAGTCTGGCACCAAAATAACACTTGTCATCTGTCCGAATAAATGTACAGTTGGCATTTTTAATCCTTACTCCAGTCCCGATCCAACGAAAAATATTAAGTTGTATTTTTATGGCAGAGAAAACCCACTCTTCGAACCGATAATAATAAAACGCGGAAAAAATATTTTTCATATCTCTGAATTCAAATATCAATCTGAACGCCCGATACAATTTCAAACACCACAAAATGACATTATGAAATTTAATGAATGTGTTGAAATTAAACTGGCAGAAGAAAATATAGAATTTGATAATATTTTTTTTGAAACGAACTTTATTAAATCATCCAAAGAAATCAAACCCACTATTACCGATTTTTTTATATCGATGGGAAATCATCATAAGGAAAAAACTGACAATTTTTTTTCCGAGCTAGACAGCGATAGAATCGTCTTCGAATCCGATGAAATTGAATATATTATCGAAAATGCCCTGTTTTCTAGCGATATTTTTACAACCACCATCAGTATGAATTTTCATAAAGGTGCAGTGATAACCACCAAGGAATGGGCAATTAAAATTAAGCGCACACATAAAGCGGACACGTCGAGACTAAAAATTAATAACGATGCTGGTATACAATATTTGATATTGAATGAGGCTTACCGAGAACCCCTGAATACGAAATTTGCTAAAAAACTTGTCTCTCTGTCCACGCGAGGCATCGATGCGATATTAAATTTAGAAACACAAAAACAGGAGGAGATTTCCAGTAAAGCACAGAGGGATTTCCACGGTGCTAACGCTATCTATTTTTGGGAACTGTTCTACTACGTCCCTATGATGGTGATGAAACGTTTATTACAGGAACAACATTTTTCCCAGGCCAGTCGCTGGTTAAAATACGTCTATAATCCCGCTGGCTATGCCGAGGCACCGACTGATACTGGTGCATTGAGGCGTTGGAACGTGCTTCCCTTACACGTCGACGAAAAGAAGAATAATTTAGAAAGCAGTGGTGGCAGAGATCCCGATGCCATCGCTCAGGCGGAACCTATTCATTATCGTATTGCGACTCTCATGCTTTATCTCGATTTATTGCTTGAACGCGGTGATCATGCTTACCGTCAATTAGAGAGAGACAGCTTGGTAGAAGCGAAAATGTGGTATATGCAAGCACTGGATTTATTAGGTGAAAAGCCGGTGCTTAAAGCGTTTATTTGGAATGAGGAAACCACGCTCAAGCAGGCAAGTCTGGTCACTGACACAGAAGAAGATTATTCCTTACCACAGGGAGCATCATTAACAGTGATACCAGGAGAACAACTGTTTTTACCAGAAGAAAATACCAAATTCAGACGCTATTGGCGTATTTTTGAACATCGCTTATACAACCTACGTCACAATCTGACCCTCGATGGCGCACAGTTGTCACTGCCTTTCTACGCAACGCCACCGGATCCACGCACGTTGCACTCAGCAAGTCTTTCCTCTTTACAAGGTATTGTGAGTTTACCCACGCAGAGTGTTGAGCGGCCGATGTTACAACGTTTTCCACAGATGCTCGATCACGCCCGGGAAATGGTATTACAGCTGATGCAATTTGGCTCCACCCTACTGAACGTTATCGAGCGTAAAGATGCAGAAGCGTTAAACGAGCTATTACAGACTCAGGCTCTGGCACTGATGACGACCAGCATCCAGTTACAAGATAAAACCCGAGAAGAATTGCAACAGGACTTGACCGCACTGAACCTCAGTGTAGCCGGGGCCACTGCCCGCTATAAACATTATGATGAGTTGTATGAAGAAAACATCAATCCTGGTGAGCAAAGTGTAATGGATTTATCTGCCGATGCGTCATCAGTGATGACAGTCGCACAAGGGTTCAATACGACTGCGGCGGTGCTAGACATGGCACCTAATCTTTTTGGTGCCTCGAATGGGGGTTGCAAATGGGATGGATTAGCCAGAGGTATGGCGCTGAGCGCTGAAATTGTTGCCGCTAGATTGAGGGTAGCTGCCGATAAAACCTCACAATTTGAGATGTATTGTCGCCGTCGTGAAGAATGGGATCTCCAACGCAAGAGTGCGCAATCAGAAATTGATCAGCTAACCGCACAGATTAATGGGACGGAGATCCGTATACAGTCAGCGGATAAACAGAAAGAATATTTGGAGGCCCAACAGAAACAGATTCAGGAGCAGTTACTATTTCTACAAAGTAAATTCAGTAATCAAAAACTTTATCATTGGTTACGCGGTCAGTTAACGGCAATCTATAAAGGGTTCTATGACCAAACCCTCTCGCGTTGTCAGATGTCAGAGCGCGCTTGGTTGTGGGAAACCGCTCAAGAACCACAAAATTTTATCCCCGCAGGTGCCTGGCAAGGTATTTATGCGGGGCTACTCAGTGGTGAAATATTGATGTTGAACTTGACTCAAATGGAAACCGCGTATTTACAGTGGGACAACAGAGCGTTGGAAGTGGAACGAACTGTTTCTTTAGCGCAAGTGTATAACCAGCAAGCTTTGGGTGAAAATAAATTTGATTTGGCAAAAGAGATCAAAGAATTGATTACCAACCCGGAAACTAAAACGCGAGGTAAAGACCAAAATACATTGCAAATTAATGGCAAGACCTTGTCTGCGTCAGTCAATATCCACGGGCTACAAATCAGCAAAGATTATCCTGTCGCCCTGTTACCAGGTAAAGGCCTGAAGAAACGCCTTATCAAGCAAATCAGCGTCAGTTTGCCGATGCTGCTAGGCGCTTATCAGGATGTTCAGGCTACGTTAAGTTACCAAGGTTCGTGCCAGTTGCCAAAGGGCTGTACCGCCATCGCAGTCTCACGAGGCATCAATGACCACGGTCAGTTTCAATTGAATTTCAATGACGAAAAATACCTCCCATTTGAAGGTATCGATATCGAAGATCCTGGCGCGCTAGTGCTTCGTTTCCCTAATGCGACCTCGAAACAAAAACAGCCATTGCAAAGTTTAAACGATATCATTTTGCATATTCGTTACATTATTTGTGATTAACGATTTTGTAAAAAGTCCAGGGTACAGAGCAAGTCTACATTCAAATCCCTATTTGCTGTGATCCACAGCAAATACTAAATCGGCTATACGAAAAAATATAATAAGGATTTTATGAACATTAATGATTCCCTAAAACAAATTAAGCTTTCTTCATTAAATGAAGTGGCAGAAATGCCGTTTAATGATTTTTTGGAAAAGGCAGAATTTTACCAACTCGATTGGCAAGATACGCAAGTGCTGTATGATACCGCGATTGAAAATCAGAACCGACTGAGAAAAACATTGACGCGTGCTAATCCGGAAATAAATATCGGACGGATTATCAGCGAATATAAACCACCCACGGAGAAGCCGACATATGATTCGAGTTTTCTCTCACTTCAGCACGGATACGCTGTGCCTGGTACTGCCGCCTCTATGTTTTCAGCGCCTGCTTATCTCTACAAATTATACCATGAAGCACGTGCACTACATGCTCACTCATCAGACTACCATTTAGATAAACGGCGGCCAGATTTAAAAACACTCGAGCTTAGCCAGGAAAATATGGATCAGGAAGTGAGTACTTTAACGCTGTCTAATGATATTTTATTACAAAAGCTTATAGAAAAAAGGGAGCAGGATCCGTCAGCCGATGGGAATAAAGGTGACATATATGAATATTTTTCTACCAAGAGCGATTTTCATTATGCCAAGGAAATAATTTATCAGGTATTACACGCGCGTGAAATAAACGTTAAACGCTTAATGGAAGAAATGCCTTTGGCAAAAGAAATAGATCAAGACATTCTTTTATGTACAGAATTAACCCTGACGCCATTGCGATTGAATAGCGTAAAAAAAGACATAAAAAAATAGCATCTTATTATAAAGAAAGGGGCTTATCTGCAAAAATAATGGATCCTATCCTTGGATCTTCAACACTTCCTGGATCTTTGATACTTGAAAAATTAAATAAAATAGCCAGAATAAAAAAATACCAGGATCGCTATAACATACCGGAAGAGCAAGCATTTATCCTAGAGAATAATTCCATATTAACAACCCGAAGTCAGCATGATCCAAGATCACCAAGCCAATTTGACCAATTATTTAATTCGCCACCCTTAAAGGGGGTTCGTTATGAACTCACAGGCGTGGAAAGATGCACTGATGACGCCTTAGAAGCCGAAGAAGCTGCGGTATTAAGACAGGCATTGGCTGTCGATAAGAGAGGGCTGAGCATCATGCGTGAGATGCTGACTTCTGATACTACCGTGTCTCAAATCACCTACCTGTCTGCATTGTATCGTATTCGGTTACTCGCGCGTATTCACGGACTTACTGTTTCTGAACTCGCTATACTGTTGAAAATGTTAGGTAATCTATCAGAAAATCCAATCACTTTCTCCATAGAAATGAGCGATGATCGATGCGCTGCGTTGATGGAGAAGCTCTATCAACTCACTTATTGGCTGCGTGAGCAAGGATGGCGGGTTAATGAACTGTATGACATGACCACCACAGAATATAACGGTGAAAAGACGCCTGAAATCGAAGCATTAATTAACACCATCGCCATGGGTTTAGATTGGGTACCTGCTCAGGCAGAACCTGAAACAGCCATACAGGTGTCAGAACAGATCGCTCCTTTTATTGCCTCTTCATTGGAACTGTCTTCAGAAACAGTGGCTTGCTGTTTGTTAAATTGGCTTGATAAATTAATTCCACAAACGGCTCCAGACGATCTGATTATCAATGTCAATACATTCAGAGATGAAATAATAAAATGGAATCAAGATCATCGAGAAATCAATGAAAAGGTGATCATTTTTTGTCAACGTTTGCAACAGTTAGCATTCATTTATCGCCGTTTACAACTCAGTGAAGCCGAACTATCGCTACTCGTCGAGCAGCCTCACTGTTTGGATCGATCCCTCACATTAATTAAGAACAACATCACCGATCTGCAATTATTAACCCGTGTTCACCGTCAAATAACCTCATTCGGTGATCACGCATCCCAGGTGCTAATGGCATTAAAGCAGCGGAACCTGACGGCGGATAAGTTGACGGATAGGTTAGCGCTTACAATGCAGACAGACATAGAAACGCTACAACAGGCCGCTAATCTGGCTGATTATACCGATTCCTCGCCCTTTATTGATATCTTAAGCATTATCGGCACCGTACAATGGTTAAATACCGCACAATGGCTCAATATTGACACCAATACCTTGCGTCAACTCATCGATCTCAATGCCCTGTCAACCTATCAGGACTGGCAAGCAGTCGCGACGGCTTTATTGACGGGACTGAATAAACAACAAGCCGAGAAGGTAAATATTCAGCTTGATGAAGGATTAAGCACCGCCCTGAGCGAGCACTCTATTAATTTTTACTCTGTTGTCGATGAGCCGAGGTTAAATACCCTGACCACCCGCGACCATCTCTACCAATATTTATTGATTGATAACCAGATTTCGGCGGAAGTGAAAACCAGCAAAATCGCGGCGGCCATCGCTGCTCTCCAGCTCTATATTAATCGGACTTTACAACGTCAAGAGAAAGCGGGCTTAAATACAGACATATTAAATAAACCTTTCTTTCAAAATTGGGAGAGCATTAACTGTCGTTATAGCACCTGGGCTGCCACGGCCAAGCTTCGTTATCAACCAGAAAATTATATTGACCCACTACAGCGCCTTGGGCAAAGCCAAATGATGGATAATTTTCAGCAAGCGATTAGCGAGACTCAGCTGAATAATGAAGTGATAGAACAGGCATTTAAAGCGTATCTGACCGAATTTGAACAGATCGCGAATTTATCGATTATCAGTGCTTATCACGACAATGTGAATAGTAACGAGGGATTGACTTATTTTGTCGGTGAAAATCCGGATGAAAAAGGGATCTATTATTGGCGGCATGTTGATCAAAAACAATTCAGTAAGGGGAAATTCTTCATTGGTGCCTGGAGTCAATGGAAAAAAATTGACTGCGCGGTTAATTCAATGGATCAACTGATCCGTCCGGTGGTCTATCAATCACGTCTTTATCTGGTATGGATAGAGAAACGTCAGGAAACGGAAATAGATCAAGATGATGATAAAAAAAGCAACAGTGTCAACAAATATAAATTAAATGTGGCGCATCATCGTTATGATGGTAATTGGAGTTCCTCTATTGAATTCCCAATTGAATTTTTTCAATCAGGACCCGGTGAAAAAGCGGAAGAATTATTTTTTAATGATAAAGCAAAAGTAGGTATCTATTGCGCCGAAGACATTAAAAATAAAAAAATAGCGATTCTTTTTTATAAAAAAGGTGAAAAAAATATAAAGCAAGGTTTTTTTATTTCTGATGAAATGGTCTGTGATAAAATTGAAAATAGTGCATTACAGATACACTTTGACAGTATAAAAAACCAGCTCGATACAGACAATACGATAAAAGTTAATAAGTGCTACTCTTCACCTTATCATTATGCCGCCGAAATCAACGGACAAGAAAATACCGTAAATCATAACGGATTCAGTCTTATAGTAAAAAACAGTCTGTCTTCTATAAAAATTGGACAGATTCATGAAACATTGAAAATATTTTTCAGAGTGGGCGTCAGCGTTGCGTATCAAGGGGGAGATCCGCATCAAACAGAACTGATGAAATTACTGTCTCCTCATGGCGGGGAATTTGCTCTTTCTACGTTAAATGATCAAGTTACAGACAGACCAATGATAAAAGTTGTTATCTCTTTAGATAAGATGAAAATAGGCATTTATCATTATTTTCATGCCTCCGATGTCAAAATTGAATTCTATCGGCAGGTAACAGAAAAGGTAGAGCATCTTGAGGTCACTACGCAAAAAATTATTTTTAGGCCCGTCATGCTTAAGGCTCTCTATAGCATTTACGACGTTAATGAATTTATGTTAGACCCTCACTTTGCAATAGACGTAGAAGGGACGCCAGAAAATAAAATTAATTTCTTAACTCAATCCTTTTCTTATTTTGTACGTGAAGGAGATGAAAAAGATACACACCTTAATCTTGTACAAAAAATGATAAGAATCGATACCCGGATTCATGGTATAAAGACGTCATTCAATGATAAAAAAGAAAACAATGCCGTCTCATTTAACGAAAAAAATAACCGTTACCAAACGGATGAAATAAGCATAGGGGTTGCTGCTATCACTAGTGATACCGCTATCCAGGTGCCTTTTGAGGTTAAAATAGGAACCACACCTTATACACAAAATCTGACTATTCCTATTACTTATCGCGCCGTCGGTGACAATAAAATATTTGATCTACATAAAGACGTTAATGGCGTGCAATATATGAAGTACAGTGGTCACCGTGTACACCTTAATACACGCTTTGCCAAAAAATTGACTTCCTTAGCCAATCGTAGCATCGACGCAGTATTAAATCTGGACACACAAAAACAGGAGGATATTTCTGGTCAGGAGCGGATAGAATTTCGCGGTGCCAATGCGCTTTACTTCTGGGAACTGTTCTACTATCTACCCATGATGGTCATGCAACGTTTGTTACAGGAACAACATTTTAGCCAAGCCAGTCGCTGGTTAAAATATGTCTATCATCCTGCGGGCTATATTAAAGCACCTGCTCGTCATATTGGCCGCAATAGTAAGACAGAGTATTGGAATGTGCTTCCTTTACAGGACGCCAATGATGGACGTGTTAATAATTTAGAAAACAGCGGGGGCACAGACCCAGATGCTATCGCTCAGGCAGACCCTCTCCATTATCGTATTGCGACCTTTATGCGTTATCTCGATTTGTTGCTCAAGCGCGGTGATCATGCCTACCGTCAATTAGAGCGGGATACCCTGGTAGAAGCACAAATGTGGTATATGCAAGCACTGGATGTCTTGGGTGAAGAACCTGAACCTAACATGGTTATTTGGCAAAATCCCACACTGGATCCCAGCACCAGGCCAGCACAACAGGCAGAGCGATCTGCTCCATCGTTATCCATGACAACATCAGAAATAAGGTACCCTTTCTATCCACAAGAAAATATCAAACTTAGAAGCTACTGGCCTATTTTTAAAAGACGTTTGTACAATTTACGTCACAATTTGACCATTGACGGCATACCCTTACCCTTGCCTCTCTACACAAATCCCCTCGAACCCAGCGTGTTACGCGGAGCACTCTTTTCCTCTCCGCAAGACGTTTCTAGCATACCGACACAAGACATTGAACCGCGGATGCTACAACGCTTTCCTCAGATGCTAAATCACGCACGGGGGATGGTGTCACAATTGATGCAGTTTGGCGCCACCCTGCTGAACGTTATCGAACGCAAAGACGCAGAAGCGTTAAACGCGTTACTACAAACACAAGCTAAGGCATTAATGGTCACCAGTATCCAGCTACAGGATAAAACACAAGCAGAATTGCAGGAAGAATTGACCGCACTGAACAGCCGTCTGACAGGGACTAGGGTCCGTTTTGAACACTATCATAATCTGTATGAAAGAAACATCACCCAAGGTGAGCAAAGTGCGATGGATTTACGTACTGGCTCATCATCGGCAACGATGGCTGCACAAACACTCCATATGACGGCGGCAGGGCTGGCAATGGCGCCGAATATTTTTGGCTTATCCAATGGCGGTATGCGATGGGGAGCATTGGCGACAGGCATGGCACAGAAAGCCGAAATGGTCGCGTCAGGATTGATGACAGCTGCCGATAGAACCTCGCAATTTGAGATGTATCGCCGCCGTCGTGAGGAATGGGATATTCAACGTGAGAGCGCAAGGTTAGAAATTGATCAGTTAACCGCACAGATTAATGGATTAAATATTCGTATCCAAGCGGCGGATATGCAAAAAAAATACTTAGAGATGCAACAAGCACACATCCAGGATCAATTATCACTCCTACAGAGTAAATTCAGTAATCAAAAGCTCTATAGTTGGTTGCGCGGGCAATTAATGACCATTTATCAAGGATTCTATGACCAAACACTCTCACGTTGTCATATGGCAGAACGTGCTTGGCTGTGGGAAACCGGGAAAGACTCCCACAAATTTATCAAAGCAGGAGTCTGGCAAGACACTTATGCGGGGCTACTCAGTGGCGAAAAACTGATGCTGAATTTGGCTACAATGGAAACAGCTTATTTACAGTGGGAAGCCAGGGCGTTGGAAGTGGAACGTACTGTTTCTTTGGCGGAGGTGTATAAAGGATTGGCCTTTGAACGCGGCTTTGATTTAGCAGAAAAAATTACGTGGTTGCTGACCAGTAAAATCCCTGAGCCCCAAAGCGGTTCTGATCCTCAAGACACCCCATCGTCGCTTTTTCCCGAAGATGATGAAAAACATCAGCTGAAAATTGAAAACGGGATTTTATCTGCTTCGATCACGCTCTCGGCGCTCAATATCGGTGATGATTACCCCGATGAAGTATTACCGGGCAGTAACCACAAAAAGCGTATCAAACAAATCAGTGTCAGTTTACCGATGCTATTAGGCCCTTATCAGGATGTTCAGGCAACCCTAAGTTACCTGGGTACGACCCCACTTCCGAAAGGTTGTACCGCCATTGCGGTATCACGTGGTATGAATGACAGTGGACAGTTTCAACTGGATTTCAATGACGGAAAATACCTGCCTTTTGAAGGTATCAACATCAATGATCCTGGCACGTTAGTGCTGCGTTTCCCCAACGCGACCGAATCCGGACATAAACAGCACCTGTTGTTACAAAGCTTAAACGATATCATTTTACACATTCGTTATACCATTCGTGATTAAACTTCTTACAAAATAAATAACACATCACTCAATAAAACAGGCCTCTTTTGGCCTGTCAGGGATCTGCTATGCAAAATTCAAAACAGGGCATCAAAGTTACTGAACTTTCCTTGCCAAAAAGTGGTGGCACCGTACAAGGCATG